>JAVYAJ010000307.1:0-45286 GCA_032229885.1 Candidatus Anammoximicrobium sp. | reverse complement strand
GGCAACGCCCCAGGAGCCAGAGACGACAGCAACCGTGTTGGCCGAAGGCCAACATCAACGTGTCACCGCGGCCCGCATGAATATGGCCTTCGGCCAACAGAGGCACACGCGCGGCGTCAGCCCTGAGGCGTTGCCCCAGGCTACGGTGATCGGAGGCCTTCGGGCAAACAGATTCTTGGGTTGCGGGCGCTAGCCTGCGTTAGGCGGGGCTGACATTGGATGACCGTTACGCAGCACAGACGACAGGAAGCGAGATGTCCGAATGCCGAGCGTCGGTGCGCGGATCGCGACCAGCAGACAGGAGACAGGCTATAATAAAGGCCGTCGAGAAGACGTCGTCGCCTCACATGCTGGATGAGTACGATTTCAGCAAGGGCGTTTGTGGCAAGTACGCCAAACGGTACGCCGAGGGCACTAACGTCGTGGTGTTGGCTCCGGATGTGGCTGATGTCTTCCCGGATTCGGCGTCGGTGAATGTAGCCCTCCGTGCGCTCGTCTGCGTAGCCGGAAAGAACGTCCGGAAGGCTGCCGTCGGAAGAAATCGGTCGTGTCGCGGAGCACTCAGCTGCACGTGAGCGGCGGATCGAGTCGCGCCGCATCGTGGGCGTCTTAGCCGCCGATCCGCGATGCGTGTTGTTAGCCGTCTCGGCGTGCGTGCGTTTGTCGCGCTAGTCGATTACCCATCAGAAAGTCGTCCTAAATGCATCCTTTCATCGAAACCATCAGCATTGCCGGGGCGTCGGGGCTGCCGTAGTCGCAGCCGTCATCCTGCTGACATTGTTCTACCGCGGACTGGCTTGGATCACCGGTGCCCACAAGCCGAGCGACATCGCGGTACGAGGAGTGCTTAACAAGAACACCCTTGCGACCGTGCATGTTGCTGGTCATAAACCTTTTGAACGGGTGCGCTTGATCGGATTCACCAACTCGCAGTCGGTGAAGAGTCATTTGCCCTGGGAACTGACTGGTATGGTAATCATCGAGGACGAATCCAAGACCTGCTTCCTGGTGCGGATGAAGGACATTAAAATGATCGTTGTTCCATCTGACGCAGCACCGGGTTCGCGGATCGGGTCGGAATCGCAGGAGTGATCGGCAATCCCCGGCCGAGAAAGCGTTGACCGGGCGCCGCCGATGACGCGAGCGTTCGAAGCCGATGGCCTTACGACATGCGCCATGACCTGATCCGTTCGATCGCCACGTTCGGTGCGCCCCTGCTGGTTGGGGCATTGCTACTGTATCGCATCATCAACGGCCTTTGGGGGTCTGTCGCGTTCATGGCGATCGTGTTCGCCGCCGTGTTTGTGTTCTATCTTCGCTTTGTCCCGCTGGACGAACGCGATGACGAGGTTTCGGACAGCAACGCGGAGAATCCAGAGGTCAACGGCGGAAGCCCGTCTTCGAATTCATCCCACAACTCAGTCCGGACGCTGAGGTTGGATTCATGGACACTCTGACCCAGAATCCCGGGTCCGATACAACGCAGTCGAGATCGTAAAACAAGTCGCCGATGGGCGGCCTCAGGACGCAGGTTTGGGGGGCGGTTGCTTGCGGTCGACCGTGATTTCGGGGCCGGCCGAGGATCGCACGCTGATCAGATAGTCCACGCCCTTCTCGACTTTGATCGAGACCGCGTCGCCGTGCAGCGCGCGGATTCCCATCTCGGCGGCGCGCGGCGGATCGTTGGCGATGCTCCAGAAATCCTGCCAGATTTTCTTCTCGAAATCGGACATCACGCTGCCTCGGCCGTAAGTTCCCGGCCGCTGGCCGGGTTCGTCGAGTGTATAGCCGTCCTTTGGCTTCTGTTGGTCGCCGAACAGACGATGGAACATGCAGATCGACGTTCCCCGCTCCAAATCCGCCTGCTCGACATATTTGTCGTCGAACTTGACGACCCAGTAATCGATGTACACGACGTCGCCGTTGATCTGGAACACCTTGGGTTCACCCACGGGGTCGCCCGACTCGTTCAACTCGACGAACTCGATCTTGGAAACCGTTCGTCCCGTGTCGGCCTCGATGCCCGTATCGAGCGTGCGGATGCGGGCCAGGCGATGTTCGAGTTTGTGTAACCGCAGCGCTGTGTCCAGACGCTGAACCTCGGCGGCCTGGCGCTTTACCTCTTCGTTCAACGCCTCGATGTCGGTCTCCTGCTGCTGGATCCTGCGGCGATTCTCGATCAATTCGGCATCCTGAGCCAGCAATCGCTCGTGTTGCTGCCGGGCCTTCTGCTGGATGTCGTCCAACTCGCGCTGTTTGGCGGCCAGCGCGGCGTCTTTACGACTGGCTTCGATCTCGGCGGCGTTGTATGTGGCATAACCGTACCAGCCGACCGCACCGATCCCTGCGAGGACGCACAAGCCCAGAAACGTCCGAATCAGGCTGTTGATGGTTTGCAGTTTCTCGATTGCCCCGGCCATCGATGAGTCCCCACGAAAATCACGTCAAAACGACGTCCCGCGCACACGTTCGCTGTCGCCAGCCAATTCTAGCCTATCGCTGCGCTTCGTGCGGCCGGGCGCGAGGCGCATAGGCGGGCTTCGGCGACGGTGGCGGGATCGCCAGCCACGGTCGCCGCAGACGATGTGACGAGGGCTTCGCGTCGCGACTGCGTCCGACGCTGCTAGGGAACGCGCGTCGCTTCCGGTCGTTTGGAGAACCAACGAGGCAGCCCGGATCCGGCGGAGGTCCAGCGCCGCGTGCTGGGGCTGAGAAGCCGCACGCGCATCGTCTGGGGACTGTGAAAGACAAGCGTGTCAGCCTTCAACAGAACCAGCATGTCGACGTATCGTTGATCCAACAGCACCCAAATCTGGAACTCTTCGTCTTGTTGTAGGATCTCGTGATGGACAGCGCCCTCGGCCAGCCGCGAGGAATATCGCAGGCCCGTCGAATACAACTCTTTCTGCCAGTCTTTCTCCGTCCAGAAAAACCGCACGTCGCTCAAGCGATTGAGCAGGATCATCGCGTGGCGACAACTGATTGGCGTTCGCACGCGAACCGTCCAGATCAGCGCCTCTTCGCCGAAATCCTCGCTCCGACCCAGGCGAGAAGCGCTCAGTTCAAAGTGCCCGCTCTGCTCCAGATCGGCGATGTTGCACACGATCTTGTCCAGCGGCGGCGGCAGCTTGTCGCTGGCCGGCCGCGATGACGAGCCGTCGGATGCCTCGGTGCGGGCAGGCGCCGGCGCTTCCGTGGCCGGCGACGTGGCTGGCGACTCGCCAGCCGACGCACGGATCGTAATTCCGACCAGCAACACGAACAGACAAGAGCTTGCCGCACCGAGCCGAAGCCGCATGACCGAGCCTCCAGATCGTTTCTTTGGCCGGTTTTCACGACGCAGGGCCTAGCCGAGCGGAAACCGGGTCTAACCGCGACGCGCCTCGGGACGGATCCGCAGCCGTCTGGGGCGAGCTGACGGGTCACGACGCGTACGCTGCTAGTCTATTATACGCTCGACAGACGTGACAGCGCGCGGTGAAACCAAATGGGCTCACGCCTTGGTGCGCGGACGCAAAGAATCGGAAATAATCGTTTTGTAGCTTTGCGCGTCTGCGTGAGACCACGCTCGTGATTCGGAATGTCCGCGGTCAAACCCTCAATCGGCTGCCGGAACGCGCCGACGTTTGGCGTCGACGGGCGCATACCGCCCTCGCCCGCCGCGCGAGCGAAGCGATGTCGTCAATACCGCAAGAACCGGCTGCGACGTTCCAGGAACGCCGACAAGTCGGGCGTCCAGGCGGATTCCATCGCGTCGACGGATTCGCCGGCCAGAACGGCTTCGAGCGTCCGGCGGTGGGACAACAGGCCGTTGAATCGTTTCGCCTCCCAATCGTCCGGGTAGAGCTGCCGCAACTGCCGGGCAATCTCCAAGCCCGTCCGCACGGGGCGGAAGGAAGCCCGATCGACGACGGAAATATTGACGCCGCCACACGCTTGGCCGGCAAACTTGCTGGCGGTCGGCGTAAAGCGGATGGGGATGAACCGCACGCCGGCCAGATCGCTGGCGTTCAGCGTCCGCGCCAGTTCGATTCCATCCAACCACGGAGCGCCGATCACCTCGAACGGCGTATCCGTGCCGCGTCCGACGGACACGTTGGTGGTCTCGAGCAAGCCGATGCCGGGATACAACACCGCCTGGGCAAGGCTCCGCATGTTCGGCGACGGGTTGATCCACAACAGGCCGGTACGATCAAAGTAGTCCTGCCGCCTCCAGGATTCCAGTGGGACAACCTGCAGATCAGCGCCCAAGCGCAGCTCGTCGTTGAACATCGCCGCCAACTCGCCGACCGTCATGCCATGGCGCACCGGCAGCGTGTGAAAACCGACAAACGACTCGCTGCCGGGGTCCAGAACCGGGCCGGCGACATCTGTCCCGTTGATCGGATTGGGGCGATCCAGAACGACGAATCGCAACCGATGGCGAGCCGCCACGCGCAGGGCGTTGCCCATCGTCGAGATGTACGTGTAGAACCGCGCGCCGATGTCTTGAATGTCAAACACGAGAGTGTCCAGGCCTTCAAGGCTGGCTGCCGTAGGCTCGCGATTGGCGCCGTACAGGCTGTACACCGGCAAGCCCGTGCGGGCATCGTTGGCATCCGCGACCTGGACATCCAGTTTGCCTTCCAAACCATGCTCGGGGCTGAACAGCGCTCGGAGTTCGACGCCGTCGGCCTTCAACAGTCGATCCACCGTGCTGACTCCCGTGCCATCCACGCCCGTCTGATTCGTGATCAGCCCCACGCGACGGCCCCGCAGCTCGTGAAATCCGCCGCGGACAAGAACGTCAATCCCCGTCAGTGTTTGGCCGTGTTCGATCGCGGCGCCGTCCGCGCCTCGGTCGGTCTGCGGCGAGGCGGCCGGGGACGCCGCGTCGGGCGCGCGAACGGGCGAGTGAGCGGGCGAGTCGGTCGGCAGGTCCGCCGGCAAATCGGCCTCGGCCTTGTTGGACGGCTGTTCCGTCACGGCGGGCGCGGCGTCGATCGCGTCCGCCGCGGTGTTGACAATGCGGCCGATCAGCGGATTGACCGAGCCCTTGCCATCGGGGTGCAGGCGGTTGCTGAGAAACACAACGGTCAACCGCAGTTCGGGATCGATCCAGATCCCGGTGCCCGTGAACCCGCCGTGTCCGACCGCTCGCGGCGACAGGCGATCGCCTCGATTGGACGAGTACCCGGTGCGCATATCCCAGCCCAGGCCCCGCATCCCACTGCTGACGCGATGCGGCGTCGTCATCTGGGCGACCACGTCGGCGGGCAGGATTTGCGTCCCCGCGTACTGCCCGTTTTGAATCACCATCTGGCCATAGATCGCCAGGTCCTCGGCCGTCGAAAACAACCCGGCGTGGCCGGCGACGCCGCCCAGCAAATAGGCTCGCGGGTCGTGCACTTCGCCGCACATCCAGCGTCCCTCGCGCTGCTCGGTCGCCGCGGACCGCTGCCGCAGCGATTCGCTAGGCAGGAATCCGGTCTCGGTCATTCCCAGCGGAGCGAAGATGTTCTGTTGGCAGAAGGCCGCGAGCGGGACGCCGGACACGCGGTGAACCAGTTCGCCCAGCACCATGTAGCCGACGTCCGTATAGATGAACCGGCCGCCCGCGGGCGCGATCAAGGGCAGAGCCCAAATTCGCTGCCATGCTTTGTCGGTTCCGTCCTGATAATCGCGCAGCGCATTGTCGGGCGTCAAGCCGCCTTGGTGCGTCAGCAGTTGACGAATCGTAACCGCCGATTTGCCGTTCTGACCGAACTCGGGGATATATTTCGCGACCGGTTCATCCAGGTGAATCTGGCCCGACGCGAGCAGCTTCATGACACTGGTCGCCGTCGCGATCGGCTTGGTCAGCGAGGCCAAATCGAACACGGTGTCCGTGGTCATGGGAACTTTGGCCGGAAGTTCCTGGCGGTGACCGAAAGCGCGTAGATACACGACTCGCCCGTCTCGGGCAACCAGAACGACAGCGCCGGCCATTTCTCCCGCCCGCAGTCCCGCGTCCACCAGCGAATCGATCGTCGCCAATCGTGCCGCGTTCATGCCAACCGCCTCCGGTTCGGCATGTGGCAGACCGGACAACTCGGCGGCCGGCGCCGGCCTGACGCACGCGAGCGCGAGGCAGACGAACGTCACGCCCAGCCAGCCTCGCGCATGGTGAACGGACCGATGCCGCGAGCCTTGGCGGGCCATGTCCAGCGCACTGGCGCCCGACGTGGGCCTCCCGCGGGACGGACGGCGTGGCGCACGGGCGGCGATCGCAACCCGATCGCTCGATTCGTCCGGGTCGGCCGATGGGATTCGATTCGTCAGTGCAGGACAACGGCGCGCGGCGCGTTGCCGAGCGTTTTTGGATTTCATCGCGTTGTGTCTCCGTCGGTTGGTGGTCGCGGATCTTTGGCGCCGTGCCTGCCCCCTTGGGCTCGCTCACAGGAGACCGCCGCCCGGGCCACGTGCCATGCGATGCCGAGCGGCCACGGTTGGGGCGTTCGTGTTTTTTGCGGTTGTCGTCGACCGTGGGCGGCGGCTAGGGAGCGCGCAGGCCGATCTGCCGCCCGAGCCACGTGAGACAATCGCGATAGCGGTCCGTCTCCTCGTCGGTCATCGAGGTATAATGGTCGGCCAGCGCCAGACGCAGCGTTTGTTTGGGGCCGCCGTACGCTGCCCAAATCCGGTCTTGGCACGGCGGGGGGACGATGCGATCTCGGGCAGCCATGACGAACACGGCCGGGGCCGTCGCGCGGGCCGCATTGCGGATGGCGTCCAACTCGGCCGGAATCTGTCGCGCCAGCAACGCGGCGGCCGGATTCCAACCGCGCCAGCCAAACCGCTCGCGAATCACCTCGCCCAGCGGTGGCGGATTGCGCAGGATCAAGCCGGCCGGCGTCTGACGAGCCGCCAGATACAGCGCGCTGACGCACCCCAAGCTGTTGCCCAGGACGATGATCGGTCGTTCTCCCGCCTGGCGACGCAGGGCAAACCAGATCGATTCGGCCGCGGCCGCGACCGTGCGCAGGCTGGCTCGCCCGGCGCTGCCGCCGTATCCCGGCAAGTTCGGCGTCCAGACTTCGACGTTCAGCTCGGGCCAGACGGTCGTCGGGTGGGCGGTCGAACGTTCGGCCCGGCCCGCCGCGCCGGGAAACTTGATCACGTACAGGTCTGTGGCGGCGTTCGCTTCGGGACCGACGCGCCGCACCCAGACTTCGAGCGTCTTGTCGCCACAACCGACCGGTCGCCGGACCTGGCCGTCGGCGTCGATCGAATGCCGCGTGGGGCGCAGGATCAGGCGGTCGGTCAATCGGGCGAGGATCGTCCCAGGCATGATCAGTGGACGCGCTGGCCGGGCCGCGCGCCGGTGTCGACGCCCAGCAGAAAGACATCCTGCACTCCGGCGCCGGTCGCCGTCACCATGCCTTCGCTGACGCCGAACTTCATCTTTCGCGGCATCAGGTTGGCAACCACCACGACCAGTCTGCCCACCAACGCTTCGGGTTGGTACGCGTCTTTGATCCCCGCAAACACCACGCGCCGCTCGTCGCCGCCCAGGCTGACGGTCAGCTTGAGCAGCTTCTTCGAGTCGGAGACATCCTCGGCCGCGACGATCCGCGCGACGCGCAGGTCGACTTTGAGAAAGTCGTCGATCGTGCACGTCTCGGCCAGCGGTTCGGCCCGCAGCGGCTCGTCGCTGTCCTGCCACTGCTGTGTCAACGGAGCAGCGGTTTCGGCCTCGCGACTATCTTCGATCATCTGATTCACATCCTTTCCCTCGATCCGTTTTAGCATGTGCTGGAAAGCCGCCACCGAGGCCCCCGTCAGCGGCGTCTGGGCTTCGTCCCAGCGACGAATCGGCACGCCGAGCAACTGGCCGGTCTGTTCGGCCAGTTTGGGCAGAACGGGCGCGAGATAGATCGTCAACTGGCGAAATAGATTCAACGCGACGGTGCACACGTCCTGCAAGGCCTGCTGTTTGGCCGGATCCTTGCGCAGATTCCACGGCTCGGCGGCCTCGACGTACGGGTTGGCGCGGTCGGCCAATTCCATGATCAGCCGCATGGCCCGGTTGAAATCACATGCCTCGTACGCCAAGGCAATCTCGTCGCCGACACGGGCGGCATGGGCGAACAGGCCGCCATCGTCCGGATAGATCGGCGACAAGCCCAGCTCTTGGACGAACCGCGCGGACCGGCTGGCCAAGTTGACCACTTTGCCGACCAGGTCGGCGTTCACCTTGGCGATAAACTCGTCGAGGTGCAGATCCAAGTCCTCCAATCGCGGGCCTAGTTTCGAGGCGTAGTAGTATCGCAGATAGGACGGATCGAGATACTTGAGATACGTCTCGGCGCGGATAAACGTGCCCTTGCTCTTGGACATCTTCTCGCCGTCGACGGTCAAGAATCCGTGGATGTGGATCTTGGTCGGGAGAGAAAACCCGGCGACTTTCAACATGGCGGGCCAGAACAAGGTGTGAAAGTAGGTGATGTCCTTGCCGATGAAGTGATGGATCTCCGTCTCCGGGCTGCGCCACCAGTCGTCGTTTTCCTCGCCGTGCCGGTCGCACCACTGCTGAGTCGATGCGATATAGCCGATCGGCGCGTCGAACCAGACGTACCAATAGTTGCCCGGGCTGTCGGGGATTTCGAAGCCGAAATACGGGGCGGGCCGCGAGATGTCCCAGTCCCGCAGCGGTTCGCCCAGAAAGTTTCGCTGTAGATAATTCGCCACCTCGGCCTGGAGATACTGGCCGCATTGGGTCCACTGCACCAGAAAGTCGTGGAGTTGCTCGAACTGGACGAACAAGTGTTTCGCCTCGCGGACCTCCGGCGTGACGCCGGACAGGATGCTGACGGGGTCGATCAGCTCGATCGGCGTGTATGTGGCGCCGCAATGGCAACTGTCGCCGGGTTGATCCGCCCGGCCACAGCGGGGACACGTGCCGCGCACGAAACGATCCGCCAGAAACGTGCCGGCCTGGGGATCGTACAGTTGCGAGACGTCTTTTTCGACCACCATATTCGCCTGTCGCAAGGCGCGCCAAATCTCCTCGCAAAACCGTCGATTCTCGGGGCTGTTCGTGCTGCCGTAGTTGTCGAACTCGATCTGGAATCCGGCGAAATCACGTTCGTGAGCCCGCTGCATCTCGGCGATCAGCTCCTCTTCGCGACGCCCCTCTTGGCGCGCCCGGATCATGATGGCCGTCCCGTGCGTGTCATCTGCACAGACATAGATGCAGCGATGTCCCCGTAGCTTTTGAAACCGCACCCAGATATCCGTCTGGATGTATTCGACGAGATGCCCCAGATGAATAGGTCCGTTGGCGTACGGCAAAGCCGAGGTCACGAGGATCTTGCGTTCGGTCATGTTCGCTCCGTGAAATGCTCGTCGTCCTTCCCGAGATCGGAAGATCTAACGTGTCTGGGGGCGGTGCGCCACTTTGTGCAATCAATCTCGGATTGTCTGCGCCGTCCGGCAGGTCATCTCTGCGACGAGGTACGCGACCGACGGTCGTCCGTCAGCTTTGCCTGATACAAGCCGAAAACGCTGGCGGCCATTCTAGCCGCAGCCTAAACCGAGCGGGAGATCTGGTCCGTTGCCCAATTTTAATTTGTGCGTAGCCGTACTCGTCAGACTGTGGCAATCCTGCGCGCTGACGAGTGCGGCTACGCCAGTATTTAGCCCTCGTAACGCACTCGCCCCCAAGCTTCGCTCCCGACGGACAACGAGGTCAGTTTTGCCGGTTCTACCGGCCTCGAGGCGGCCGAGGCGACGCAGCATTGGTCATTCGACGTCGATTATCCACCTCGACGTTCGTGAGCCGTTGCCAAAACATCCTCGCGGGAGCTATACTAACTATGGTTCAGCGAGTAACGCGGTCATCCATCGGCAGCGGGTGCGCTGACCCTAACAAAGTGGAGATTTTCCGATGTGGAGACGTGTTTCGCGAGCCGGTTTGGCCGTCCTCGCCGCCTGGGGACTCTGGTCGTTGTCGGGGACCGAGGGCGTCGCACAAGGCCCCGTCGTCGCACATTTTCCGCCGCCGACTGTAACGTATGTGCCTGAGGTTCGCGGATTGTTCGGGCAGCGGCTCGTATACCGCCCGATCGTTGCCGTCCCGGCGCCAGTGGTCGGCGTGCCCGCTGCGCCTGTCGTCGCTGGGCCTGTCGTCGCTGGGCCTGTCGTCGCTGGGCCTGTCGTCGTGGCGCGCCCGCTCACTGCGCCAGTTGTCACTGCGCCCATCGCGCCCGCGCCGGCCGTCGGTGTCACGTCGTATTACGCGCCGCTTCCGACCGTCGTCGGCGCGGCGCCGCGCGTGACGACTTTCTACCCCCCGACAGCGCCAGTGCTCAGCTCGCCGATCGCCGGCGTGCCGGCCGGCGTGACGGCGTATTACCCCCCGGCTCCTGCCGCGTCGTCGCCGGTGACGACGTACTACGCGCCGGTGACGACCTATCGTGTGCCGACGACGACCTATCGTGTCCCTGTGACGATGTATCGTCTGCCGGCAACCCTACCTCTTGTCTCGCCGTGACCGCACGCTGAACGTGAACGCCTCGCCTACCTGCCCGCTGCCAGTCTTGCCGACACGGCACGCGGATGCGCACAAGGGCGATTTCGGCCGCGCGTTGTTGATCGGCGGATCGCGAGGCATGAGCGGCGCGATCGCGTTGGCCGGCAAGGCCGCGCTGCGCAGCGGCGCCGGGTTAGTGACGTTGGCCGTGCCAGATGTCTGCCTCGAGACGGTGGCCGGTTTCGAGCCGTCGTACATGACCATCCCGCTGCCGTGCGACGCGCACGGTCGAGTCGAAGGGCCGACCCGTCCAGAAATCCTGCGCTTAGCGGCCGCTGCCGATTGCGTTGCCTGCGGACCCGGCTTGTCCCGTTCGCCATCGGTGACGGAATTCGTCGGCACGCTTTACGAAAGTCTTGCGCAGCCGCTGGTGCTGGATGCCGACGGGTTGAACGCGCTGGCAGCCGATGGCAACCGCGACCGCCCCAGGTCCGGGGGGCCACGGATTTTGACGCCGCACCCGGGCGAGTTCCGCCGCTTGACGGGAGACTGCGATTCGTCCGGCGTATCGCGCGATGACCTGTGCCAGCAGGCGATCGAGCTGGCCGCTCGGCAGGGCTGGGTGCTGGTGCTCAAAGGCCACCGGACGCTGGTCACCGATGGCCATCACACAACGTACAACGACAGCGGCAATCCCGGGATGGCCACCGGCGGCGCGGGCGACGTCCTGACGGGCGTGATCACGGCGCTGATCTGCCAGGGGTTGTCGCCGCTGGACGCGGCTCGGTTGGGCGTGTACGTTCACGGTTTGGCCGGGGATTTGGCCGCCGAGCAACTGGGCCAGGTTTCGTTGATCGCCAGCGATCTGGTCGCACATCTGCCGCGAGCGTTTCAACAGATCAGCGACAAGACCTGCTCGACTGGTCCGCAACCTTGAGCTGCGGCGCCTGAGCGAGCGGCATCGCTCGACGGATCGCTGCTCGTCGCCGGCCGCTCGTCGCCGGCCGCTCGTGGCTACGGGTGATCGAGCGCCCGTCGCGGCCCGGACAAGCTACGGAGGCGAATCTTTGACACAGCAAGCCAACGAGACGGCGGACGCCCGGGACGCAACCGACGGCGCGTCGCTTTCGCGCGCCGAACAGATAGACGCCAAACGCATAAGAGTGATCCGATCGCTGGACGATTTTCCGGAGACCTTGACTGGCGGGGCGGTGGCGATCGGCAACTTTGACGGAGTCCATTGCGGGCACGCGCGATTGATCGAGCGGCTTCGACAGCGGGCGGCCGAAGTCGGCGGGCCCGCGACGGTGTTGACGTTCGATCCGCATCCGGTGGTCCTGTTGCGGCCAGACAAAGCGCCGCCGCCGCTGACCTGGGCCGAGCGCAAAGCCGAATTGCTGGGCGAGTTGGGCGTCGACGTCGTGGTCATCCAGCCGACGGATTTGGATCTGTTGCGTCTGTCGCCGCGGGAATTCTTTGCGGATGTCGTGCTCGGCCGCCTGCGCGCCCGAGCCATCCTCGAAGGCCCTAACTTTCGTTTCGGTCGCGACCGAGCCGGCGATGTGCGCGTGTTGGACGAGTTGTGCGCCGCGGCCGGCGTCAAGCTGGAGATCGTGGAACCGCTGATCGTGGGTGAACAGTTGATTTCCAGCAGCCGGATCCGCGAGGCCATCCGCCACGGTGACGTCGACGCGGCGCGTCGAATGCTGACCAGGCCGTATCGCACCCGTGGAATGGTCGTGCACGGGGCGCAACGGGGGCGCACGCTCGGCTTTCCCACCGCGAACCTCGAGGCCGTGGACACGTTGGTGCCTGGCCTGGGCGTCTATGCGGGCCGAGCCTACGTCGATGCGCGCGCCTGGCCGGCGGCCATCCATGTCGGCCCGAACTCGACGTTCGGCGAGCACGTCTCGCAGTTCGAGGCCCACCTGGTGGGCTTCGCCGGATCGCTGTACGGTCAACCATTGGAGGTTGACTTTCTAGCCCGCTTGCGTGACACTCAGCCGTTCGGCGATAGCGACCGATTGAAACAACAATTACAGGCGGATGTCCACGCGGCCAGCGAGGTTGCCCGGGCGATGCCGACCTAGACGTGAGTGAACTCATGAACATCGATTGGCCCGGCTTCGTGCAGCTCGTCCGTGCGCAGCAAACCTTTCTGCTCACCAGCCATATCCGGCCGGACTGCGATGCGTTGGGCAGCGAGCTCGCGATGGCCGGCTTGCTGGAGGCCATCGGCAAGCAGGTGTGGATCGTCAACGGCCATGCCACGCCTCCGAATCTGGCCTTCATCGACCCCCAGGCAAAGATCCGCGCGTTGGGCCGGGACCTGAGCGCCGACCAGTTGCCGCCGGTGGATGCGATCATGATCCTGGACACCAGCGCGTGGGCCCAGTTGGGATCGATGGCCGACGTGGTCCGTGCGAGCGCCGCGGTAAAAATCATCCTCGACCACCATGTGAGCGAGGACGATCTGCAGGCTCGGTCGTTCAAGGATCCGCGCATCGAAGCGACCGGCCGGCTGGTGCTCGAGGCCGCCCGCCAGTTGGGCGTGGCGGTCACGCCCGAGATCGCCATCCCACTGTTCGCGGCCATCGCCACGGACACCGGTTGGTTTCGCTTCAAGTCCGTCGGCGCCGCGACGTATCGCGCGGCGGCCGATCTGATCGACGCGGGCGTTCGTCCGGACGAACTGTTCGCCCAGTTGTACGAGCAGGATACGCTGGGCCGCGTCCGCCTCCGTGGACTGATCCTGTCGCGAGCTCAAACCGAGTGCGCTGGTCGCCTAGTCCATACGTTCGTCCGCAAGGAAGACTACGCCGCGGTGGGGGCGCTGCCCAGCGACACGGAAGACGCCATCAATCTGACGCTGGCCATCCAGGGAACCCAGGTCGCCGTGATCGTGATCGAACAGCCGGAGACGGGATGCAAGGTGAGTCTGCGGAGCCGCTGCGCGCTGGACTGCAGCCGAGTGGCGGAACAATTCGGGGGTGGCGGCCATGCGGCGGCTGCCGGCGCGTTCATCCCCAAACCGCTCGACGAAGCCGCCGCGCAGATCCTGGACGCCGTTCGTGCGGCCATGCCGTAACTCCGTCCGCGCCTATCCGTTCGTGCCCGTTCGGCAGCCCGCTGGACCGTGGGGGCGGGAGGATCTCGTGTTAGACACCCCGCAAGCGCACCGCAGGCGGGGCCGCACGACCCCGGGCCGCGCGATCCCGGTTCGCGCGAACTCACAGCCGTTTCTCGATCTCATCGATGACGGCCTGTACGTCGGGAAACTGCCCGGTCCGAAGCTTCGAGTACACCAAGTGACCGTCGATCGAGACCTCGAAACAGCCGCCGCTGGACGGTTGGAACTCGAAGCTCTGTAGCCGTTGCCTGTACTTTCCCAATACCTTGGCTGCCAGACCGACAGCCCGCGATTCGTAGTTTCAAAGCGCGCAGTAGCGTAGGTGGATCTTCACAGATGTCCCCCTTTCGTCGGCGGCCGCGCAGCGCGTCGCGGACCCGCGACAGTTCGGGGCGGCGCGCATTGGTCGGCGGTTACGTGTGTTCTCGATGACGGCTCGTCCTTTCACGGCCGCGCCGTCTTGATCAACGCATTATAACGCGTTATCCCGATCGACGCGCCGTCCTGAGCCACGTGGTCCGCCGGGTTGCTGCCAGCGTGCCAATCCGACGAATGGAAGTGACGAGATGAACGCCAAAGCCCAGCTTGGCCGAGGCGGGCCGGCGGCTACTCCGCGTTGGCCACCCAGCGTTGACTGCCCCTCGGAGGCCGCCTGATGGTGCGTGACCGGAGCCGTGTGAGACGCGGATCGCCCCTATCGTTTTTTTCCCGTTGCCCGCTTTGTCTTGGACGCCATTTTCTTCTTCGCCGCCGGTGCAACGGTCTTGGTCTGTTTCGCGGCACTGGTCCGAGCCTCCGTTTGCGTCTTGCCGGCGAACGCCAGGCTCCAATTGTCCGCGTATTTTCTTGTCGCACCAATCCGAGTGACGGCCATCATTGTTCTCCGTTGTCGTGTACTATTGCCGGACGCGCGCCGCGACACAACCACCGCCGCCGATCGCAAGCAGTTCGGCTGGGCGACGGAGCGTAGCACGCCCCGCACAACGCCACTACGTTCAACCCGCTCGTCGCCCTAGCTCGCGCGAGCACGAGTCGCGGTCAGAACGGCCGGGCAGCCGAGCGAACCGCCGGCAAAGCCACCATGCTAGCAGTTATGACTCGAGCTGTCGACCGCGAGGCGCTCGCGTTTCCGATCGTATCGGGACCGGTCGCACGCCTTCGTCTCACTCATCCGGACCGCCCAGGAAACCGTCTTGCAGGAACACGGGCTTGTAGCCGCGTTCGGTCAGAAAACCGATCGCCCGATCTAGGCGCTGTGCGTGGTCCGGCAGGTAGACCTGATAGAACGGCCAGAAGTACTGCTCGTGGGTCAGCAGGTCGACGACTTCGGCCTGACGCGGGTCCGCTACGACGGCTTCGAGCACGGGCACGACCTGGTCGAGCGGCGTATTGTTGACGACCATGTCGACGCGGGAAAAGATCATCCCGCTGGGAAAATCCTTGAGCAGATCATGCCGCGACAGCCACTCGGAGCGAACATCGTCCACGCGATAGTTCACCTGCCACTCGCCTTGCGCCGACTGGCGGAAGTAGCCGCCCAGCACACGCGATCCGCGGTCGTACAGGGCC
The DNA here is from genome assembly GCA_032229885.1 of Candidatus Anammoximicrobium sp. GTDB lineage: Bacteria > Planctomycetota > Planctomycetia > Pirellulales > Pirellulaceae > Anammoximicrobium. The sequence goes on along the minus strand of JAVYAJ010000307.1, from coordinate 30,095 downwards.
TTCCAGGCCTCGGGCCGCGTCATGCCCCAGTGCACAACAGCGACCGGGCTGAAGGTCTTGGGTCCGGCAAAGCGGTGAATCTGGGGTTCGATCAGGTCCATGTCCGCCAGCAGCTTTTCGACGGGCGCGTCTCGATAGGGCCAAGCGGGTTCGTTGGCATACGCGTGAAACGCCAATCGCAACCAGTTTGCGTTGGCCTCCCACTCGTCCCGATATTTATCGGGAAACTGCGTCAGATTCCAGTCGTCGCCCGTCGTGTAGTAGATGTTGAGCGTAAACCGCGCGCCGTACTTGACGTTCAGATCTTTGAGGATCTTCAAGTAGAAGCAGTCGAACAGCGAGGCGTAGTCTTTTTGCGTGATGTCTCGCAAGAAGAAACTATTGTCGTCGATCACGATGCGATAGCGTTTCCGCGAGTGGCGATCCCAGACCAGGCGGACCTCTTTCTGCTGCCGGGCCGCGCCCGAGCCACTCGTCACGACGACGGTGGTCTCGCGTTGACGGAGCACAGCCGTACCACGAAACGCCTCGCCCGAACGACTCGCCGGGCGGCCTTGCACGAGCACTTCGGCGCCCGACGGCGCGGCGCCGCTGATCTCGACTTCGAGCCCGCCGTCCACTTCGCGGCCCAAGCGCGCGTGCATCACGGCCCCGTCCATCGGCTCGATGATCTGCAACTCGCCAGCCGTGTGAGCCAGCAGCGACGGCCCAGCTAGCGCGCTCCACGTCGCACAGGCCGAGGCGGATAGGAAGGTCCGACGCGAGACATTTATCCGAGAACTCATGGGCGCCTCACTCATGTATGGGGACGATTCACTGGGATCCAGCTCCGAAGCTATCACGGAAACTGCCGGAATGCCGCGATGACGGGGCAACGCACGGTATCGCCGGCCCGCGTCGCCATGTCGATTGTACCCATTGTGCCTGCAGGTCGGGCGAGGCCGCAACACGGTGGCGATGCCTACCGTCGCGGCGCTGTCGGAAGCCGCTGGCGCGCGCGTTCGTCGCGCGCCGTCTCCGCAGCATGCTGGTACGGCCGTGAACGCGACCTTCGTGTCAGCGTCCGGATCCAGGCGTGCTCGCTGGACGGCGACCGGTCTCGTTCTACCGCCGCCGGTTTAGAACGGCGGCAGCCCATCATCGTCGGGCGCCGGCGCACCGGGCCGCGGCCGCGGCGCAGCTCGCCGCGGCGCCGCGCCGCCTTGACCGGCAAGCTTGAACTCGGTCGCCTCGGCGCTCAGGAAAAACTTGACTTCGCTGTTCGGGTCTCGCTGCCATTTGCGGCCGTTCAGCCGGATGGGGACTTCGATTTCGTCGCCGACGTTCAACTCGTCCACCAGATCGCATCCCTCGTTGGTGAACTCGACGGGAAGATAATTCGTGAATCGGCCCTTGTCCTGTTCGAGGACCACCAGCCGCTTGCGAAAGCCCTTCTGTCCGAAGGTCTTGGCGTCTTCGATCAGATGCACGCGGCCCTTGACTACACAGTCGCTCATCGTTCAGTTCCCTCGCCTCGCACGAGACATCGCCGATGGCCGAACTCGCTTGCCGGTTCGGATCGCCTCCGGCGCTGTTGGAAAAATGGTACGCCAAGCCGTCGGCTTGCACCAGCCCCGCGAGGCGTCGATTCCGTACGGCCCATTCCCCGCCCGGGCGTGGTCTTGGCGCAGACAAGCGGCAGGATGCCGCTTCCACGACACTCTCACCCGCCGCGCGTGGCGTTGGCCGGCGGTCGTTCACACACCGCGAACATCGCCCGCAGCGAGCGGCCGGTTTGACAGCGAGCGGCGTGACGATCATACTCGTTTGCGGCTCGCATGTGCGCCGCACCGCGGTAAATCGCCTCGTAAAATAGGGCTCTGGACGGAGGACGCGGACGCAAGTTTGCCCGACCGGGCGCCGTCTCGAGTCGCGCGGAAGGCGTCGCGATTGATCGGCTCGTGACGCACCGCGGGCGATAGGAGAACCACAGGGGAAACCGTATGAGGACGACGTCGTTTAGGTCGCGTTGTTTGCTGGCGGCCGGCGCGTGCGGATTGGCCGCCGCGCTGGCGACGACAGCGCCCATAGCGCCGGCGCTGGCCGAACCGTTTCGCGAGGGAATCGTGGCGGAAGCGTTCATCTACGAGACGGCGCCCTTTCCGCAAGCGCATGCCTCGACGATCGCCCAGACCACCGACGGAACGCTCGTCGCCGCCTGGTTTGGCGGCACGCGCGAGAAAAACCCGGACGTCGGGATCTGGGGCTCGCGCCGAACCGAACAGCGCTGGACGGCCCCGGTGGAACTTGCCGACGGCGTCGAATCGCCCGAGCGGCGCTATCCCTGCTGGAACCCGGTCCTCTTTCAACCGACCGACGGGCCGTTGCTGTTGTTCTACAAGGTCGGACCCAGCCCCAGTCGTTGGTGGGGCGTGATGAAGTCCAGCGCCGACGGCGGGCGCACGTGGTCGGCGGCGCGGCGTCTGCCGGATGGCATCTTGGGACCGATCAAGAACAAGCCGATCGAATTGCCGGGCCGTCGAATCCTGTGCGGCTCGAGCACCGAGCACGACGGCTGGCGGACCCATTTCGAGTGGACGCAGGACGCGGGACGGACGTGGGCGCGAACCGAAGCGATCCCCAGCGACGGAACGATCGGCGCGATTCAGCCAGCCTTGCTGAGACATCCTGACGGCGCTGTCCAGGCGGTCGGACGCAGCCAGCAGGGAAAGGTCTGGGAGACATACAGCCGCGATCAGGGCGCCACCTGGAGCCCATTGCGGCTGTCGGATCTGCCCAATCCGAACTCGGGACTGGACGCCGTCACGCTGGCCGACGGTCGCCAGGTGATGGTCTACAACCACACGCCGCGCGGCCGCAGCCCGCTGAACGTGGCCGTCTCGTCCGATGGAAAACAGTGGCAAGCCGCGCTGGTGCTGGAGGATACGCCGGGCGAGTACTCGTATCCCGCCGTGATCCAGACCGCCGATGGGCTGGTGCATACGACGTATACCTGGCGGCGGCAGCGGATCAAGCACGTGGTGATCGACCCGTCGCGGCTGGTCCTCCGCCCCATGGACGATGGCCGATGGCCACAGGGAAACTGAGGCAGTGCGATGCGCTCAGGTCAGATGCCTGTCCGCGCCGCGGTCGACGCGCCACGGCCACTGTCCCCTACAGCGGACACGGACGGGCTGGCGCGCAAGGCAGGCGTTGGCCATCGGGATGCGACGCTCCGGCGGAACAAACGGCACGCGTCCTAGGCCCGCGTCAATCGGCATTCGCGATTCCGACGCCTCGACCGTAATCAGACGAACGGCAGCGAACGAACGGCGCGGGTGGCTGCCACGTACTGCTGTTGTTTTGCGGACCGCCGTTCGACGGTAATAGCATCCGTTGTAAGAGCAGCTATCGATCTTCCAAGCTCCGCCCTGCTACGAGGCTTCGCCATGTCCTCCGCCCTGCTCGCTCGGCCCTTGTGCGGGATCATTCCACCGCTAGTCACGCCGTTGAAGGACCACGACACGTTGGATTGCGCGGGCCTCGAGCGGTTGGTCGAGCACGTCCTGGCCGGCGGCGTGCATGGGTTGTTCGTGTTGGGCACGACGGGCGAGGGGCCGGGCCTGAGCTATCGGTTGCGCTACGAACTGATCGAACGCACGTGCAGCCAGGTCGCGGGCCGCGTTCCGGTGCTGGTAGGCGTGACCGACACGGCGTTTGTCGAGTCGATCAATCTGGCGGGGATCGCGGCCGACGAGGGCGCCGCGGCGGTGGTCCTAGCGCCCCCTTGTTATTTTCCGGTCGATCAGTCCGAGCTGTTGGGTTACCTGGAACATATCGTGGCCGAACTGCCGCTGCCGGTCTTTTTGTACAACATGCCCAGCCATACGAAGATCAAGTTCGAGCCCGAGACGCTACGACGCGCGCTGTCGTTGCCCAACGTGCGCGGATTGAAGGACAGTTCCGGCGACCTGCGCTACTTTCAGCAAGCGGCCGCCGTGATTCGCGATTGCCCGGGGGCATCGCTGTTGATGGGGCCGGAACGGCTGTTGGCCGACGCGATCGCGATGGGCGGGCACGGCGGGGTGTGCGGCGGAGCCAATCTCGTCCCTCGGTTGTTCGTGGACTGGCACGAGGCGGCGGCGCGGGGCGACACGCGGCGAACGGCCGAGCTGCGACGGCAGGTCCAGCGGCTGGGCGAGGTGTTGTACACGATCGGCTCGCCTACTTCGGCGTTCCTCCGAGGGCTGAAATGCGCCCTGTCGTGCCTGGAGATTTGCGACGACGGCCTGGCCGAGCCGTTTCATCGGTTCGTCGGCGCGCAGCGCGAGCAGGTCCGCCGGGCGCTGGCGCAGTTGGGCCTGGATCGGGTCGAGGCCGAGGTGGTGTGACGTGGTAGCATTGTTAGAACTGGAAAACGTCAAGAAATCGTTTGTCGAGCCCAGCGGCGCAACGCTTCCGATCCTGGATATCCCTCGGTTCGAGCTCGGCCAGGCCGAGCAGATGGTGCTGGTCGGACCCAGCGGCTGTGGCAAGACGACCATGCTGCACGTGATCGCCGGCATTCGCCGTGTGGATGGCGGGGCGATTCGCATTGGCGGCATCGATATTACGGCTTTGTCCGAACACGGCCGCGATCGTTTTCGGGCCGCTCGAATCGGATACGTGTTTCAGACCTTCAATCTGCTGGCCGGCTTTTCGGCCTTGGAAAACGTATTGCTGGGAATGACCTTTGCCCGCGGCCGCAAAGATCCGGCGCGGGCGCGGATGCTGCTGGATCGCGTCGGCTTGACCCGCCGCGCGACGCACAAACCGGCGGCACTGTCGGTGGGCGAACAACAGCGCGTCGCCGTGGCCCGCGCGTTGGCCAATCGTCCGGCTCTGATCTTGGCCGACGAACCGACGGCCAACGTCGATCGCGCGCACCAGGATCAGATCGTCCGCTTGATCCGAGAAATATGCGGCGAAGAAGGCATCGGCCTGCTGTTGGTGACCCACTCGCACGAAGTGGCCGGCCAGTTCGCGCGGGTCGACCGGCTGGACGAGATCAACCGGTTGCGGGTGAGCCATGGCTGAACGGTCGCGATTCAAACGGATCGGCTATCGTTTGGCGCGGGCTTTTTTTCGCGCCGTCGGCGTCGTGCTGTTCCAGATTCGCTGTCGGGGCCACGGCCGCGTTCCCACCGAAGGCGGCGTGTTGGTGTGCTCGAACCACCAGAGTTTTCTGGACCCCGTGCTGCTGGGAATCGGATTCCAGCGCCCCTGCAACTACTTGGCGCGCGAGACGTTGTTTCGTGTCGGATTCTTCGCCTGGCTGATCGACTTTGTCGACGCGATCCCGCTGGACCGCGAGGGCGGCGGCTTGCGGGGCCTAAAAGAAACGTTGAAACGCCTCAAACGTGGCGAGATGGTGTTGATCTTCCCGGAGGGCACGCGCAGCCGCGACGGCGACATCACCCCACTGAAACCCGGGTTCTTGGTTCTGGCTCGCCGCAGCGGCGCCGCCCTGTTGCCGTTGGCGCTGGACGGCGCCTTCGACGCCTGGCCGCGCACCGCTTGGCTGCCCAAGCCGGGCGTGGTTCGAGTGTGCATTGGCGAACCGATTGCACCCGAGACGGCCCGGACGTTGAGCGACGAGCAACTGGTGGCCGAACTCGAAGCTCGCATCCGAGCCTGCCACGCCGAAGCCCGGCGGCATCGCGATCCGTAGCGCGTTGCGCATCACGCGTTGCGCGGCGAAACGCGCTATCGACCGCGACGCGGCGCGGGCTCGCCACAGTCTGCCGCGCGGGCCGAAACTGCAGCGGTTGGCAATCCGGACGACCGCGCGCGCGTCCCGCCGCCAATCGGCCGCGCGACGCCGGCCTCGTGCGTTGTCCAGTCATCATCGTTGGCTTCTCGGGCGATTTATCCGCCCAGAGCGCGTCCCTTCAGGCGAGCCCATGTCACGCTGGAGCGCCACGCTCCATACATGGCCGCAACCGCGTGGATGCGATGGAGCGCGTCCCGCCAGGACGGCGCAGCGCCGCGGGGCCGCGAGGAACTCGGTCGGTGCGCTGGGCTCGACCCGCCACCCAAGGTAGAATGGACCACGGACGGCGGCGTCGCGCCGCACAGGAGAATGGTTGCCAGCCGGCTTGGCAGGCACTCGTGAGAAGGCATCCGATGGATCCCGCTCGACCTGTTGTACGGCCTGGGACGGCCCGCGCCGCCATCCGACGACTGGCACTGTTCGGGTTGTCGATCTATTTGGCGGTGGTCGTGATGTTGGCTTTCTTGCAGCGCCGGTTGATCTACCTGCCCACTCGTCAGCCCCAGATCACGCCGCAAGCCGCGAACCTGCCGCCGGGCCGCGTACAGACAATCACGCTAACGACCGTCGATGGCTTGCAACTGCGCGGGTGGCATCTAGCGCCCGAGGGCGACGCCGTCGATGGCGACACCGGCCCGGACGCCCCGCCGGAGCTAGGTGATAGGTTGGTCGTGATGTATTTCCCGGGCAACGCCGGCCACCGCGCTTGGCGAGTCGACGATTTTGCGTTGTTCACGCGTCTGGGTTGCGAGGTGTTGGCCTTCGACTATCGCGGCTATGGCGACAATCCAGGGTCGCCCAGCGAGCGGTTGCTGGCTGCCGACGCCACGTCGGCTTGGAATTATGCGACGGACGTTCGGCGGATCGATCCGAAAAGGCTGATCCTGGTCGGCGAGTCGCTCGGGGGCGGCGTGGCGGTTCGCCTGGCGGCGGAACAAAGCGCGGCCGGCGTTCCGCCCGGCGGGTTGGTGCTGCGAGCGACGTTTGATCGCCTGCCGAACGTGGCAGCCTACCACTGCCCTTGGCTGCCCGTGCGGTGGGTGATGGTCGAACGCTATCCGTCCATCGAGCGGATCCGACAGATGACCTGTCCGATCCTGCAGATGCACGGCAACCGAGACACGATCATCCCCCTCCAGCTCGGTCGCCGATTGTTCGACGCCGCCCCTCCGCAGTCCGCTGAGGGGGTCGCCAAACGGTTCGTCGAACTGGACGGCGCCGACCACAACGACATCTGGATGGTGGCCCAGGCGGAATGCGAGACGGCCATCGCCGAGTTTCTGAACGAGATCCGCGCGCGGCGCGAACGGCAATAAACTACTAACCTCAAACATCGTGAACTTTTTGACAACGTCTGTAGGCGACGACAGCGTTAAGCTGTTGAAGCGTTACATGTTGTGCTTGCAGTAGCGCTGCGAGCCACGAGTGGACACGGATAGCAGGGACGAAGAAAAATGGTTAGATGCGATGGCTCTGTTCGTGTGATTCGTGGTCCTCTTCAATACTTCTCGACCCCTGTTTGCTTACGGCTGCCGGCCGCGCTCGGATCGGCTTCTTTTTCGAACAGACCCCATTCTCCAAACGCCCCATAGTCCGCTGTTTGCCATGCCTTTCGCCAATTCTCCTCTCGGTCTTTTTTCACGCCTGCTGAATCGCGCCCAAGCTGACGTGCACCCGTTTTCAGGGTCTGTCGTGAATTCGCCTAGTTTGCGGACGGCGGTTCTGGTACAGTCCGCCCGCTCGTCTCAGGTCGGGACGAGCGAGTCGCAATAATTGTCTGATCGCGGTTCGCTTGGCGCCATGTGGAATTCTGTCGGCAAAGTCGTGATCGTCCTCGGCTTGTGCCTGACGATCGGTTTCTCGTGGGGCTGCATGGGCAGCTCGGTCTATCGGATGTGGTATCGAGACCAGTGGAGCAAAGACGAGGAAGTCCGGCCGAGTTTGTACACACGGTTGGACGAACTTGCGGCGCTGCGCAGCCGGGCCAGTAAAATGACCGAGGCGGAACAGCAGCAAACGGCCGAGAATCTGGGCCAAGCGTTGAAGGAGGATTCCACGCCCTTGTATCGCGCCCAGGTCGTGCGAACGCTGGCCGAGCTGTCTGTGCCGGCGGCCAGCGACGCCTTGCGAGTCGCCCTCCAGGACGCGGACTCGCAGGTCCGCGTCGAGGCCTGCGCGGCGTGGGGGCGCCGCGGGACCGACGACGCGGTCGGCGTTCTGGCCGAGGTTCTTGCCAAGGATTCCGATCTCGACGTGCGGATCGCCGCGGCGCGACAGTTGGAGAACTATCGGCAGCCCGAGGTGGTTCCGGCCCTCGGTGTGGCGTTGGACGACGCCAACCCGGCCTTGCAGCATCGCGCGATCCAGACGTTGCGAGCAGTCACGGGCAAAGATTTCGGGAACAACGTCGCTGCCTGGCAGCAATTTGTGCGCACCGGCGAACTCCATGCCGCGGAACCGCCGTCCTTGGCCGAACGGTTGCGGGAGCTATTCTAACGATGTCGCGGACACTCGTCGGATGCCTGATTGGCGGATGCCTGCTGGGCGGAGCCCATGTCCAAGCTTGGGGGCAAGACTTAGATCTGCGCTCGGCAATGCCTACGCGAGAAGACGCCACGGCAGACCCGCGCGACGCCACGTCCGCTTCCGGCGCGCTGGGCGCACCGGGATCCGCGCCGCCGGAAGCGCGACCCGCGACGAAACAGAACTCGACGCTGGAAGCGCCTGCGACGGTGGCCGAGCAGGCCGCGTCGAACGACCCGTCGGCGCCAGTCGAGCAATCGGCGACGGGCGAGTCGGCGCCGACGCCCGAACCAGCGCTGACCGCCGAGCAGGTCGCTTTGCGAGATCGGATCCGTCGCTGTCTGGCCTACTATTTCTTCCGCCCGGAGACGACCGATCAGCGAAGCCCTTGGGGCGTGATGCACGCCATCATCAGCTTTGGCGTGGACACGAGCCTGCTGGGCGGCAATCGCCAGGTCAATGCGGTCGCGTGGCTGTGCGCCAACGGACCGTGCAATGGAATGCAGCTTCTGACTTTCGCCAACGGTTCGGTCGCCGCACGCGAGGGACCCGGATACCAGGGCCATGCGGGGCAGATGTTGGCGATTCTGGCGCAATCGCGAGTCAAAATCGACTATCCGCTCGTCGTCAGCGGGCGGCGGCTGAGCATCGCCGATCTGGTGCGATCCGAGCAGACGACCTGCCGCCCCGGGACTGAATTGACGTTCAAATTGATCGGCCTGTCGCACTATCTCGACTCGGACGCGACTTGGCAGAACGATCTGGGTCAGACCTGGAGCATCTCGCGGCTGATCCGAGAAGAGCTCGCCCAGCCGATCGTCGGCGCTACCTGTGGCGGAACCCACCGCTTGACGGGGTTCGTGTACGCCGTTCGCGAGCGCCAATACCACGGGCGTCCCGTCGACGGCCAGTGGGAGCGCGCCCAGGACTATCTCGAGCGTTTCCATGCGTACACGTTCAAGCTGCAGAATGCGGACGGCAGCTTCAGCACCGAATGGTTCGCCCGTCGCGGCGACGCGCAGGATTTGGATCTTCGCCTGGAAACGAGCGGGCATACACTCGAGTGGCTGGCGTGCTCGATGGCTCGCGATCAACTCGCCGATCCGCGGTTGGTCCGCGCGGTCGAATACGTGACAGACCTGATGTGGCGCTATCGAGGCCGGACCTGGGACATCGGCGCGAAGGGCCATGCGCTGCACGCCCTGGCGCTGTACGACGAACGGGCGTTCGGAGGCGAGCCGGGCCGACGCGGCGAGCAGCTCGTCGCGCACCGCCCCGCGGACCGCTCGCCTGCCGTTGCGCGGCAACCGCGCCCATCGTCGGGCCCTCGGTGATTCCGTCCACGCGATCCGACGCCGCGTGCGCGCTGCGAGATTCCCGCGGTCTTCCGCTCCGCGGACGGGCAAATCGCGCCTCGAAATGGAAAACGGCCTGCGGTTGATCTATACTGCACGTGGCTCGCCGTGCCCGTCCCAGCCGTAAGGCATGGCGGCGATCCCGCCCTCTGACGGCGCGTCTCGCGAGGACGCGAAGAACGACCCGAGCGCGGCGAGGTTCCCTGTGCGCGTGAGGCCGCCTGCGCGCCCCCTGGGCCATGACGACCAAAGACGGGCGTCCCTCGCGCAAGTTCCGGTCGCAGTCGCGCGAAGCATGACGAACCTTCAAGGCCGCCCCCGGGGCTGCGAGGAGAATCTTCCTGCCAGCGGACCGCCGGCGGGACCAGCGAGCTGCGCGTCAGCCAACCCATGACTTCCCCCCTCAGGAGCAAACTCATGAGCCACGCTTCACACCATTTCGATCGACGCCATCTGCTGACCCGAGTCCTGCCCGCCGCCGTTGGGGCTGTCCTGTCGCGCAGCGGACGCGCAGCCGACACGTCGGACGACCTGCCGCCGGTTCGCCCGATCACGCGCGGTCCCAAGCATCACTGGTTCGGGTACTACGACAAACTGCAGTTCGATCCGACGGGCCGCTTTGCGCTGGGAATGGAAGTCGATTTTCAACATCGCTCGCCGCGCGCCGACGACGTCATCAAGATCGGCATGATCGACACACAGGACGGCGACCGCTGGACCGAGTTGGGGCAGACGAGCGCCTGGTGCTGGCAGCAGGGCTGCATGCTCCAATGGCGTCCCGGATCGACGAACGAGATCCTCTGGAACGATCGCCAAGACGGCCGTTATGTGTGCCACATTCTGAACGTCCAGACCAACAGTCGCCGCACGATTCCCCATCCGATCTACACGGTCAGCCCGAACGGACGCTGGGCCGTCGCCACCGACTTTCGCCGCGTCAACGACATGCGGCCGGGCTACGGCTACACCGGCATCGACGATCCGTGGGCCGATCAACTAGCGCCCGCGGAATCCGGGATCTGGCACGTGGACTTGGAGTCCGGCGAGCAACGGTTGGTGATGAGCTTGGCCGACGCGGCTCGCATCCCGATGGGCGACCGCGACCTGACCAAGGCCAAACACTGGTTCAACCACCTGCTGATCAATCCCGACGGGACGCGATTCGAGTTCTTGCACCGCTTCCGAGCGCCGGACGCCCGGGCCCACGCCACGCGGATGTTCACGGCCAACCCCGACGGCTCGGACCTGCGCGTGTTGGACGACAACGGGGTGACCTCGCACTTCATCTGGCGCGATCCCGGACACATCTTGGCGTGGTCGCGATACGAAATGCCCGGCGGTTTCTTCCTGTTCGGCGACCGACCGAAGGTGACCGTCGAACCGGTCATGATGACCGGCGACGGGCATTGCAGCTATCTGCCCGACACGAACTGGATTCTGTGCGACACGTACCCTGACCGCCAGCGAAACCAGACGGTGTACCTGTACCACGTACCGACCGCGCGGCGCGTCGTGCTGGGTCACTTTCACACGCCGCCCGAGTACACGGGCGAGTGGCGGTGCGACACGCATCCACGCTTCACCCCGGACGGGCGGCGCGTCGTGATCGATTCGCCCCATGGCGGCGAAGGTCGGCAAATTTACCTGATCGACATTTCCAAAATCGTTGGCTGAGAGCCGGACAGGGGGTCACCATGTGCGAACACGAAATGCGTGATGGGCGGGGAACGCGCTTGTCCGGAGCAGTCTCTCGAACGGGACCGCGCGCCGCGGCATTCCAGTTCAGCCTGTGGACCGCGGCGGTCCTGATCGGCGGCGGCGCCGCCGCCGATGCGCCGGCCGATCGGCGACCGCCGTTGCCTCGTCGGGCTGACGTCCAACGGACGCTCGACGCCGCGAGCGCCGACGCGCTGCCGGCGAACCCGCGGCCGCTGAACATCGTCCTGTTGGCCGGTCCCAAGGATCATGGCCGGGACGAGCACGATTATCCGCGCTGGCAGGCGCGCTGGTCGCTGCTGCTCGGCGGCCGCGCGGCCTCGGACGAGCCCGCGGCGAACTTGTACGGCCCCGATCGGATCGATCCGACCGTCGGCGAAGGGGCCGCCGGGGTCCGGATCGTCCGAGCCGCCCCGTGGCCCACGCCCGACCAGTGGAAGACCGCGGATCTGGTGGCGGCTTTCTGCTATCTGCCCTGGACCCCTGAGCGGCAGGACGAGGTGCGCGCGTACCTGGCTCGCGGAGGCGGGCTGGCCCTGTTCCACTCGGCCACCTGGACCCGCCCCAAGGCCTCGCCCGAAGTCGCGGCGATCGTGGGGATCGGCGGGTTTCAATTCTACCGCCACGGATCGATCGCGCTCGAGATTGCGCTGCCCGAGCACCCGATCTGCCACGGCCTGCCCCGACAGATCGCCTGGTTCGACGAACCCTACTGGCCCGCCACCCCGCCGCTCGCGCCGGGACAGGTCGAGGTCTTGGCGACCAGCCGCGAAGCAACGTCGCCGGGGCGCGACACCGACTCCGTGCCCCAACCCCAGTTCTGGACCTATCGGCATGGCGAGGGACGCGTCTTCGGGTGTGTTCCCGGGCATTACACGTGGACGTTCGACGACCCCTATTTCCGCCTGCTGACGCTCCGCGGGATGGCCTGGGCAGCCGGCGAAAGCCCCCACCGATTCGATCGCGTCGCGCTGCGCTGCGCGGCCATTGCCGAGGATTAGCGCGAATTGCGCCGGAGGCCCCGGCTGCGCCGCGACCTGCGTCAACCCGAGTGTATCCGGGGATCCCGCGCTGGATAGCTTCAAGGACATGAGGCGTCGCGTGCGGGCGCCGCGGCGCGCAGCGGCTGGCGCCCAGGATGCACGGCGACACCGCAACCCTGGGCTCGGGCGCCCTACGCCTGGGTGAACTCAAAAAATGTAGCCCCTCGAAGACCGAAGTCCGCGCCACCGGGCGCCATGTCGAGCCGCCGGCGACACGATCCGGCTCATGGCGCCAGCTTGACCTCGCGGCCGTCCTTGTCGCGGCAGTCGATTTCGAGGTGCTCGGGGTACAGGCCTTCGCTGCCCAGGATCTGGACGACCAGTTTGCCTTCGTCTTCGATCCGCGAAACGGCTTTGCGCTTCTTGTTGTTCAAGTAGGACGCGACCTCGTCGTTGACTCGGACGGTGATGCGGGCGACGCCCGGTTGTTGGCTGGCGAGCAACAGCATTCGCACGACCTCGATGGCCATGCTCTCCGCCTTTTTGACAACCGCCCGGCCGTTGCAGCAGGGACAATCCATATAGACGCTGCGTTTCAGGCTCGGCCGCACGCGCTGCCGCGTCATTTCGATCAGGCCGAACGGGCTGGTTCGCAGGATTTTGACCCGCGCGCGGTCGCGGCGCATCGCGTCGCGCAGCGCGCGTTCGACGCCGCGACGGTGTTTTTCGCGGCGCATGTCGATAAAGTCGTTGACGATCACGCCGCCCAGGTCCCTCAGCCGCAGTTGTCGCGCGATCTCGCGGGCGCCGGTCAGATTCAGTTGGTAGGCTGCTTCTTCGGCCGAATCGTCGATGCGAAAACTGCCGCTATTGACGTCGATGGCCACGAGGGCTTCGGTTTGATCGATCACGATCGATCCGCCGTGCTTCAGCGGGACCTCGCGTTTGTGGATCTGGGCGATTTCCTGCTCGAGCTTGTATTTGTGGAACAGCGGTTCACGGCCTTCGTACTGGTGCAGCCGATGCACATATCGCGGCATGACCAACTGCAAAAACATCTTGGCCCGCTCGAACGCGTTGGGCTCGTCCACGTAGATGGCATCCACGTCCGAGGTGAACATGTCGCGAATGGTGCGAATGATCATGTCGCTCTCTTCGTAGATATCGACCGGCGCGACTTGCTTGCGAATCCGCCGCACGATAACTTTCCACAGCCGCAGTAGATAGGCCAAGTCGCGGGACAGTTCTTTCTTGGTGCGGCCCAGTCCGGCGGTGCGGACGATGAAGCCCAGTCCTTTAGGGGGGTTCAACTCGAGCATCGCATCGCGCAGCTTGCGGCGTTCATCCTCGTCCTCGATCTTTCGCGACACGCCGACGCGACCCAGGGTGGGCATCAGGACCAGATAGCGGCCCGGAATGCTGATGTAGGTCGACAGGGTCGGGCCTTTGGTGCCGATCCCTTCTTTGATCACCTGGACCAGGACCTCGTCACCGCGGCGGAAGATCTCTTGAATCGGCGGCTTGAATCGCGGGCGGCTGCCCGGACGCGTCGAACCGCGGCGGCGTCGGCCGCGCGATTCCGAGCTGTCGTCGGACTCGTCGTCAGGGTCGTCGTCGGCGTCCGGCGAGCCGCCGTTGCCCGCCGCGATGTCTTCCGGCGCATAACCGCCTTGGCGAAAGTACTGAGGCTCGACGTCGCTGATGTGCAGAAAGCCATTTCGACCGACGCCGAAATCGACGAAGGCCGCTTGGATGGTCGGCTCGAGGTTGACGATTCGACCTTTGTAGATGTTCCCCACATAGTTGTCTTGGCTGGCGCGCTCGACGTACAGCTCTTCCAGCACTCCGTCTTCAACGATCGCGATCCGACACTCCTCCGGCTGTGACACGTTGATCAACATTTCCTTCTTCATGCGACTTGTCTTCTCTTTCCTCGTTAGAGTTGTGCGGTGCAACGGCCAGCTCGACTCGCGTGCGCGTGAGGCAGCAGCCCTCGCTTTCCAGGCGAGCCACGCCCAGGGCCTGCAGAACCTCGCGGGGACGCGGGCCGCGCGCCCGGTCGATGGCCAGGCGAAAGCGGAGCGTGCCGTCGTGTAATTCAAGTTGGTCCACAGCGGCTCGAAGATCGACCGGCTCGCTGGAGTCAACTCGCCAATGCCAATGCGAATCCGCGGCATGCCACTGGGAAATCTTTGCCGCCAACTGCGAGCGGCAGGCCGCGGGAATGGGAAGCTCGTAAGCGACCCGTTGGACGGGCTGTCGTGCCTCGACCTGGCTGATCGCCAGGATCTGGGCAACGTGCAGGCCAGGCAGCGCGGTGCGGTCCAAACGCTCGCGAAGCTCGGCCAGATCGAGGCGCTCGGTCGTGTCGAACTCCAACACCTCGTCGCAGGCCGCGATGCCCACAGCCAGGGCCAAAGGAAAACTCAGCTTGGGTTTGGGGTGAAACCCCTGGCTGCGGCACACGGGCAGCCCGGCCCGGCGAAACCAACGCTCGCAGGTTCGCACCAGGTCGTGATGGCTGATCCAGCGGATGTTGTCCCGCTTGCAAAACCGCAGCCGAATTCGAAAACGAATCATCAACAGCACCCATTCCCCGCCGCGGCTGCCAGCCTGCAGGCCCACCGCCGCCGGAGCTGTTTCTTCTTCCGCGGGATCAAAAGCCGAGTTGGCGGTACTGGTCGCGGAGGAAGGTTTCGACGTCTCGAGCGTTGTCCAACGTCATGGCGTGGGCGGCGACGCGCTCGCACTCCGCCAACGTGACATGGCGACATACCCGCTTGATCTCGGGGATCGAGCTGGGCGGAATACTCATCTCGCGCAGCCCCATCCCCAACAACAACATGGTGTACACAGGCTCGCTGCTCATCTGGCCACAGAGGCTGGCCTTGACCCCGGCCTGCCGCGCCGCGCGCAGCGTCGCGTCGATCAGCCGTAGCACGGCTGGGTCAGCGGCCTGATACAGATCGGCGACGCTGGCATTGCCGCGGTCCACAGCCAGCGTGTACTGGGTCAAGTCGTTCGTGCCAATGCTGACGAAATCCACCTCGCCGACAAAACGATCGATCATGACGGCAGCCGCCGGAGACTCGACCATCATGCCGACGGGTAGATCCCGGCGATAAGCTTCGTTCCGCGAGTCCAACTCGTGGCGGGCCTCGGCCAGGAACGCCTTGGCTTGCCGCAACTCGGCCAGCGTCGTGATGAGGGGAAACATCAACCGCACGTCCCCCAACATGCTGACCCGCAGGGCCGCGCGCAACTGGGGCAAGAACAACTGAGGAGCACGTAGCGATAGCCGAATGCTGCGGAGTCCCAGGACGGGATTCCGCTCGTTTTCGATCCCCTCCACCCAGCCAGCCTTGTCTCCGCCGATGTCCAGCGTCCGGATCACGACCGGGCGCCCGGCGACATCTCGCACGACACGGGCGTAGGCCTGGTAGTGATCGTCCTCGGACGGCGGCGCATCGCAGTCCAGACAGAGAAACTCGGTCCGGTACAGACCGATGCCGTCCGCGCCGCGTTCCAGGCAGGCGGCGACCTCCGTCGGAAACTCGATATTCGCCATCAAGCCGATTCGGACGCCGTCCTTGGTCTCGGGCGGCATGTCCCGCAGCAAGTGCAGTCTCTCGGCCAGAGATCGCTGCTTCTGGACCTCGGTCTGGTATCGAGCCAGCGTCTCCTCGTCCGGGCGGACGATGACGGCGCCCGTGTTTCCGTCCACGATCACCAGGTCGTTCGTCGAGACCTTGGTCAGGAATCGGCCCACGCCGACGACGGCGGGAATTTCCAACCCTTTGGCGACGATGGCCGTGTGGCTGCCGGCGCCGCCGGCCTCTGTGACAAAGCCGCGCACCCATGCCGGCTTGAGCTTGGCCGTCTCGCTGGGCGTCAGACTGTGCGCGACCAACACCACCTCGGAGGTCAGATTCGCCAGATCGAGCTCTGCCTGGCCCGTCAGATGCCGCAACAGACAGCGCTCCAGGTCGCTCAGGTCGTGAGCTCGTTCGGCCAGAATCGGACTCGGCGAGCGCCGCAGCACGTTGGCAAAGGTGTCGAACGTCGACGTGACCGCATGCTCGGCCGAGTACTCGCACTCGCGGATCAGGGTTTCGACCCCGTGCCGCACACCCGGATCTCGCAGCATCTGCCAATGCGCGTCGAAGATGGTCCCGATCTTTTCGCCCAGTTGAGCCGTCACTGAATGGCGATTCGTCGCGATTTCATTCGCCGCCGCTTCGATGGCGGACTCGAACCGTCGCAACTCGTCCCCGATGGCGTCGCGGCCCACATAGTAACGAGGAATCATAAATCCCTCGTTGTCGACGATCAGCGCTTTGCTGATGGCGATTCCCGGCGAAACGGGTATCCCTTGCAGTGTTTCCATCATGCCTCGCGTCGGCGCGACCCTCGGACGGCATCCTCGCGTCCGGCCGCTGCCCTTCTTGTTCGATCATTCCAGCCTGCCCGTCCGACAGGCTTGTGTTCATGGCAGCGAACCTCCGTCGGCCATCGGAGCATCCGAATCCGACGGCGTTTCTTGTTCCAACAAGGGGGCCAATGTCTCGACGGCCTGCACGGCGTCGCGCCCCCGCGCAACGATCGTCAAGATGGTGTCTTGGGTCGCGGCCAGCATCAGAATTTCGAGCACGCTTTTGCCATTGACGCTCTGCCCGTCCTTGACGACCTCGATCGACGACTCGAATCGGTTGGCGGTTTGCGCAAATAGATACGCAGGCCGGACATGCAGCCCCGACGGATTGGCGATTCGCACGGCCTTCCGCAAAATCGTGTCCATCATGAGTTTGCCAACCTCGAAGGCAGCCGCCTGCCTACGGTTGCTCGTTGTCCGCCTCTTCCAACAACTGCTTGATGTCGTCGACCGATTTGGCCTGTTTGAGAAAACGACAAAACGTCTCGTTGCGCAGTTGACGAGCGATATACTCCAAGGCCCGCAAGTGGTCGCCCGGCCGCGCCGTCGGCGAAATCAACAGGAAAAAAATATAGACTTTCTCGCCGTCGAGGCTATTGAAATCCACCCCCGTCGAACTGATGCCGACCGTCCCCACCAAGCGATTGACGCTGTCGTGCTTGGCGTGCGGCACGGCCACCGACCGCCCGATGCCCGTGCTTCCCAAATCCTCGCGTTTCATCACTGCCTGCAAGATGCTCGGCAGTTCCTCGGCTTTGATCGCGCCCGCGGCAACCAGAGCGGCAATCATCTCTTCGATCACCCCGCGTTTGTCCGTCGCCTGCAGGTCTGCCCGGACTGCGTCCGCGACAATGAAACTCGAAAACTTCATGCCAGATGCCCTTTCCCAATCGTACTGGTCGTCTCGTATCTGTTTGGCGAAGTTGCAGCGAAGGCCGCCCGAACGCTGGTCAGTCGCCTTCGCTCTCGCTCTCGGCTTCGGCCGGTTCGTTGACTTCGATGTTCTTTCCGCCCCGCGGATGCTCGCGGCGTTTGCTCTTGTACTTGCGCAACTGCTGCTCGATCTTGTGAATCGCCAGGTCCAGGGCAGCCGTGACACTCGCCCCGGTATCGGCCGCCACGAAATCATCCGTCCGCGCAGCCGATACTCGCAGCTCGACGCTCGGCGACTCGCGATGCTCAAAGTTTGCGGTGACCTCGATCGCCGTGACCCCGTCGAACAAGCGTTTCAACTTCTCGACCTTGTCAGTGATCTTGGCCTGGGTTTCCGGATTGAGATTGCCGTGCCGAGCCCAAATCTTTACTTGCACCGAAGTGACCTCCTTTACGTCGCTCGTCCCTTCAAAGGACAGCCATGATGAACGCAAATCGGCCCCCGACGCCGCCCGGATCGCGTTCGGCTCCCGGAGCGGACCAAGCGTTGACCCTTGAATCCACAAATGCCCAGTCTATTCGTTCAGGTAAAACGGAAAAAGGGGCGCTGACAGACTTGGACACAAAAACTGCCGATCAATTAAATACGAGTTGTAACGTTGTTTACTAATTAGTGCGATGTTCAATCATGATTTTCGGATTGTCGCACTCGCCAAAGCACGAAATTCCCGCGGCCTGACAATCGTGGCTACTCCCAACATTTATCCTTGACGCTACCTCAGTGCCGAATACCGTGACCGTGCATTTTGGCCACAGGTCCCATTCACCGTTCTGGCCACAGGGCATCGATCACCGTCGCCTAGGAGCCTGTCCGACGGCTGGGCTGTACCCACCCGAGACTGGGCAAGCGCAATCGCGCCCCCCCGCGTCCTGCCGAATCTGACTCCGCTCAGGTTCGTGCGCTCTCCAGTGCCGACGAACCGGGCTCGCCCGGCGAAACAAGACGCTGGGCTGCGCCGGACAGATCCGCAAACGCCGATACCTGGCACAGCTCACCAGGGATCTTTCGAAGGCGGAACGTCGTCGGGATTTGCCGAACAGGCTTTGGCATTCGATCGGTCGTTCGCGCCGGCGCACACAGAATCTTTGGGATCGCATTCGGCAAACGGAGGCGGACAGTCCGTTCGCGCCCGCGCACACGGCATCTTTGCTTCGCCGGCGGTTAATTCTCGAGCGGCGATGGCGGTGTTTCATAAACGATCGCTCCGTTGCGGAGCTGCTCCTTCCACCGCTGGATACTGGACTTGCGCGTGGCTGCATTCGTCGCCGGCAGGTACAGCAACGTCTTCTTGGTGATTCGCTGCAAGTTCTCGAAAGCGAACACACGGACGCGAAGCGAATCGTGGTCCAACAAGTCGACCAGGTGCTGAGCGGCCCCCTCGGCCAACTGTTCGGGGCTGTAACCCCAGCTCAGGCGATACAACTCGGCCGCGTCACCGCCGCAGTACGCCTCGAAGGTCTTGCGAATCTGTGCCGCGGTCTCCGGTCCGCGCACCAACGATTCACGAAGCGCGCTGAATTGGGCCGACCAATACGCGCGCTGCCGGTCATCGCCGAATTCCTTGATCAAGCTCTCGAACGTATCCAGGCAAGCCAGGCCGCGGGCCGCGAGCGAGCGGACTTCCGACTTGCGGTCTTCGGTGCGTTCGCGGAGTATCAGGCTTACCGGCCGGTCCGGCGTGATGAACGGTTCCAACGTGTCCGACGCCAGTCGATCGACATCCCGCACTTCGGTTCCCTGCATCCAGGCTGGCGGCTGGGTCGCAGCCAGCGTCTCTGTCTGGTCTCCGACCATGACATGGACCTGTCCCTGTTCGAGGGCCACGGCCGCCGTGGCGCCGGTCGGCAGCCAGTCGATGCGGCCGATCGTCGTAGACAGGCGGATCACAGGCCAGGCCGGCACACGCTCCGGATCGACCCCCGGCGGCAGAAAGTGCGAGACCTCGACGCCGATCTCGGACGCGGCCTCGTGGAACGTGATCGTACCCTTGTGCCCCGACAGGTCGAGGTGGATGCGCGCCCCGGCTGCGCCTGCCATGGCGATCAAGGCTCGGCCGTAGTGGATCGTCAATCCGGGTTCGTCCTGCGGGCTAGGTCGCATGGTCTGAACGGATGACGATCCGGTGAAGACGATCTGCACTCCCGGAGTCATGATGATTTCCGGGCGATAGGTGGGGAAGACCAGGAGACGATCGTCCGACATCAGCCTGGTGCGGGCGGGCAAACGGAACCAGTCGGCCGACTCGCGAGCGTACCGAACCAGAAAGTTCGGTTCGGACAGCTTCACATACCCGACATCGACAGCCTCGCCGGCAACTGCGGCCGGCGAGTCGACTTGCGGCATCTGCGGCGGGCCGTCCATGTCTCGAGAATCGGACCGCCCGTCCAATTCTGCGCCGCCGCCAGCGTCTTCCGGACGAGCGGCGCTGGCGGCTGCCCGGTCGGGCCCGGCGCCGCGGCTTTCCGTTGGGGGCTCGGCAGGCATTGGCGGACGTGGACGTTCTGCGGCAGGAGGGGTCTCCGGAGCAACCGGCGGCAACACTTCCTCGACCGAAGACGCCTGCGTATCCGCTGGTCGCGTGGTCGCCGCATCCGGCGACTCTGCGCGGGCGGCTTCGGTCGGCTCTGCGGTGGGCACAACCGCATCGGCAGCCTCGTTCGCGGTCTGGGGCACTGTCGCTTCCGCGTCCGCCGCCGGCGTTCGAGCGTCGGCGGCCGATGACGTCGCCGCGCGTCCGCTGGCGACGTTGGCTTCGGGAGACATCCCGAACAAACGCATCAACGGATGCTGGCGATCGAATGGCCCCATGGCGCGCAGCGCGACGGCGGACAGCAGAAATGCCGCCAACAGCGTCACCGCCAGCGGCCTCCACCTGCCTCGCTGGCCGATCCGCAAGTACTCGGGCACCGCGTGCGCCCCCGGCGCCCGCCCGACTGTCGTAGGCTGAGGCGGGGTCGGCAACGGCGCCGCGGCAGGGGGTGGAGCCATGCCGATGGGCGCCGCGGCTGGGGCGGCGACGGCTTCGTCTGGGCCAGCGGCGCTCGATGTCTTGGCGACGTCCGTGTGCCCGGAGACTTCGCCCAACGCAATCCGGCGAATGCGATCCGCCAACGCAGGGTCTACCGTGATCGGCCCGCGGATGTACTCGGCTAAAATCTGATAGCACGCGGTGACTTCCGCCAGGTGCACGTCCGACTCGACGCAGATCCGCTCTAAATCGGGGATTCGCTCGGGCGGCAGCGTGTTGTCCAGGTACTCGGCGACCGAGTTGGGGTCCAAGCCGACTCCACGGCCGTCCACGTTCGGCGCGCCCAGCCGCTGTCGGCTGGCCGCGTGGTGGATGCGTTGGACCAATCCGGTGGCAAACTCGCTCTCGTCGATCTTGCGGCGAAGGTCTTCGGCTTCCGCGGGATCTTCGATGATGTCGTTCAGGAGAGCCAGCATATTCCGCAATGTCAGTCGCATCGCACAACTCGATTCCTTCAAGGCAGGCTCTCGCGACGTTCCAACTGGATCCGGTTCCGCAACGCGACGGAAAGACGCAAATCGGATCGCCAGCGGCCCACAAACGCATAAAAACGAACGCCTGCGCGGGTGCGGCAAGCATTCTAAATAGTGGCGCGACGAGCCGACATTCGTACAAATTGTGCGATAATTCGGGAAAAATCCAGACGCGCAAGCGAGCGACGCGTCGGCCCCCCCCTCTCGGCGGTCGACTGGCCTTCTCGTCCGTTGCCGAACGGATCGGTGATTGCGGACACCATCGGATGCCGGGTTCCCGTCTGCTCACGCAGCACGCGTGCCAGAAATCGGAATCGATGGGACGCGGAACGAGACGTCGGCGCAGATTGCCAGAAGAACGATCTGAGCGGAACAGAATGGTAAGCGAAATGGCTGGACGGCGAGCGCAGGGGAGTGCGCCGTCCTGGAGGGACGCGTTCCGTTGCGGTCACCCGCTTGCGGTCACGCCCCGCTTGTGGCCACGACGGAGCGTGGCTCTCCAGCGTGGCATGGGCTTGCCTCGACGGATGTGCTCCAGGCTGATCAACTAGGCAAGAATTGTCCGTCGTGGGCGCTGAATTCTGACTTGCGGCACTGTCTGTACGACTTGCGACGCAGCGCGCACACCCTCGTCCGCCGGCCGATGCGAGCCGCGCTGGCGACCGATTCGTCGTCCGCGCGATTCGTGTCCGGCGGTGCGGAAGGCTGGCATCGAGCACCCGGTCGAGGGCTTGCCGGCGGCGCAGCGGATTTGGTAGTGTCGCGGGACGGGCGCCGCCGCGCGTCTGGTGATGTCTGGCGCGACAATTGATCTTTCGGTGGAATTGACCTCATGCCGGTTTCGCTGCAACCCAGTGGCTTTGACCTCTTGTACGAACAGGGGCCTTGCCTGGTGGTCGCCAAGCCGGGCGGAGTCGCGACTCAAGCGCCCCCCGGAATCGATAGCCTGGAGACGCGAGTCAAAGATTTTCTTCGTGCGCGCGACGGCAAGCTGGGCAACATCTACCTCGGCGTCCCCCATCGCTTGGATCGTCCAGCATCTGGCGCGCTCGTGCTGGCGCGACACGTGCGCGCCGCCCGGCGGTTGGCCGAACAGTTCGCTGCCCGAAGCGTGAACAAGACGTACTGGGCGCTAGTCGAGGGGCGGCTGACGCCCAGCTCGGGAACCTGGATCGACTGGCTTCGGAAAATCCCCGACGAAGCTCGAGCCGAACTTGTCCCTGCCGATCATCCGGAAGCGCGCCAAGCGGTGCTTCACTATCACGTATGCGCTGCGGGCAGCGACGTCTCGTGGCTGCGGATCGAACTCGAGACCGGCCGGATGCACCAAATCCGCATCCAGACGGCGTCGCGCGGGCACCCGATCCTCGGCGACATTCAATATGGTTCTCAGTTGCCGTTCGGCCCGGTTACCGACGATTTTCGCCGTCGCTGGATCGCCTTGCACGGCCGCAGGATCGAGTTCCAGCATCCCATGACACGAGAGCGGGTCGCCCAGATCGTACCCCTGCCCAGCGTTTGGACGAGCTCAGCTTGGCAAGACCTGCTGGACGAGACGGATGCGCCAGCACTGGAATGCGATTGAGCGTGCGGCGTGGCTGAAGGCCGGCCTGCGAGGATCCGCACGATCGTCTTTCTCCGAATTATCCAAAAAATCCGCAAGTTTCCCCTAGGTTAACACGATATGTAGCGTTAGACATGATCGTGAAAAATCGAGGGACAAGTCCATGTCGCACAGATTCACTATCCTCATGCTTTCGCTGACGCTGGCTTGCCTTTCGCTGAGCAATGCCGGATGCGTGCACCTCACCGAAGGCAATTCGCTGGGGTTGGTGGCGATCCCCATTCCGGTGAGTCCGTATTTTCAGAAGATGAAGGAAGACGAGTTCTGGAGCGCCGAGCGTTACGATTCCGTGCCGATCCTCGGTCCGATCACGGCGGGCGGTCCGACCGCGGCCTTGGATGAACCGAGCGACGACGAGGTCATGCGCGCTTTCGAGCGGGCGCACCCGACCGCGGGCGGTCTGCCCCTGCTCCATGAAACCCAGATCAACGACGTGCGGATCGTCAAGGAAAAGATCGCCGACTATGTCGATCCACCGCGAGTGGTTCCGCTGATCGGACCGGCGCAACTGCACCACGCGCACTACAAATGCACGGTCTACTACACCCGCGTCGTGCGCGTCGGCTGGCCGATCCCCCACACGCTCAAGGACGAGGAAGCGATGGAAGTCATCTACGTTGACCACAACCACTTCCACATGGTCGGCAACGTCGATACAGGCACGTCGCCCACCTACTGAACGCCTGCCGCGGGCCGGGGTGCGCCCCGGCTCGCGGCGCTAGTGCGCGATCTCGGTGAAACGGGACTCGCGAATGACGGTGACCTTGATTTCGCCCGGATACGTCAGCCGCTCTTCGAATGCTTTGGCGATCTCGCGACAGACACGGGCGGCTCGTGCGTCGTCCGTGTTCTTTGCGCTGACCATGACTCGCAATTCTCGCCCCGCCTGGATGGCGAACGCCTGCTGGACGCCGGGAAAGCCGGAGGCGATGGTCTCTAACTCTTCCATGCGTTTGATGTAACGCTCGAGCGACTCGCGCCGGGCCCCGGGACGCGAGGCGCTGCACGCGTCGCCGGTCGCAACCAGCACCGTATAGGGGTACTCGGCGATGATCTCGTCGTGATGCCCCAGCGCCGCGTGGACAACCTCTTTGCGTTCGCCATGCCGTTTGAGCAGGTCGGCGCCGATCTTGGGATGGCCGCCTTCCAACTCGTGATCGGCGGCCTTGCCGATGTCGTGCAGCAAGCCGCACCGGCGAGCGAGATCTCCGTTCAAACCGATCATTTCCGCCAACATGCCGGCTAGAAACGCGACCTCGACGGAATGACGGAGCACATTCTGGCTGTAACTGGTGCGGAAATGCAGCCGCCCAAGCATATACAGCAGCCGCTCGTGCAGGTTGGGAACGTTCACCTCCTGCACGGCTTCCTGGCCTTTGCGGAGGATGTACTTTTCGATTTCCTTTTCGGTCTCGCCGACGATCTCTTCGATGCGGGCCGGGTGAATCCGGCCGTCGAGGATCAGCTTCTCCAGAGCCTGGCGAGCAATCTCGCGGCGCACGGGGTCGAATCCGCTCACGATCACGATCCCCGGCGTGTCGTCGATGATCACATCCACGCCGGTCCGTTTCTCGAACGCCCGGATGTTTCGACCCTCGCGCCCGATGATCCGCCCTTTCATGTCATCGCTGGGGATATCGACGGTGCTGGTCGTGCTCTCCGCCGTATGGGCCGCGGCATAGCGGTGCAGCGCCGTCAACAGCATTTCGCGCGACAAGGCCTCGCAGCGTTCGGCGATCTGGCGTTCGTGACGCAGAATGATCTGCCCGGTCTCTTGGGCCAACTCGTCCTCGAGCGCGCCCAGCAGCCGCTGGGTGGCCTCGTCGCGGCTGAGCCCGCTGAGCGTGTGCAGCGTCTGCCGCTGGACTTCCAGCGATCGACTCAACTCGTCGCTCTGCCGCGCACACTCGTCCAGCCGCTCGGTCAGCCGGCGCTGAGCCGTTTCCACCAACTGCTCTTGCTTCTGCACGGCGTCCGTTAGCTGGGCAAGCGTCTCCTCGCGCTTGTCCAGCCCGCGTTCTCGCTCGCGAAGCTGGTCGCGCAATCGAGAAGCTTCGCGCTCCGTCTCCGCCTTCTGCTGAATTGATTTTTCCTTGATTTCCAACTCGGCCGACTTCAGACGATTGGCCGCGTCCAGGTTCGCTTGAGCGATGATCCGCTGGGCCTCGGTCAGCGCGTCTTCGCGGCGCAGCCGGGTCCAGACGCGGATGATCGCATACGTCGAACCGGCGGCGATCACGGCCGCAACAAGGGCAGCAATGAACTCGGTCACGGTCCGCTCCTTATGTCATAGTTCAGGAGCGTCCCCGGGCAGGCAGAGAGACGAGCGATCTGCAGAGGCTACGAGTTCACGTACCAGACCAGAAATGTCGACACACCGTCAGTCAGATCGAGCCAACACGGTCGGAAATCAACGCCGATCGTTCGGCCATCGCGAGCGCGCGCCGCCGACTGGCCAAAAACAACCCCATCCGTCTATCGTTGTCACCCATCTGAATATGCTCTGGTCTTGCCGGGATTCAGGTCGTCCCATCAGCCACTCGCGACCGCACGTCCAGTCAGTCCATTCCGGACCTGCGCTCCGGCGGCGATGCCCGAGGCCATCGGCGGACTGGACGGGAACCACTCGGGCCGCAAGATTGCCGCCCAGCGTGGCGCCCCACATCAATCGCAGGATCATCAGGACAAAGCACATACGCGTCAAACCGTCAGCATTTCGACGGCTGGCTGATTACGTCGCCGGATCATATATTCCGGAAACTGAACTCGAATCGCTTGTCGCAAATCGCCCGCTCCTCGCACAGATTGCTCTGGAGACGCGGGGCATCACATTTGCTAAAAAACACGGAACCAACATCCGCATGGCGGCCATTCCTGCGCCACCGATATCGATAATAGTAACAGCGCCTCGACGTTCTGAGAATAGTTCAAATCCGACAAACAGCCGAAATTATCGCCAAACAGGCGAGCTTGTACCCCGAAGCCGCACTTGATGGGGCAAGATTCAAAAATGACCGAGATGCTGTGACCCTCCTCTAGCAGGGAGTGTTTCTCACCCTGCCGGGCAACCAGCCGTCGATACCGGCCCGCAAAGTAGGCGCCTTTGATGTGGCTGGTTGCCGCCTGGACGATCATTCGACTCTCGATCCGCGCCGCTTTCATCATTCCGGCCGATGGGTATCGGCAGGAATGACTGCAAACGTGCAAGTTGCCGACGAGGCCCGTACTCGTGGCCAAACGGCAGGCGTTAGATTTCCACCCAGCGGCCGGGAACCGGGGCCGGATAGCGGCCTTGATCATCGGCCTGAACCGGGGCGGGACTGTCGTCGGTCAGCTTGTCCACGTCGCTGCAAAACTGGAAGTCCGACGCCATGGCTTGGTCCCACGTGATGATCTGACCCATGTGCACAGCCGCACGTCCCATGATGGCCCCTAGATTCGCCAACGCGGCGCGGCGCGCTTCGTTGTGCGGCCGATCCTGGCGGATGGCGCTCAACAGCACGTCCCACTCGGCCTGCCACGGATTGACCAACTCGCCCTCTGGACGCCAGGCGACGCTGCGCGGGTCCGGATTCTGGTCCTTGTAGATCTGGCAAGACGGTTGATGGACGTTGCCGGAAAACTGGGCCGCGCATTGGGTCCCGTGGACGTACGTGGCAAAGTCGTTGTAGCAGTTGGGAATATACCGACCAGTGACCAGCGCTTTGGCGCCGTCGGCGAACGTGTACTCGATCGAGTAGCTGTCGAGGTTCTGGCTGCAATCCGCGCTGCCCGCATAACGCCCGCCCACGCCGTGCGCGGCGACGGGCCACGCGTCCTTGATCCAAAAGCACTCGTCGATCTGGTGAATCATCAGCTCGATGAAGATCCCGCCCGAAGACCACATGAACTGGTACGGATGCCCGGGGCTGAGTTGCCAGAGCAGTTCATTCTCGCCCCGCGGAAACGGCCCCATGCGATAGCCGGCATCCATGCGATAGGCTCGAACCAGTTGGACGTCGCCCAGGGCGCCGTCGCGGATCCGCCCAATCAACGCCTGGCGGGCCGCGGAATGGCGGCACATCAGCCCAGCGGCGATCTTGAGATTCTTCTTCTCGGCCGCCTCGCCCGCGCGCAGAATCCGTTTGATTCCGCCCGGATCCGCGGCAAATTCCTTCTCCATAAATACGTTGACGCCCTTCTCGATGGCATATTCGAGGTGAGGCGCGCGAAAAGCTGCGTGTGTGGTCAGCAGCGCGACGTCGCCGGGCCCCAGACAGTCGATGGCGTGCCGATATCCGTCGAAGCCGCGAAAACGTCGTTCCGGCGGAACGTCGATCCGATCGCCGAGCAGGTTTGTCAAGGCGCGGTGCGAACCGTCGAGCCGATCCTGGCGGAGGTCGGCCATGGCCACCAGTTGAATCGGTCCGCCGGCCGCCGAGCCCGCCGCCCGCTTGGTTCCGCCATCATCCGCCAAGACCAATCCGCCCGCCGACATGGCATTGGCCACCGCGCCCGTGCCGCGCCCGCCGCAACCGATCAACGCCAACCGGATCGTGTTGGCCTCGGCGGCGTGCACGCGCGGGACCGAAAGACCAGCCAGCGTGAAACCGGCGGCGCTGCCCGCCGCAGTCTTCAAGAACCGGCGCCGGGCCGTAAAGTCCTGGTTGTCCGTGCTCATGCGAGGGGCCTTTCTCGAGAAAAACATGGGAGCTTCCAACATCGTCCGCCGCAGGCTGCCGCCGCGGACAGCAACGGCGAGACCAACCGATCAGCCAGTGCGTCGTCAAACATACACCTTGGGGGTAGCGGCGCTCGCCAGACCGCGGGAAGCCCGCAGGCCGGCGAGCGCCGCTACGCACAGATCCAAATGGGACAACGCGCCAGCCCGCAAGTCTAGCAACTGCGGGCCGCCGCCGCCACGCGCGACCTCGATCGATACCCGGCCCGCGAACTGCAAACGCGCAGCTCGTTTTCCCGCTCGCACAGTGAAACGGAACAGTTCCAGCGATTCCCGCGGCCTCTATCAGCGCTGGTAGATCGGCAAGATGGCCTTGTCCAACTGGAGCATGATCAAATTGCAGGCCGTGACGTAGATCGGGCCGATGTTTCCCGTCCAATAGCCTTCGTCATTCTGCTCGGCCACGATCTTGTCGTATAACTTGTCCCGAAACGCGTTCCATTGGCCGACAGCCTGGCGGTACATCACTTGGCTGTAGTACAGATACGTGTAATGCCAGTGGCCATAGGAATGGGTTTGATCGGCGATGTTGCTGAGCGTCTTTTGGCAATAGTCGAGCATCTCCGGCACGTACTGGCTGTCGTAGTCGCCCGCGTTGTACAGCGCGGCTAAGGCCGCGGCCGTGATCGCCGGGCGCGAACTGCCGCGATTTCGCGAGCTGTAGGAAATTCCGCCGTCCGGGTTTTTGCATTCGTAGATGTATTTCTTGGCCTTGTCGATCGATTCGCTGGGGACGGGAATTCCCGCATTGCGGCAGCCGCGCAAGCCTTGAACCTGGGTGATCGTGGTCGATCCCTCGTCAAAATCGTTGCCGTCGCGGGCGCTGACATAGCCCCACCCGCCGGCGCTGGTTTGCGCCTGACAACTGAACTCGACGGCCCGCGCCAGGTGGTCCACCAGCAATTGCCGCGTGTCTTCGTCCTGTTCTTCGCCCAGCACTTGGGACAAAAACAGCATCGAAAAGCCGTGGCCGTAGGTGTAGCGGTTATCGCTCTGCGGATCACCGATCAACCCGTTGGCGCGGGACTTGCTCAACAGATAGTCCACCGCCCGACGAATGTTCTTGGCATAAGGCCCTTGGACCGTCGTCGACCCCGAGCCGATCAGCGCGGTTCCGGCCAGGGCGGTCATCGACGTGGGATAGCTGCCGGCCGTCCAGTTGCCGCGGATGGGCGATTGGGTGCGAACGACCCAATCCAGTCCGCGCTGAATCGCTTTTTCCCAGCGTGGATCTCGCCTGGCCGCGACGGCCGGACGCGCCAATCCGTCTGCGACGATCAGTCCACCCGCCATCGCCCCCAGCGATCTCAACATCTCGCGTCGCGTTACGATCATCGCACCCAACCTCGCCGTTTGCGGACTGCCCGACCTTCGTCGCCAGCCGTTGTTGCGCGGAAAAAAGGCCCCTTCCGTCGCCAGGCTCCGCGCTGCGACATGGGCCCGAATGCCGCGCGAACCTTGTCTGCCGTCGCACTCGACGCGCGGCACGACCGCGATAAGGATCTGCGGCGGGATGCCGCAGCCGCGTCGCAACCCGTGTGCGCGGCGGGATCTACATCGGTTGCTATTCTACACGCCGGCCTGACACGAGCCAAATTTCGCGAGCAGTCTTGCGCGCGGCGCCGTTTCCCATTCCGCCGCCTCGGCATGGCCGTCGTCCTACGGCCGCGCCGCGCGCGAGCAGCCCCTGACGCATCGGACCGGCGAGGCTGTCCGTCTCTCGTGTCCGTGAGCGTATGCCCGCCGCTTCACGTGCCGTGGGCGGCGCTGGCTAGGGATAGAAATTGATGGATGCCAGTCAGCGACATCTGTACGGCCACCGTCGTGAGGAGCATGCCCGATAAACGCTGAGCCGCCAGTTCGCCGCGTCTGCCGAGCAGCCGTTCGATGGAACTGGCAAAGTACAGCAGAATTCCTGAGGCGAGCCAAGCGCCGAACAACGCCACAAACCAACAGGGCCAGCGCGCTGGCTGCTGAGCCATCAGCAACAGGACGGTTGCCATGGCGGAGGGACCGGCGATCAGCGGAATCGCCAGCGGCACGATGAACGGTTCGCCATCCGGCGATGCGCCGAAGATCTCGTTGACGTCGGAAAAAATCATCTTCAAGGCGATCAAAAAGAGAATGATTCCGCCGGCAATGCTGAGCGCCGGCTCGGAGATTTGCAGCACATCGAGGATGAAACGTCCGCCGAACAGGAACGCAACGAGGACGCCGAGGGCGATCAGCAACTCTCTGACCAGTACGACTCGGGCCCGTCGTCGTTCCAAGCCCGCGAGCAGGCTGAGAAACACCGGGATATTCCCGACCGGGTCGAGCACGAGAAACAGGAGGATCGTCGCGGAAAGTGTGGTCACTGTGTCGACTCGATTCGATTCGTCAAACGCGATGCGCGACTCGGGCGCCCCCCGTATGCCACCACCGCCCTCGCGTCCCGTCCCCCCGCGCGCCCCCCGAGAATGCGGATTGCCTACGCGTGGGATGGCTCGGCTTGCGCCCGTGCGCCCGTGCGCCCG
>JAVYAJ010000306.1:0-2832 GCA_032229885.1 Candidatus Anammoximicrobium sp. | reverse complement strand
TTGGCCGAAGGCCATCACCACCGTAGCCTGGGGCAACGCCCCAGGAATCAGAGACGATAGAAACCGTGTTGGCCGAAGGCCAACATCACCGTATCGCTGCAGCCCGGATGAATATGGCCTTCGGCCAAAAGAGGCACGCGCGCGGCGCCAGCCCTGGGGCGTTGCCCCAGGCTACGGTGATCGGAGGGCTTCGGCCAAACAGATTCTTAGGTTGCGGGCGCTAGCTCGCCTTAGGATGTGGGCCAGATCGACAAACGGGCAGGCGTCTAACGAGGCCTGCGAGAGGAGGCATTGGGCGGCGAGTGCTCACGCAAGGGGGGAGTTCTGCGACACGTTGCGCGCAGGCGCCGGCGCTCCTGGCTCTGGGGAGACACACGCTCCTAGCGTTTGCTATCCAAATGGCCGGACTTGTTGATTGCCCGCAGCAGCCGAAGGCCCATCAAGACGCTGATTCCACAGCCGAGCAGTCCCAGGATGGAGATCTGATGAAATCCCAGATAGACGCTGTCGGGGAACAGCAGCGGAGGGACTCGATTGGCCAGGATCCAGGACGAGCCCAGGAATAGGGCACTGGTCAAGATGCCCAAGGCCAAGCGGTTGACCGACGGCTCCAGGGCCCGATGATACAGATGTACGTCGAACTTGCCGGCCTGAATTTGTTCGAGGATTTCGGTCAAACGCCGCGGTAGGATTTCGGCTAGCCGTTCGGTCTCGACATAAAACCGCATCAACTTGCGCCACTGGCGGCGCGGCGACAGACGCCGCAGGATCATCCGGCGATGCTCGGCCTGCAGTAGTTCGAGCAGACTGAAAGTCGGGCTGAGCAGCTTGCCGGTCCCTTCGAGGGTGATCAGCGTCTTCAGCAGCATGGCGACCTGCGCCGGCAGCTTGATCTTGTGCCGGTGGATGATCTGCGTCATGTCCGTCAACGCTTTTTCCAGGTTCAGTTGCTGCAACGCCTGCGTGGCATAGTCGCCCAGGAAATCGGCCAGCTCGGTCGCCAGCGCGCGCTCGTCCAGATCCGACGGCGTCTGGCCGATTCGCCCGATGACGGCGGTCAGCATCGAGACGTCGTGGCTGGTAATCGCCAGCAGCATCTCCTCGATGTCCTCGCGCAACTGGTCGTCCAGGCGGCCGACCATACCGAAGTCCAGCAAGCCGATGCGATTGCCGGTCAGCAGGACCAGATTCCCCGGATGAGGGTCGGCATGATAGAACCCATACTCGAAGATCATATCGAGATACAGCCGGGCGCCTCGACGGGCGACCTCCTCGAGATCGAAGCCTTCGGCCAACAGGCGCTTTCGCTGATCCACCGGGATGCCGTCCACGCGTTCCATCGTCAACACGCGCGCGGTGCAGTATTCGGTGAACGGCTGCGGAATGTGGATCGTAGGATCGTCTCGATAGCGGGCGTAGAACTGTTGGAGGTTCCGCTCCTCGCGGCCGAAATCCAGTTCGCGGCGCAGGACGCGACCCAGTTCGGCGAGCGTAGCGCTGGGACGATAGGTGGCCAATTCGGGAACGCGCTCGGCCAACAGGGCCAGACCCGCCAGCACGTCCAGATCCTCGCGCACGGTCTCTTCGATTCCCGTGTGCTGCACCTTGACCACCACCGCCTCGCCGCTGGGCAGGCGAGCTGCATGAACCTGGCCAATCGACGCCGAAGCCAGCGGCGTGTCGTCGAACTCGGCAAACAGCTCGGGCACACTCTGACCCAACTCGGATTCGATCAACGCGTAGACCAGATCCGCGGAATCCGCCGGCACGTCGGCCTGCAACTGTCTCAGTTCGTCCGCCAGAGCAACCCCGACCAGGTCGGGGCGCGTGCTCAGGGTCTGGCCGAGTTTGATGAACGTCGGCCCGAGTTCGGTCAGCGCGAGGCGAATTCGCTTTTCGGGCGTTTGCCGGGCCAAGGCCTCGCCTTCGCGATCCTTCAGGCGATCCTTGAAAAAATCCACGTTCAGCCGGCTGATCCAGTCGGCCAAGCCGTACTTGCTGAGAACCGACGCGATCTCGGTCCAGCGTTTGACGTTTCGGTAAATGTGAGGTATCGACGTGATCCGCACGGCCAATCGCCAACCCATTGCTCAAGTACACGCGGTGCGAGGACGCCGCCTCGGGCGGATTGCCAGGCGACGCGCCTTGGCTCAATTCTACGTTGCCGATCGGGCTTAGATAGCTAATCCGACGGGGAACGGGGAAAATTGGCCGGAACTCTGCGGATCGGGCCGCATCTGCGCTCCGCAGCGCTCGGATCGGAGCCTCGTCGAGCGGACTGCGGGTTGTCCAGCGCCATTTTTCGTGCAGTCCGGATCGCGCTCGGTCTCGAAGGGCCATCCCCACGACATTCACGGTTCGCGTTACCTAACGCGGCTCGCAGCCGCAACCAAACAAGGGTCGAGAAATATTGAGGAGCACCATGAATCACACGAATAAAGACATCGCGTCTAACCGTTTGTCTTCACCCCCGCTATCCGTGTCCATCCGCCGTGATTCGCCTGTCACCTCGCTCCCGGCTACGACACGGGGCGCCGAAGTCTCAGCGTCCTCAGCGTCTCTGCGTTTCCAAAACGTATTTTCACGTAGCCTGGCCAGTCTGCCCGCGCAAGGACGTCGATGAAACGCAGAGACGCAGAGGACACAGAGCTACTGCAAGCACAAGATGTAATCATTCAACAACGTAACGCTGTCGCTGTCTGAAAAACATTGTCGAAAAGTTCACGATGTTTGAGGTTAGAGTCTTAGTTCGTATCATGCGCGCACGGTGCGCGCATCTTGTACAGTGGTGTGTACAGTACACGTGTGGGTTAGTGGCACGGGAATGGGTTA
>JAVYAJ010000305.1:0-21996 GCA_032229885.1 Candidatus Anammoximicrobium sp. | reverse complement strand
AGTGCGCGCACGGACGCCGCCCCGGCTGTACGCGGCAGGATGCCGCGTCTACGGGGGGATGTTCAATCGTTCCAGGTCAATACGACCTTGCCGCACTGGCCTGCGTTCATCACCGCAAAGCCTTGTTCGAAATCCTGCCACGCCAGCCGGTGGGTGATCACGGGGCGGATGTCCAGTCCGCTCTGGATCATGACGGTCATCTTGTACCACGTCTCGTACATCTCGCGGCCGTAGATGCCCTTGACCGTCAGCATGTTGAAGATCACCGTGTTCCAGTCGATGGCCATCTCGCCGGCCGGGATGCCCAGCATGGCGATCCGTCCGCCGTGGCACATGTTGTCGAGCATCTCGCGAAAGGCGGTCGCGTTCCCGGACATCTCGAGGCCCACGTCGAAGCCCTCGGTCATGCCCAACTGTTTCTGGGCATCCCTGATCCGCGCGGTCCGCGCGTCGATGGTCAGCGTAGCGCCCATCCGGCGCGCCAGTTCGAGTCGGTACGGATTGACGTCCGTGACCACGACATAACGACAGCCGGCGTGCCGCACGACGGGAATGGCCATCAGCCCGATCGGTCCGGCGCCGGTGATCAACACGTCCTCGCCCAACACGGGAAACGACAGGGCCGTGTGCACGGCATTGCCGAACGGGTCGAAGATGGCCGCCACGTCCGGCTCGACGGACTCGTGCAACAGCCACACGTTGGTCATGGGCAGGGCCAGGTACTCGGCGAACGCGCCGGGCCGGTTGACGCCCACGCCCTTGGTGTGCGCGCACAAGTGCCGTCGTCCGGCCAGGCAGTTGCGGCACCGTCCACAGACCACGTGCCCTTCGCCGCTGACGATATCGCCCGGGAAAAAGTCGGCCACGTTCGAGCCGACTTCGACGATCTCGCCGACGAACTCATGTCCCACGACCATCGGGACGGGGATCGTCTTGCGAGCCCAGGCGTCCCAATTGTAGATGTGCAGATCGGTGCCGCAGATTCCCGTCCGATGCACCTTGATCAACACGTCGTTGATCCCGATCGTCGGGTCCGGCACGTCCTCGAGCCACAGCCCAGGTTCCGCTTTGCTCTTGACCAGCGCTTTCATGATCTCGGCCCCCCGTCTGCGTCCTACCGTCTGCGCCCTGCGGTATCTGTCCTTGCCGTGAATGCGTTGCCGTGAATACGGGTGTTCGGCGTCCGTCCTTGGCTCGTGGCTCTGTCGGGCTGGCACGCGCACCGCGCGTCGTACGCGGTCGGCAGGCGGCGACCGTCGTGCTGGTCAACATCCTGTGTCGGCGCAGAAAAGTCAAGCCGCCCGAGGTCGTGTCGCCGCGCGTCGTCGGCGATCGCCGCAGGTCGTCCGCCCACAAAGCGCCCCGTGTCTGGACGCGTCTCGATTCGGCCCAGCCGTACGTCGCGCTTGCCCAGCGTCCGCGCGAGGCCGCCACCCGTGTTGCGGCTGTGCCTATGGCGGCGGTTTCGCCCCACGGCGCGCGTCCACGAGGGTCACGTTCGCCGGGACAGGGGGGTTGTAATGATGGCCGTTTGTGGTCCACTGTTGGGCTGTTGCGCGGAGCGCAGCGCTCGGAGGCGGGCGGGCGGCGGACGCTGGCCGCGGGGTCGATCTCGATCCGCGTCGTGGCTCGCTTTCGCGGCATACAGGAGAGTCGAATGGACAAAATCGAACGCGTTCGCGCGGTGCTCGAAGGCCGCCACCCGGATCGGCCGCCGTTTTCCTTTTGGTATCACTTTCCGCTATCCTGTGCGGCGGGCCAGGCGGCCGTGGACGCGCACGTGCGGCATGTCGCGCGGTACGACGTGGACTTTCTGAAGATCATGGACGACAATCGCTATCCGCGCGATGGATTGCCGGACGGCATGGTCCGGTCTGCGGCGGATCTCGATCGTTTGACGGCGCTCGACGGCGACGAAGGGACGTTTGGCCAGCAACTGGAACTGATCGGCCAGTTGGCTCAGCGGTACGCCGGCCAGATGCTGATGATCACGACCGTGTTCAACGCCTGGGCGACCTTGCGGTTGCTGACGGCGCCGCCGGCGGACAAGCACGGGCCGCCCAAGCTGGGCGGAGGCGTCGATCCGCGAGACGAGACCATGTCGCGGCTGCTGGACGATTCGCCCGCGGGGTTGGCCCGCGCGCTCGAGGCGACCGCCGGCTCGCTGGCCAACTTTTGCCGGCGGTGCGTCGCGGCCGGCGCCGATGGCGTGTTTTTGTCCGTGCGGGACGATTGGGTCGACACGCCGGCCAACGGCGCGGGAACGTACGATCGGGTCGTGCAGGCGACGGATTTGGCGATTTTGCGGGGCGCCAGCGCGGGCACGTTCAACATGTTGCACGTCTGCGGCCAGGCCGTTGATTTCGCGCGGTTTGCCGCGTATCCGGTGCACGCCGTGAACTGGGCGGATCGGTACGCGGGCCCGACGCTGGCGGCCGCGGTCCCGCTGGTTCGTTCGGCGATCTGCGGTGGACTGAACAATCTGGGCACGTTGGCGACGGGGACGCCGGAGGACTGCGAGCGCGAGGTCGCCGACGCGATCGGCCAGCTTGCGCCGCGGCCCTTGATCGTGGCGCCCGGCTGTACGTTCGATCCGGACGCCGTCCCGCCCGCGAACTTGGACGCCGTCCGGCGGGCGGCGGAGAAAGGGTGGTAGTCCGGTGCCTGTGGCGTACGTGAACGGCAAGCTCGTGCCCGCTTCGCAAGCCGTCGTGCCCGTGTACGACGCGGGGTTCGTGCTGGGAGTGACGGTCGCCGAGCAGTTGCGGACGTTCGGCGGCCGGCTGTTCCGGCTGGACCAGCACTTGGCGCGTCTGCAGCGATCGTTGGAGATCATCGACGTCGATTTGGGAATGCCCATGTCCGATCTGGCGGCGGCGGCCGAGGATCTGGCGGCCCAGAATCACGCCTGGGCCGATCCGAACGACGATCTGGGGCTGTCGGTGTTCGTGACGCCGGGGCCGTACAGCACGTTCGCCGCCATGGTGGCCCCGGACGCGTCTCGCGGGCCGTTGGTCTGCATCCACACCTATCCGATCCCGTTTCACCTGTGGGCGGACAAGTACCGCACGGGCCAATCGCTGGTGGTCACGCCCATTCAACAGGTTCCGTCCGAATGCTGGCCGGCCGAACTCAAGTGCCGCAGCCGGATGCACTACTATCTGGCGGACCTCGAGGCGCGGCGTGTCGATCCCAGCGCGAGGGCCGTGCTGTTGGACGCCGCGGGCCATGTACTGGAGGCCTCGTCCGCCAATCTGTGCATCTACCGACGTCAGGAAGGGCTGATCTCGCCGCCCAAAGAACGGATCCTGCCGGGCGTCAGCATCGGCGTCGTGGCCGAGCTGGCGCGGAGCCTGGAAATCCCCTTCGTGTACCGCGATGTGACCGTTGACGAGTTGTTGCAGGCCGACGAAGTCCTGTTGTGCAGCACCAGCCCGTGCGTTTGGCCCGTGGTGCGACTGAACGGCCAGAACATCGCCGATGGCGCGCCGGGACCGGTCTTCGAGCGGTTGTTGGCGGCGTGGAGCGAACTGGTGGGCGTCGAGGTTCGGACGCAGGCCGAGCGGTTCGCCCAGCGGGCGACGGATTGGTGATCCGGCGCGCGCGCGGCGATCCGCCGCGCGCCGTTTATGGCTCGCGCGGGGCGGCTGTTCGGATCGCCCTGCCGCATGGAGCGCGGCGCCGCGTCGAGCGCCGTGCCGCGTCGAGCGCCGTGCCGCGTCGAGCGCCGCACCGCGTCGAGCGCCGCACCGCGTCGAGCGCCGCGGGGCGCGGTCGGCAGGCGTCGCCCGGTTCGTTGCGGGCTTGTGTCTTGACTTGCCACGTGCCGCGTTTACACAATATACCGCACGCGGGTGACCGCGAGACGTAATCCGCGGCCCGCGCGAGGAGACTCAGGCATTCCCTCGCTGACGCTTCGGGTTACGATCAAACGTGCCATCCTCGACAGCGCGCGGGATCGCTCGTGGCCTTGGACGCCGCCGCGGGCGAGGTAGGTTCTGCCTGCCGGGGAAGGAGCCAAGTCTTTGTCCGGCGGGGTCTGGGATGCCCAGCCCGTCGGGGCCGTGCGCCGTCCGGAGCGCGGCGGGGCTTTGGGACGGGATCGGGGCCCGCGGCATCCGAAGCTTGTGGCTGCGATGGACCGACCGAGCCGGATCGTGTTGTGGAAGCGGCTTCCCGACGCTTGTCCGCACACATCGATGGCTGCGACGGAGCGACCGGGCCGGATCGTGGGGCGGCGATGCCGGGGTGACGAATCGACGGACCTTTATTGCTCTCTCGAGTTTTCGCGAAAGGACGAGTCAATGACCTTCACACGGCGTACGTTTCTCCGCCGGACCGCGGCGGCCGCGGTGGCTGCTCCGTTCGTGTTGCCATCGCGGATCTGGGCTGCTGAGACGGGGCCCAATACACGGCTGACGATGGGCTTCATCGGCATGGGCAAGCAGAACGGCGGCCTGCTGGGCGGCTTTCTGGGCTCGGGCGTCCAGGTGCTGGCGGTGTGCGACGTCGACACGACGCGCCGCGAAGCCGCCCAAAAGCGGGTGGACGACTATTACGCGAACCAGGACGGCGCGGCCGGCAAATGCGCGGGCTACAACGATTTCCGCGAGCTGCTGGACCGCAAAGACATCGACGCGGTCTGCATCGCCACGCCGGACCATTGGCACGCCATCATCACGTTGGCCGCGCTGCGATCCGGGCGGGACGTGTACTGTGAAAAACCGCTGACGCACAACATTCACGAGGCCGTCGAGGTCATGCGAGCGGTGGACGCCAATCGACGGGTGTTGCAGACCGGCTCGATGCAGCGCTCGTCGAAAGAGTTTCGGATCGCCTGCGAACTGGTGCAGAACGGCGCGATCGGCAAGATCGAGCGCGTCGAGTGCAGTTTCGGCGATCCGGGCGTTCCCTGTGACCTGCCCGAGGAGCCGATGGAGCCCGGGCTGGACTGGAACCTGTGGCTGGGCCCCGCGCCGGTGCGCCCCTACAATTCGGTCCTCAGTCCGCGGGGCATTCACAACCACTTTCCGAACTGGCGGGCCTATCGCGAGTACGGCGGCGGGATGGTCACCGACTGGGGCGCGCACCACCTGGACATCGCCCAATGGGGCTTGGGCATGGACGACAGCGGTCCGGTCGAGATCCTGCCGCCCGAGACGGCCGGCGCCAAGCGAGGGGCAAAGCTGGTGTACGCCAACGGCGTCGTGGTCGAACACCAGAACGGGTTTGGCGTCGATTTCCACGGCAGCGAAGGCCGCGTGCAGGTGAACCGCGGCCGGTTCACGTTCTCGCGCGGCGATCAGGCCATCGCGTCGTTCACCGGCAGCGACGAGGACAAGCAGAAAAAGACCTCGTGCGCGGCCCAGGTCCAGATCGCCGAGCGCGAGTTCCTGCAGGACGCCAAGATCCGGCTGTACGACAGCAAGAACCACCTGGGCAACTTTTTGGATTGCGTCAAGGACCGCTCGAAACCCATCACCAGCGAACTGGTGGGCGGACATTCGGTCATCTGCTGTCACCTGATGAACCTGGCGTATTACCACGGCCAGAAGATCAAATGGGATCCGCAGAAGTTTGCGTTCGTCGACGGCGCCGGCGATCCCGCCTGGCTGACCCGCGAGTATCGCAGCCCGTGGAATGTCTGAGCGGGCCGGATCGATCGGGCTGTCCATCGTCCCGTCACGGCCACACTTGGAGGGCCACGCTCTGTCGTGGCCGCGAGCGGGGGGGACGACGAAACGCAACGGGCGCGACGATGCGCGTCCCTTCACGACGACGCGCGTCGCCACACCTGGCCGCCCATCAGCCTCAGCCTCCGAAGGAATCGTCCGATGAAACGTGGATTGCGCGCCGGAGATTGGCTCATTGTGGCCATCGCGTTTGGCGGAATCGCCCAGCTCGACACGGCGACGGGCGGCGCCGAGCAACCATCCAGCGTGCGTGTGGCCAACGTCCGGCGGGTGTTCCATAACGGCGAGCACAATGCGTTTACGGACCTGGCGCGGTTCCACGGCAAGTTCTACCTGACGTTTCGGAGCTGCCCCGACGGACACATGGTTCATCCGACGGCTTCGATCATCATCTTGTCCAGCGATGATGGGCAGCAGTGGCGCCCAGTCCATCGATTTTCGGTACCGCTTCGGGACACGCGCGACCCGCATTTCCTGACGTTCGCGGGCCGCCTGTTCGTCTATACAGGCGCCTGGTACTGCGGCTCGACAACGCCGGCCGTCAAAGATTACGACTTGAACAAGCATCTCGGCTACGCGGCCTGGTCCGACGATGGTGCAACCTGGCACAGTCCGATCATGCTCGAAGGCACGTTCGGCCATTACATCTGGCGCGCCGCCGCCTTTGGGGACAAGGCGTATCTGTGCGGGCGTCGCAAGATCGGGTTCGAGATCGAGGCGCGTGGCGAGGGGCGACGCGTCGAATCGCTGATGCTGGAGAGCGACGATGGGTTGATCTGGCGTAAACGAGCCGTGTTCCAGGACATCGCGGGCGACGAGACCGCGTTCCGGTTCGAAGCGGACGGCGGCATTTTGGGAATCGGCCGCCGCGGCGGCGATCCGGCGCAGTTGCTCCGCTCGCGTCCGCCCTACGCCGTCTGGGATCGCCAGGAGCTGGACCGTTACATCGGCGGGCCGTTGCTTACGAAATGGAACAACCGCTACGTGGTCGGAGGTCGCAAGATCACCTCGGAGGGCGGCCCCAAGACGGCCCTCTATTGGCTCGCGGACGACCAGTTGCACGAGTTCGCCGAACTGCCCAGCGGCGGCGACAACTCGTATCCCGGATTTTTGGAACTCGGACCTGACCGCGCTCTGGTGTCGTATTATTCGAGCCACGAGCGGGACGATGCGGGACAGACGATCACCGCGATCTATCTGGCGGATCTGAGCGTCGAGAATTGACCCCCGCCAGTGGCGGCGAACGAACGCCCGTCGCCGCGCCCAGTTCGACATGGAACGTCGTCACGTTCTGAAACGATGCGCGGCGGATCGACGCAATGCCGAGGCCCGCGCGTCGCCAGGCGCTCCGCAGATCGGCCTCGAAACGCGTCGCGCTGCGCGCGCTGCCCTGGACCACAAACCACGCCTGGCCGCTGGCTTTGGCGCGGCGAATCGCCTCGGGGGCGAGAATGGCCGCCGGTCGAATGGGCAGCGGAAACAGGGCGTTCGTGGACTGTTCGAGTCGATACAGACCCAGCACGGGCAAGAGGCAGTATTCCCGCTGGTCGAGATCCTCGCTGGCGTACCAACGCTCGGCTTCGATCAACCCGCTGCGAACGAACACCGGCTGTTCCGGCCGGCTCTGGTCACGCACGTGCGCCACTGCGCCTCGCCAGTCCTGTGCGCGGTCGCCGAGGACGCGGCCATCCTGCCGCCAGCGGCCGACCATCCCGCCTTGATAGATCGACAACCCGAGAACCGTTGTGGCGAGCGCCGCGCGCCAGCCGACGCTGGGGCAGGCCGCGGCACACCAGGCGGCCACGAGGATCGGCGTGACCGCCGACACGATCAGATAGCGCCGGAAGAACAGCGGCGTCGTCGCTTGCGACGTGGCCACCCAGGCGATCATCGCCGGAACCAGCAGCCAGCACGCGACCAACAACAACCCGGATCCGTTCATCCGCGGCCTGGTCGTTGCCATGCCGCGCCGCGCCCGACAAAGCCACGTACAGCCCCACGCGATGGCCAAGACCGTCACGGGCGTCAGCACATACATGCCCAGGGGAAATACGTTGCCGATCTCCCACACCTTCCACCAGGTGCGCTCGGGCACGAACAGGCTCCAATCCGCCCGCCGCAGCGCGATCTGTCGCAGATGGGGGAGCGCGGGCAACACGCACACTCCCACCACCAGTCCGTCGATCCATCCCCATCGCCACGGGCAGGCGGCACGGGCCCGATCGGTTCCGGCATCCACTGGCGCATGGCCTTGGGGCCGACCTCCGTGCCCGGTCCAAGCCGGCCGGAATCTGGCGAGCCAGATCGCGCCGATATAGGCCAACTCGGCCGCCAACAGCAGGGCGGCCGTGTAATGCAGATAGAACAGCAGCACAGCGGTCGCGATCCAGAGACCGCGAGACAGCGCGCTGGGACGCGCGCTCGCGCGGGCGAACAGGCCGATGTTCACCAGGCCGACCAACTGCACCAGCGCATAGGGGCGCGCTTCCTGGCCGTAAAACACACAATGGCGATCTACCGCGACCAGCAGGGCCGCGAGCAGTCCGGCCTGCCAACACGAGGTCCAGCGGGCGGCCACCAGATAGACGCCGCCGACCAGGGCCGTCCCGGCCAGGATCGAACACAGCCGCAAGCCGAACTCGTCGAAGCCGGCCAACTGGGTCGCGGCCCAGACGAGGCCGAAATAGACCGGGCTGTAATTCCCCAAGGCTGCCCGCCGCGGCAGCGGCCGCAGGCCGTCGGCCACAACCCACGCCGTGTGCAATTCGTCCAACCAGAGACTCTCGGACGACTGGCAGGCGCGCAGCCAGAACGCCACGAGCAGGATGCCGAGCATCAGCCCGCCGCGCATGGCGACCCGCCGGTAGTGCGCCGGACCAGAAGGTTTGCATCCTGCCGTGTACAACCACATGTTCGTTTTCGATGCGACGCACTGCCGCGCCGTGCAGGCCAAAACATCGGGGCGGCCGCGCGTCAGAGCCCTGCCATCTCGCGCGTCTGGCGAGCGCGGCTAACGACAGCACGGCTGACCACAAATCAACATGGGCCAACGCGACCGGCGTACAACACGTTCACCGTGGAAATCTTTGCGGATCTCTGGGAAGGTTTGCCCCAACGCGTGAAACCGGGCAACCTGACAGTGGATGGTGGTCGCATGTCTCGGATCCGATCCGCCAGAGGAAACCGATTTCGGAGATCGTCAATCGCTCGGCCCATGCGTCGGCAACGGCGGCAGCGAGCCGTCAAGCGACGGGCGCGACACCGGGCCGGCAGCGACCTCGAGAATGGCCTCGAGCAATCCGGTCGTGGTGTACACGCGCGCTTCGACGGCCGGCTCGTAGCCCAGCGCCCGGAGCGTGGCCGAGGTGATGGGGCTGATGCTGGCCAGTCGCACTTTTCGCAGATCCTCGCCGAACAGGGCAGCCAAGGATCGGGCGATGGCCGAACTGGTGACCGTCGCCCAGTGAATTTCGCCTGCCGCGAGGCGGCGCTTGACCGGTGCGTCGGCAACGGCGACGTCGATGCTCGAGTACGCGACGATCTGATCGACGACCGCGCCGGCGGATCGCAACTGGTCGGCCAAGACCTCTCGACCGCGGCTGGCGCGGATCGACAAAAAACGTTGGCCGGCCGCGCCGACGGCGAGCGCGCTGGCCAGCGATTCGGCGCGAAACTCGTCGGGCGTCACGTCGGTCCGCAGGTGATATTCGGCCAGCGCGTCCGCCGTAGCCGGGCCGACCGCGGCCAGACGAACGCGTCCCAAACGGCGCAGGTCGAAGCCGCGGGCAAACAGGCGACGGAGGAAGAAACGGACGCCGTTGGAACTGGAAAACACGAGCCAGTCGTAGTCGGCCAGACGATCCAGCGCGTCGTCTACGGGCCGCCAGTCTGGCGGATCCTCGATCCGGATCGCCGGCTGGATCAGAACCTCGGCGCCCAACTCGGTCAACGAATCGGCCCAGGCGGCGGCCTGGTCGATGGGCCGCGCGACCAGCACGCGCTGGCCAAACAGCGGACGCTGCTCGAACCACGCCAGTGCCGGGGGCAGACCGGCGGCAGGACCGACGACCACGATCGCCGGTGACGCCGGATCGGCCGCATCGAGACGCCCGGCGACTTCGTCCAGGCGACAGCGAACACAAACCTGGTCGGGAAACGTACAGCGATGGACGATCGTCGCCGGAGTGTCCGGCGGCTTGCCGGCCCGGACGAGCCTCGCGGTCCACACGGCGGCCGTGGCCGTCCCCATGTAGTAGGCGAGCGTTCCCGGAAAACGGGCCAGCGCGTGGTGGTCCAACGGCGTCTCGCCGGCGTCCGTCGCGACATCGCCCGGCTCGGCGTGGGCCGAAACCAGCCCGACGGCCGGCGCACAGCCGCGTTGGGTGATCGCGATGCCCGCATAGCTGGCCGCAGCCAAGGCCGCCGTGATCCCCGGCACCAACTCGAACGCGATTCCGTGGTCCGCAAGACGCGCGGATTCGTCGGCGATCCGCGCGAACACCATCGGGTCGCCCCCTTTGAGTCGGACGACCGTCAGGCCTTGTTGAGCGAGCTCGACCAGCCGCCGGCAGACCTCGGCCTGCCGCATCTCCGGCGCTTGACCGCCTGCGCCCAGGCGGATCCGCCGGGCGTCCGGTCGCGCGTGGTCCAGAATTCGTTCATTGACCAGCGCGTCGTAAATGACGACGTCGGCGCGGCGCAG
Source organism: Candidatus Anammoximicrobium sp. (assembly GCA_032229885.1). Taxonomy (GTDB): domain Bacteria; phylum Planctomycetota; class Planctomycetia; order Pirellulales; family Pirellulaceae; genus Anammoximicrobium. The sequence goes on along the minus strand of JAVYAJ010000305.1, from coordinate 11,601 downwards.
GCATTCGGCGCCGCGCAATGTCAGCAGTTTGGGATCGCCCGGCCCGGCGCCGACGAAAAACACCCGGCCCCGCTTCGAGGCTTGCGTGATTGGCGGGCTGTTCATCGGTGCGTTGCGAATCTCCATCCCAGCGCACGTGTGCTTGGGGCGGCTTGAAATGGCCATTTGCAGGGCGGGCTTCCCGCGGGCTTCGCGCCGCGGGCGGGCCTTGTCGCGCGCCCCGCGGCGACGCCGTCCCCGACACGCCGACCGGGCTTCGATGCGCGCGGTCGGCAGGGGACGCGAGGAAACCCGCGCGGCGTTAGGGAACGGCCCGTTGCGCCTGGTCGCGCAGCTCTTGGGCCCGACCTCTGAGTTGATCCTTGACGCCGGCATCCAGAACCTTTTGCATGGCCTCGGCCACCGCTCGGGGCTGGCTGGCCGCCAGTTTGGCCGCGATGCCCACGGCCGCCTGGGCGGCCGCGTCGCGCAGGGCCGCGTCGCCCAACCGGCTGGTCGCCTCGGCCAACGTCTGCGGCGATGGGATCCGGATCAGAACGTCCAGCGCCAGCCGCCGTTCATCGTTGCGCTGCGCCGCCGCCATGGCCGCCTGGTACATGGCCAGACGTTCGTCGTCCGGCACGACGAACTGCCGCGCGATGCGCAGATAGCCGCGCAGCGCGCGGACCTTCAGGCCGCCGTCGCTCGCGGTGCGCGCCATTTGCAGCAGCGCGGGGGCGGCGTCGGGCGTCATCCAGTCGCCCAGTTGCTGGGCCGCCGCGCCCTGCACGGTCGCGTCGGTCGATTTCGCAGCTTCGCTGACGACCGCCAACGCGCGCCCGCCGCCGACCGCGCCGAGCGCTTCGAGCAGCTTGACCTTGGCTGCGCCGGTGGCCTGCGCCATGGCGCCGTCCAATTTGGCCGCCGTGGCGTCGCGGTCGGGCATTCGTCCGGCGGCCGCCTTCAAGGCGGCGCCCGCCATGGCTTGATCGTCCGCGTTCGTCGCGCCTACGGTCCGATCGACCAACCAGGACAGCCCGGCAAAGTCGAGCGTGTCGCCCAGCGATTTGAAGGCGGCCGCGCGCGTCGCGGCATCGGCGTCGTCAGCGGCTTTGATCAGCTCGGGCACGGTGGCGGCGATGCCGCGCCACCCGGCCAGCTCGATCAGCAACAGCCGCGTCGCTCCGCTGGCGCTCGCCAACCGCGTCGCCAGTTCGGCGGTCACCGCGTCGCCCGGAATCTCCTGCAACGTCTCGGAGGCCGCGGCGGCCAGATCCGCGTCGTCACCCGTGGCGATCGTCAGAAGGGTCGGCACGCACGAGACGTCGCCCTGCTGTCGCATGGCTCGGATCGCGGTGATCCGCACGTCCTTCGGACCTTGCGCGGCGGCCTGGACCAATAGGCTGATCGGCGGCCGATCCTGCCGATCCATCAACGCCAGGACCAGCAGTGCGCGCCGCTCGGGGCCGAGCTTCTGCATCTCGGCCACCAAGGCGTCGGTCGCCGCGCGGCCGGGCAGTTCGCGGGCCACGCGCAGGCCCAGATGGAATCGGTCTCGATCGTCGGCGTTCAACAGATCGATCAGCAGCGGGATGCCGTCGACCTTTCGGGCCAGGATCAGTCCGCGCGTCGCTTGGCGCGCCTGCTGTGCCGGAACGGAAGCCTTGCTCACGGCCTCGAACAGGCGGACCGCGGCGGCGGCGTCGCCTGCTTGTTCGAGCCGTTCGGCGCACGACAAGCAGCCTTCGGCGACGGCCAACTGGACCCCGCGCGGCGCGTTGGCCAGCGCCGCGTCGCCCAGGAATCGTTCGAGCGCGGCCGTGGCGGCCGGGCCTCCGACGCGTCCCAACGCGATGGCCGCGGACGCGGCGACCTCGGCGTCCGACGCGCCCAGTTTCTGGGCCAGGGCATCGACCGCTTGCGCGTCGCGGCGCATGCCGATCGAGTTGATGACGCCGACCAGCAGACGTCCTTCGAGTTTGGCGGCCGCCGCGCGCAGCGCCTGGCCGGCGGCCGGATCGGGGATCGCCTCGAGCGCAATCCGCGCCCAGGCGGCGAGCTTTTCATCGGCCAGCAGGGCCGCTAGCGCAGGCACGGCCTGAGCGTCGCCGCAGCGCGCCAGATGCTTGCAGGTGATCGCTTTCTCGCCCGGCGACGAGTCCGGCGATGCGAGGATCGCAATCAGGCTCTGCTGTTTTTCAGCGGCGGATTCGGCTGCGTTCGCCGCGCGGGTCGCATGGCAGGCGAACGCGGCGAGCACCGCCGTCAGGCAGGTTGCTCGACAGATCAGGAATCGACTCATCTCGTAATTCTCCGGAGCGGATCAAATGGCTGTTCGAAAGGTCGTTTCACAAACGCACGGGCGCCGCGGACTACATCCGCCACGGCTCGCGGAGCGCTTCGCCGCGCAGTCGATTCGCCTCGTCGTCGTTCAAGAATACGTGCCGCTCGGGGTCGAACTTCAGCGTTCGGCCGAGGAAGATGGCGATGTTGGCCGCGTGGCAGGCGATATGCGAATAGCACGCCACGTCCGCGTTGGCGACCGGCTGGGCCCGAGTTTTGACGCAGTCCAGAAAGTTGCGGACGTGGAACGTCGCCGGATATCCGCCGATCTCGGCCACACGTCGGCCGGCCAGCAGCGCGGGCGAACTGACCACGAGCCGCCCCGAGTCGCCCGCTTCGACCCAGCCGGTTTCGCCTTCGAACCGCACTGGGCACGAGCCGAGCGGCAGCCAGCCGTCCTCGCGGATCACCAGCTTTGCGCCGCTGGCGTATACGGCGGTCGACCGTTGGTCGGGCGTGCGCGGGTGGTATTCGATCGGCGCGGTGTGATCGGCATTGGCCGCCCACTGGCACAGATCCACGCAGTGCGACCCCCACTCGAGCACGCCGCCCCCGACCATGCCCCCGCCTTTTTCGAACTCGCCGCCCCGAGTGGCGACCTCCGGATTGTATGGCCGCCAGGCCGCCGGTCCGAGATAGAGATCCCAGTTGATCTCGTCTTCCGGCGGCTGAGGCTGGGCCGGCAGCCAACCGCTCGTTTTCGTCGAGTTGTCCCAGGGCGACGGATGGGCGTGGACGGACGTGAGCTTGCCCAGCTTGCCGGTGCGCGCCAGTTCGACCGCAAAGGCGAAGTGCGGGAGGCTGCGCCGCTGGGTGCCGGCCTGGAAGACGCGCGCCGTGCGCCGGAACGTCTCGGCCAATAGGAGGCTCTGCAGGATGTTCCGCGTGCAGGGTTTTTCGCAGTACACGTCCTTGCCGGCCAGCGCGGCCAGCATCGATGCCGAGGCGTGCCAGTTGGGCCCGGTGGCGATCAACACGGCGTCGATGTCGGCCCGGTCCAGCAGCTCGCGGAAATCGACATAGGTCGCGCAGTCCGTGTTGCCGTACTTGGTGTCGACGATATTCTTGATCGCCGCCCGGCGACTGGCTTTGGGGTCGGCGATGGCCACGAACTGGACGTCGGCCTCGGGTAGAAAACAGCTCAAATCATAAGTCCCGCGGCTTCCGAGCCCGATCCCGCCCACCACGATCCGTTCGTTGGCGGCGGCGACGGCGTCGCGGCCCAACACCGAGGCGGGTATGAACATCGGCGCGGCCCACGCGGCGCCGCCCGCGGTCGCCGCGGCGAGGAACCTTCGCCGGGTAACGGTCTGACTCCTCTGCAACTGCATGGAAATCTCCTTCAGGATGGGGATCGGAAAGCGCCTGTTGATCAACTCGCAGCACTCAGGCTCTCGTACATAAGCCGTGATTGTCGCACCGACCGTGGGCACTGTCAAACAGCCCCTGACGTGGTCGCTGCCTCGGGCCGCGTTCGCTGGGGCCTGCATCGGCTTCGATTTCGCGTTCGCTTCGGTCCGCATCGGATCGGAGCATGGCGAGCGCGGCGCGCGGGTCTACGAGCGCGCGACGCGAGCCTTTAGTTCGGTCGTCGGCAAGCTCTGTTCCCCGCCGCCCGGATCGATCGCCAGCGGGGCAGACACCCCCTGGCCTCGCCCTCGTCTCAAGATAAAGGAGAGGCGAATGGGGACGCTCGCTGGGCGGCGCTGGATCGGAGCGTTCCGCAGACGTCCTCGATCACGGCAAGGCCGCCAGTCCCGTTGTTTGCGAGCCGAGAAATCCGGCGACTATGGCCGCGATCACCGGGCGCCGCGTCAGCAAGCGGGCGGCCGTCCGGTCGCGGCCTCCGTCTGGATGCCGCGCTGCGTCGGCGGATCGAACGCCGCGGCGAAAACCATCGTCCGTCTCAGACCGACGGGACCATGCCCAGCATGAAGACCATCGTAAAGATCCCGACGGTCTCGACGATGCCCATCGCGATGATGATCAGGGCAAACCCCTTGCCCTCGCCGTCGCTGAGCGCCCGGATGCCCGCCGCACCGATCAGGCCCTGCATCCAGGCGGACAGCATTTCACCGATCCCGGTCGACAACCCGATGCCGAACAGCAACCCGGCCTCGGACGCCGCCAGCTCGGGGCTGGCGAAGACCGACCCCATGTTGTTCATCACGATCATCGCATACAGGGTCTGGCTGATCGGCATGCCGACCAGGATCACGTAGGTGAAGCTCAGGTTTCGACCTGCGCGGGCTTCCTTGGCCCACGCTCCGGCCGCGGCCTGGCCCGCGACGCCGATTCCAATCGAGCTGCCCAATGCGCCCATCCCCAGCGCCAACACGCCTCCCATCTCGCCCAAGAATCGCCCGAAACTCGGGTCGACTGCGCCGAAGAGGAGGGGAAAACCGAGCATCGAGAGTCCGAAGAACGCCGCCACCGCTGTCATGATCCACACTCCTGAGTCATCCGTTGCGCGAACGGATCATACTGATATCCCGTCCACTGCATACCGAGGTTGTTACAAAATTCCAACATATTGAGCCGCACGCCATGTGCGAACATGGCGATCATGCCCAATCCGATGTTCAGACTGTGGCCGAAGAGGAACACCAGCGCCATCAACGGCCAAAAGCCCAGATCGGCCGCCATCGCATTGAAGCTCTGTCCCAGCACGCCGCTGGCCAAGCCGACGGCCATCAACCGCACGTAGCTGATCACATCCGAGAACGCCGACAGCATCGACAGGGGGAAGTTGGCCAACCCGATCACGAGCATCTTGATGATGTTCCGGCCGGGCGCCGCAAACAGGATGGCCAAGACCGCTCCGACGATCAGCAGGTACGGCCACGGCGTGTCCCACCCCAGCGACGTCTTCAGCACGAACATCTGGACGACGCCGAGCATCCCCCAGATGAACACGGCCCAACCGACACGGTTCAAGAACTGCAGATTGGGAAACAGACGCACGGCGGGCCACAACTGGGCAAGGCTCAGATGGATGGCGGCCATCCAAAAACACATCCGCATCAGGAACGTCCGCGAGTGTTCCGACAGGTCGACCGGGATCAACGGCGAATAGAACGCAAACCCAAAAAACGACGCGGTAAGGCCGCCCCAGACCATCGTCGCGGCGCTGATCACGATCATCAGCCGGGTGAACTGCGGGCCGAGCAGGGTCGCTGCGCGGCGATAGCCGAGCGTCAGCCCCAACAGCAGGGTCAACCCATAGCCCGCGTCGCCGATCAGGATCGCGGTGAAGATCGGCAGCGTGAGCAAGAATGGGACCGAGACATCGAATTCGCGGTATCCGGCCACCGTTCCCAGAATGCGGAACAAGCCCTCGATCGGTCGGGCCCACGCGGGTGTCCGGATCAAGGTCGGTGGCGCTTCGTCATCGGCCGGGGGCATCTGGCGGACCGCCGTCGGCAGCCCCGTTTCCGCCAAGCCCTGTGAGAATTGCGACGTGAGTTCGGCGGGGATCCAGCCTTGGACGGCGAACAGGTCGCCGCTGGCAAGCCCCCCGCGGCGGGCCTGTGAAAACTGGGCCTCGGATTCCAGGCGCAAGGCCGCGGCCCGCATCTGGGGAACGAGCCGCGCCAGCTCGGCATGTCGGCGGTGGCCGGCCTTAATGGCGGTGTCGAAGCCGGCCGCTTCGGTCCGCAGCGTCGGCGCGTCGCGGGCCGGCCACGGCAGCGGCTGGGCGTCGGCCGGCAGCTCCCAGGACGCCCCGCGCCCCGCCACGGCCACGGCGATCCGCCCGTTGGACATCTCGCCGATCTCGGCCACGCAATCCGCCCGCACGTCGGCCAGATCGCGGGAATGGATGAGGTAGACCCGCACGTCGACGCCGGCTCGGCGCAGGCTGTCGATCTGCTCCAGCCGAAGGTTGCCCCACAGATCCAACTGCTCCAGCTCGTGATGCAGCAGGGCTAGACGGTTTTCGTCCTCGACGATGCGCCGTTCGATCGCCAAGACTTCGTGAGCCGCCTCGACGGCCTCCAGCGCGGGCGTTTCGCCGCCCGGTTCGATGCCGTACAGCACTTGCTGCGCCCGCTTCAGCGCCTGGATGTGCTCGGCCGTCGCGCTGTCCTCCGGGACCCGCGCGGGATCGACGGGCGTCAGATGGACGACGCCCAGCTCGCGGACGGCCCGCAGCAATTCATCGCGATCACAGCCGCGGGCCGCAAGGTAGACTTTCATCATCGGAACGATCATTCGCCGGCCTCCTCGGGTTCGGCGTCGCCCCGATCCGCGGCGTCGCCGTCTGTACGGCCCGGATCAGCCCCGGGTTGTTCGAGCACCTTGGCCAACTTGCCCTTGGCGATCTTGGCCCGCCCGACGGCCGCGGCCATCTCGTCGCCCAACTTGATCCGGATGCGCCGAATGGCCTCGCGGTCCTGGGGGATCATGATCTTTTCGAACAAGTTGACGCGCTGGATCACGCGCGTCAGCTCGCCCGACAGGATCGCCTCGGCCTGGCGCAGGACGTCGACCGCGGCCTGCTGGCGGCTCTGCTGACGCAGATCGGCCAGCGCTTGATCGACCCAGGCCGGCGTGCCGAACAGGCTGTAGCGGACCGTGGGAAACTCAACATCCTCGAACACGGGCACTTCGACTCCCGCCACGTTGCGCTGCGATGCGCGGATCCGCTCGGGCCGCGCCCACTGGCGCCACGGGACGCCGGCCTGGTCGCCGAGCACGGATCGATAGCGACCCAGAGCCGCCACGATCTGGTTCAACGCTTGTTCGGCCTGCCGAACTTGGACGGCCAGCTCGCGGAGCATCACCTGCAACTGTTGCTGCTTCAGCTTCAGCATTGGAAGATACCGCTCGAAGCGAGCCAGCCGGTCGCGGCGACGCTTCAGTTCCGGTCGCGTGAGCTTGACTTTTTCTGCCATCGGTCTCGCTGTAGTTCAGAACGCGAAAGTCTCGCGGCAACCCGGGCGCACTCAGGCGTAAGCGGAAGTCGGCCCATCGCGCCCCGGATGGGCCTGATCGTGATCCGGAAAGCGAAAGCCGAACGCGATTACAGCCTGAATCTAAAACGAACGACTCAATCCAACGGCCGCGGCCAGTGCTTCTCGATGATGGCCCGGCGGATGCCGGTCTCGGCCGGCTCGAAACACTCGGCCAGAATCGCCCAACAGCGATCCAGCGCGTCGAACAGGCGGATGTTCAGCGACAGATCCATGATCCGCTGCTCGAACATCTCGCCGTATCGCAACAGCTTGCGATCCCAATCCGACATCTCGAACCCCATGTCGCGTTTTTCGCGGCTCTCGCGACACAGGGCGTACAGTTGAATGCAGGCGTCCATGATCGCGCGATGATCGTCCCGCGTCTTGCCGTTGACTTGTTGTTTGAGCCGTGACAGCGATCCGAACGGCTCGATCCGTCCGTTTCGCAGATAGAACTGTCCCTCGGTGATGTAGCCCGTGTTGTCGGGCACCGGATGCGTCACGTCGTCGCCCGGCATCGTCACGCAGGCCAGCAAGGTCATCGAGCCGGCTTCGTCAAAGTCCACCGCTTTTTCGTAGCGTTTGGCCAACTGGGTGTACAGATCGCCCGGATAGCCGCGGTTCGACGGGATCTGTTCCATGATGATGGCGATTTCCTTGAGGGCGTCGGAAAAGGCCGTCATGTCGGTCAGCAGCACCAACACGCGTTTGCCCTGCAGGGCGAATTGCTCGCCCACCGCCAGACACAGGTCGGGAACCAGCAGACATTCGACGATCGGATCGGCGGCGGTGTGAATGAACATGATCGCCCGCCCCAGCACGCCGCCCTCTTCGAACGTCTGGCGGAACTTCAGATAGTCGTCGTGCCGCAGGCCCATCCCGCCCAGGACGATGATGTCCGCATTGGCCTGCAAGCCGATGCGAGCCAGCAGTTCGTTGTACGGCTCGCCGGCGACGGAAAAGATCGGCAGCTTTTGGGATTCGACCAGCGAGTTGAAGATGTCGATCATGGGGATGCCTGTCTCGACCATCTGGTCGGGCATCCGCCGGCGCACGGGGTTGACGCAGGGCGAACCCAGGTCGAGCGGCTGGCCGTTGACCGGACCGCGGCCGTCGCGAGGCCGCGCCGAACCGTCGAACACTCGCCCCAGCAGATCCTCGGAAAACGGCACCTGCATCGGGTGGTGCAGAAAACGCACCCGGTCGTTGTTCGAGACGCCCTGGGCCCCGGCAAACACCTGCAGGCTGACCTCGGGTCCGTCCAGCCGGATGACCTGCGCCAGCGAATCGCCGCGGGCGGAACTGATCGTGGCCAAGTCGTCGTAACCCACGCCCGAGGCGTTGACCGTGACGACGTTGCCGGCAATCCGCTGGATCGCGTCAAAATACTTTCTCATGCCCGCCCTTTCGCGGCAATAAAGCGGTCGATTTCCGCCAGCCAGCGCGCATACTCGTCGCTGTCGCTGGCCGCGTAATTCCAGTTTCGAAACAGATCCGTCGCCCGGACCATGGCCTTGCGGACCTCGACCTTGTCCGTCATCTCCAGGTCCAGATCGATGACTTCGAGCACCTTGTCGAACACGAACTGCTGGCGTTCGGCGGCCGTCGCTCCGTCGACGTCGTCATAGGCGTTTTGTTGGAGGTAGCAGTTGTCGAAGAAGTCGGCCTTGAGCGCGATGGTGAAATCCTGCGTCGACGTTCCCTCCTCGCCGACGACGGTCATCATCTGCCGGACCTCGTTGCCGTGCTTCAACAACTGCCGCATCCGCGCGACCTTGGCGGGTTGGATAATCCCCGTGTACTTGCTCCAGGAATCCAGCGGATCGATCGACGGATAGCGGCGCGCATCGCTGCGGGCGCGCGAGAGGCCGAGGAACGCTCCGACGACCTTCAGCGTCCCCTGGGTCACCGGTTCCTCGAAGTTGCCGCCCGCGGGGCTGACCGTGCCGCCGATGGTCAACGAGGCGACCCGCCCATCGGGCAGCTCGATGGCCCCGGCCCGTTCGTAAAACGCCGCGATCCGGCTCTCCAAATACGCCGGAAACGCTTCCTCGCCGGGGATCTCTTCCAGCCGCCCGGAAATCTCGCGCATGGCCTGCGCCCAGCGGGAGGTCGAGTCGGCCAGCAGCAGCACGTTCAAGCCCATCTGCCGATAGTACTCGGCGATCGTGGCCCCCGTGTACACCGACGCCTCGCGGGCGGCCACCGGCATCGCCGACGTGTTGCAGATGATGATCGTCCGCTCCATCAAGCTGCGGCCCGTGCGGGGATCGATCAGTTCCGGAAAATCGCGCAGCGTCTCGACCACCTCGCCCGCCCGCTCGCCACAGGCCGCAATCAGCACGATGTCGATCTCGGCGTGTCGCGAAGTGATCTGCTGGAGGACCGTCTTGCCGGCGCCGAACGGGCCGGGGATGCAGTACGTTCCGCCGCGAACGATGGGGAACATGGAATCGACGATCCGCACCCGCGTGACGAGCGGTTCGGTCGGCAACAGCCGCCGACGGGCCACGCTCAACGGGATTTTCACGGGCCACGTCTGCTGCATGGTCACGCGTCGCTCGGCGCCGGATTCGTCCCGCAATACGGCGATCTCGTCCTGGACCGTGTACGCGCCGGCCGGGGCGATCTTGGCGACGGCATAGCTGCCCCGCCAACCAAAAGGCGTCATGATGTGATGATCGAAAATGCCCTCGGGGACCGTTCCCAGCGTCTGTCCGGCCGTCACCGTGTCGCCAGGCTGGACGGTCGGCGTGAACGCCCAGCGAGTCTCGATCGACAATCCGTCGATGAACACGCCCGGCTTGAGAAAATAGCCCACCTGGCGCGCCAATTCGGGCAAGCGGTTTTGCAGACCATCATAGATCTGCCCGAGCAACCCGGGACCCAAAACGACAGACAGCATGTCCTCTTGGAATTCGACCGCGTCGCCCACCTGCAATCCGCGCGTTTCCTCGAAAACCTGCAAATCGGCTCGCTGCCCGCGAACGCGAATCACCTCGCTCAGCAAACGGGTGCCGTCGCCGCGAATGCAGTACCCCACCGAGTTCTGCACGACGCGGTCTTCCATCTCGGCGACCACTAAACTTCCGTCAACTCGGTCAATTGTGCCTTTCACGGCGGACACCCTTCTCTCAACTAGCCTGCGATCTTGTCCAGCGAGGCCGCTTTGCAGCCGGGCTGCGAGGCCAGCCTGCACGGCTCGCTTCCGCTCGGCCCGACGCGCGCGGCCCCGTCGCGCGGAACCGTTGTCCGCGGGGGGACTTTGTCAGCCCTTCGCTCCATCTCCGTATGCTTTGTGCGCTATAGCCTCCGGCGGTTCACGCGCGGTCCGCGGCTTAAACCTGGGACGTCGCGGGGGCCGCCGTGATGCGCTGCCAGCGGGCCAGCAGCGCCAACCGGGCGGCGTACGCCCCGAGCTCGTCGTCGTGGAAACTGAACCACGCGTCGTGATTGGCCACCCAGGCCCAGCGGGCGCGGAGCAAGACCTGTTGGCCGACGACGGGCGTCGACGAAGCCGCCCACTCGCTGATCACCCCGTCGAACGCGTTGGCCGCGGTCGCGAAATCCGGCGTCAAGTCCGTCGCCACCAGATAATCCGTGGGCTCCAATCCCAAACGCTGGGCGCGGACCGTCGCCAACGTGTTGCGCAGCGTCACTTCGGCTCGACACCAGGCGGCCAGAAAATGGCTGTTCAACTGGCGAGCCACGCGCAGCACGTGCCGAAAATACGCATCCCACAGCCGGTCTGCCGCGATGCCCAGGCTGACCTGCGGCTCGGTCTCGACGGCCGTCGCCAAATAGCCGGGCAGCGGGTGTTCGCCGCGCACTTGCTGGACCGTCAGCACGCACGGATCCGGTTCGTCCACCGGCTCGCCCGCCAGGACCGCTTCGCGCTGCAGCAGATCGTCCCACAGGAAGATCGCACTGACCAGTTCGCCCACCGCACGGTTGCCGCTCAACAGCTCGAGCAACTGGCCGAAACCCAGCGGCGGTTCGGTCCCCAACTCGCCCAGAGCAGGCAGCGAGGACAAATAGAAGTAGCGATCGAGCATCGCACGAACCTTTGCGGACTCGGGGAGGCCAAGGCACGCGTGTGGGGCGGCGAAGACGGAAATCCAACGCTTCGGCCGAGGATGGCGACGCAGATTCTAACCCAAAGCCTGCGACTTGTGCAGCCCCCCTTGTCCGACCGTCAAAAAAACAGGGAATTATAACTCTAATGCAGGCTAGCGCCCGCAACCCAAGAATCTGTTTGGCCGAAGGCCTCCGCTCACCGTAGCCTGGGGCAACGCCCCAGGGCTGGCGCCGTGCGTGCCTCTGT
>JAVYAJ010000304.1:0-5635 GCA_032229885.1 Candidatus Anammoximicrobium sp. | reverse complement strand
CGCCGGCCTTCGCGCCGCCGGCCTTCGCGCCGCCGGCCTTCGCGCCGCAATCGCCCGAGCGGTTGTGGCCGGGGTCTGGCTGGCGTGCTGCGCCGGATCGGCGGTGGGCGTTCAACCGGCGGACAGTGCGGATTCGGCCGCGACGGCGAGATCGGCCGAGGGCGACATCGTATTGGTCAATTCGTGCTGTCGCTATGTCATCAGCGCGTCGGGCGCGAACGCGGCTTTCGTCGATCTGGCGACCGGCCAGGATTACTGCGCGAGCCAGCCGCCGGCGCCGTTCGTTCGGGCCAGGATCGCCGGACAATGGCGCGCGGCCGTGTCGGCCACCGGAACGGCCGACGGTATTCGCGTGGCCCTGGACGGCACGACAGCCACGATCGAAGTGCGGGCGCAGGTCCATCCGCGATATTTCGTGATGACCGTCACGGCCGCCAGCGGCGACGTCGAGCAGTGGCAGTTCGTGAACCTGCCGCTGACGCTGCGGGGACGGCCGGACGAACCCTTCGCGGCGTGCGCGCTCGCCTTGAACCTTCAGACCAACGTGCCGGGAATCCCCAGTCCCAGCGCGCGGCTCGAGGCCCATTGCGTGCCCCGATTCGGCGTGGTCGGCGCGGCTGCGGCGATCGTAGCCTGCCCGCCGGATCAGATGCGCGACGTGCTCAAAGAAGTCGTCTCCGCGGCCGGCGACCAGATGCCCAAGTCGCCCGTCGGCGGACCGTGGGCCTGGGACGCGGAGATCAACCGAGCCTCGTATCTGTTCGCCAATCCGACCGAGCAGACGGTCGACGAGGTCATTCGCACGGTCAAGAGCGTGGGTTTCAACCAGGTGCAGATTCACGGTGGTCGCGGAACCTATCGTTTCGGCGATTGCCTTCCCAATCCGAAACTGTACCCCCAGGGCGTGGCCAGCGTCCGGGCGGTGGTCGACCGCCTGCACGAGGCCGGCATTTACGTGGGCATGCACCCCTACGCATTCTTCATCGACAAGGCCATGCCCTGGGTTTCGCCCATCCCCGACCGCGGATTGGCCGTCGACGCGACGTTCACGTTGACCGCCGACGTGTCGGCCGAGGACGCGTCGATCCCGGTCCGCGAGAGCGTCGCCGCCATGTCGACCGTCACCGGATTCTTCGTCCGCAACAGCGTCACGCTGCGGATCGACGACGAGCTGATCACGTACGGCGGGCTGTCCACCGACGGGCCTCAGGCGTTCACCCAATGTACGCGCGGCGCGTGGGGCACGACCGCCGCCGCTCATGCCGCCGACGCGCCCGTGCATCACTTGAAAGAATGCTTTGGGCTGTTTCTGCCGGATCCCGATTCGGCCCTGTTCACCCAGGTGATCGAAGCCAACGCAGACTTCTTCAACGCCTGCGGGTTCGACACGCTGTACCTGGACGCCCTGGACGGCGAAGACACGCTGGGCGGCCGCGAGAACGCCTGGCATTATGGGTCGAAGTTCGTCTGGGAACTGGGGCGACGATTGGCGCGGCCGGCCGCGTTCGAGTACAGCACGTTCCACCATCATCTGTGGGTGCTGCGATCGCGCCACGGCGCCTGGGATCACCCGACGCGCGCCTATCGACAGTTCATCGACCAGCATGTGGCGGCCAACGAAGCCAACACGCGGATGTTTTTGCCTAGCCATCTGGGGTGGTGGGCGTTCAAGACCTGGCAGCCGCCGCAAGCGGAACCGACATTCGCCGACGACATCGAATACTGGTGCGCCAAGGCCCTGGGGACAAACTCGGGCCTGTCCCTGCAGGGCTACAATCCGGCGCTGCCCGGCCACCAACGGCTGGCGACGATCGTCCGACGCTACGAGCAACTGCGGCGCTCGGGCGACTGCGGCGAAGCGATGCGGCGCCACCTGTGCGAACCAGGCGCCGAGTTTCAATTGGAAGCCGCGCCGTCGGGCGGTTGGCAGTTTCGCCCCGTGCAGACCACGCGGCATCGCGCCTGCTCGGGGGACGGATGGAGCGATCGGTGGACGGTTCACAACCCACACCAATCGCAGGCGCCCGCCGTGCGGATCGAAGCGCTGCAGGCGGTCGGACCGTATGACGGCGACGCCCAGCTGGCGTTGGCCGAGTTCGACGCGCCGACCGAGTTTGCGGCGCCGACGGCCGCCCCGGGCGTGACCGCCCAGCTCGAGCCGCTGGCCGAGGGCGAGACCCGTTTCGGCCGCCTGACCGCCCACAACGCGACCCCGGCCCGCCGTGGCGCGTGGGCCAGCTTCAAAAAGACCTTCACGCCGCCGCTGGATTTGGATGGCAAGGAAGGAATCGGCGTTTGGGTGCGCGGCGACGGCCAGGGCGAAGTGCTGAACTTTCAACTCCAGAGCCCCAGCCACCTCAGCCACGCGCGGGCCGAGCGCTATGTCGTCGTGGACTTCGAGGGCTGGCGTTATGTTCCCTTGGTCGAGTTGGACGCCGAACGCTATGCCGATTACGGTTGGCCATATCCCGCCGATTATTCCGTATACCGCGAGGCGATTCGACCGAACGCCATCGAGTCCTTGACGATCTGGTGCAACAATCTGCCCCCGGCCGATTCGATCACCGTCGACATCCGGCCCATCCGCGCGTTGCCGCTGGTCGCGGCGCGGGTGGTAAACCCACAACTGACCATCGGCGGTCGGACGATGGCCTTTCCGATCGAGATCGCGAGCGGCAGCTACCTCGAGATCGAGCCGACCGGCGCGGGCCAACTGTACGGCGCGGCCGGCGAGCCTCTGGACACGGTGCGGTCCACAACGGTTCCGCCCATGCTCGACACGGGCGAGAATCACGTCGCGTTCGCCTGCCAAGCCGCGCCCGGACCGGCCGCTCGCGCCCGCGTGTCGATTCGCGTCCTTGGCGAACCCTCGCGATAAGCCGAGTGATTCCCGGGCGCAGCGCGGACCCGGCCGCGGCCTTCGAGCCCGCGGCCGTTCGAGCCCGCCGCCGTTCGAGCCCGCACCGTTCGAGCTCGCACCGTTCGAGCTCGCACCGTTCGAGCTCGCACCGTTCGAGCTCGCACCGTTCGAGCCCGCGCCGTTCGAGCGACGATCAGCGAAGTTCCCGAACCGCGGGCTGCGGCGGGCGCAACGCATCGTTCGTCCATGGCCCGAACTGTGGACACTGTGGCCGTGCGCACCTGTGCACAGCCTCGCCCAAATGCGCGCGGCCCGGCCGCGCTAGGGCGTATGCGACGCCGTGGCGAAGGGTCGGGTGATCGCGAGCACTTGGTCCAGCAACAAGCGATTGCAGCCGATGCCCTCGCCCGCCGAGATCGTGGGGCGGCCGCCCCAGTCGCAGAACACGCCGCCCGCTTCCTCGAGAATGGGCTGCAGCGCGGCGGCGTCCCAGACGCTCATCTCGGGATCGACCATCACGTCGGCCCGCCCGGTCGCGACCAGCAGGTATCCGTAACAGTCGCCCCACGTCCGCGTGATCGAGGCCGTTCGCTGCAAATCCAGATACGCCTGCTGGGCCCCGCGGGCGGCGAACAAATCCACCTGCGACGTCAGAAAGGTCGATTCTTCCAGCCGGTCGCGCAGCGAAACGCGGGCCGGTTGCGGCGCGGACGAACCGCGCGTGTACCAGGCCCCGCCGCCGCGAGCGGCGTACACGGTCTCGTCCAAGCCCGGGATGTGAATCACGCCGATGACGCTCGCTCCGTTGTGTTCGACGCCGATCAGCGTCCCGTACAGCGGCACGCCGCAGATAAAGCTCTTCGTGCCGTCGATCGGATCCACGATCCAACGAAAGCCGCTCGTTCCGATCTGCTCGCCATACTCTTCGCCCAGAATGCCATCCGCCGGAAACCGTTCGCAAACCTCGCGACGAACCAGTTGCTCGGCCTGCCGATCGGCCTCGGTCACGGGCGTGTTGTCGTCCTTGCGGTCGATGGCCAGGCTTTCCTTCTGAAACAAGGTCAACGTCAATTCTCCCGCGCGACGCGCCATGCTGACGGCAGCCTCGAGCCGCGAGTTCACTAGGTGTTCGCATTCAGCCATGATTTGATGTCCGATCCGTCGACCTGTTCGAGTGTCTGCTTGGCCGTTCTCAGCGCGGGTCGTGCGCGTCTGACGATTCGGCCGAATCCTGTGGCGCATCCACAGCCGGGGCGAGGTGGGGCGGCGGCAAGAGCTGGGACAGCTTGATCGCGTCGAGCTGGCTCCGCGCGGTGTCCGACACCTGTTGGAGCGCCGTCTGCAGCCGGTCGTAGATGTCCGGCGAGCCATCGCCGCTCGGCGAATCGACGGCGCCGGCCAGCGGCCCGTCGATGGCTTCGATGATCTCCAACAAGGAAATCGTATCCGGCGAGCGAGACAGCGAGTACCCGCCTTCGACCCCGCGCGTCGAGCGTAGGATCCCGTGTGTCACGAGAACTCGCAGAATCTGCAGCAAAAACCGCTCGGGCATCTCGCCTTCGGTCGCCAGTTGGCTGCTCGGGACCGGGGCCGCGGCGCTGCGCTGCGCCAGTTGCATGGTTGCTCGCACGGCGTAGGATACAGTTCGCGAAAGCTTCATGGCGTGCCCTCTTCCCCGCGGCGCCAATTAAATTACCGGTGACGCCGACCAGGCGAACGCGACTGTTTATGCCACGGCGCGCGGGCGAATGGCCGTTCGAACGTCCAGTCCCGCCCGGCGGCGGGCCAAAGTCCGTCCTGAAAATGGGCCGTTCTGCGCCGCGCGGTCCATTCTGCCTGCCGCCGCGTCGCTCGCCGCCTCCCGACGGCGCGCTTCCCTCGCTTGAAAGCGTTGGTCTCGTTTCGTCAGTCCGGATCGCCCGCGGCCGCCAAACCGCGCTAGCCGGTGCCAGCATATCGCGCGTGCCGCCCAAATGTCAAGGAAACGGATCGGAAGGGACGTAAACGCGCGAGCTTGCGCCGCGAGTGATGATCCATCGGTCGCCGACCGTGCGCCGCCGCATCCACGTAGACGCGGCTTCCGGCCGCGCCGGCGTCCCCGCGTGGCCCGGGGCTACCGCGGCGTATGCCTTCGGCGAACCCGTCGGGCGTATGTGAAGGCAAATGCGGCAGGATGCCGCATCCACGTATGGACAACGGACACGCCGGATGCGCGTCAAAGCACCGCCCCCGTCCAGCGAGCGGCTCGCGGCCACCGTCGCGGCGCCGTCTTCGCTGCGCAGGCCAACCCCCATCGCGGACCACAAGCCAGCGCGGGCGCACTGCGGGATATTTCTATACCGCGCGCGGGTAAGAATAGCCCCACGAAACATCAGGTTCCGTACGACAAAGGCGAACCGAAACCCACCGTGCCGAGTGTCATTTCGAGCCGCGCGAAATATAGCTGCGCGAAACAGGGCACATCTCTGATGATGGATAACAGCGACGTGTCGCGTGTTGTGTTTACACCGAGCCGTTGATCGTTTAGAGTCTTAGTTCGTATCATGCGCGCATCTTGTACACTGGTGTGTACAGTACACTTGCGGGTTACTGGCGCCTGGCTGGGTAGGTGGGATTGGGTTGGATGACTGTTGCGCGCCACAGACGACAGAGGGCGTGTTGACCGAAGGCCATTACCAACGTAGCCTGGGGCAACGCCCCAGGAGTCAGAGATGACAGAAACCGTGTTGGCCGAAGGCCAACATCACCGTATCGCCGCGGTCCGGATGAATATGG
>JAVYAJ010000303.1:0-9575 GCA_032229885.1 Candidatus Anammoximicrobium sp. | reverse complement strand
CGGCCTGGGGCGGAGTGAACTTCGGCGCCGAGACGGCTTCGTAATCGTCGTATTCCGAAGCGGACTCGGCGGGCGAGTAGCCGCTCGACGATCCGTATCCGGGCGAGCTGTAGTTCGAGGATCGATAGCTCGAAGACGACGTGTCAAACGTGTTGAACTGCGACTGGATCTCCGCCAGGCTGCGGCGGAACTCGCTGTAGCTTTTTCCGAGCGTTTTGGCGACCTCCGGCAGGCGTTTGCCGAACAAGAGGACGGCAATCACGCCGAGAATCACCAATTCGGGCATCCCGAGACCAAACATGAGCGGTTCTCCTCTGGATAGGAGGCAACGGCGAGAAGGGCCGGGCTTTTCGATCCCCGAAGTCCGGCCGGCGCAGCAGCGCAGCCCGCTGAGCGATGACGGCGGTTGGTTCGCAAAAGACCGACGATCGCGACAGTCAACGGGGCTTCATTCGTCCAGCGACTTGGCAGGCCTGTCCTTCGAGCTGGACGCTCCCGCTTCTTCGATGTCCTCGCCGATGCCCTCGACGCCCTTTTTGAACTCGCGCGCGCTGGCGCCGAGGCTCCGCATCACGCTGGGCAGCCGATGGCCGAACAGAATCAGCATGATGACCAAGAGGATGATCAATTCCATGCCGCCGGGTATGCCAAGGGCAAACAACACCGTACTCATAGCATCGCTCTCGCACTAGGTGGGAACCAGGAACTTATGTGTCGCTGACAAGCGGCGAAAGCGGGTCAATCGCCCGGAAGGGCATTGCCGGAACCGACTTGTGCGGTCATGCAGGCCGCACGCGGCACTGCAACGCATCTATTTTATCGAATCGCAAGTCGCTGTCAAATGGGCGAACCTCGCCCGCCGCGACGGTCCGACTCGCCCCGGGGTTTCGCGCCTGCGGGCGCGAACCGACGTCAGACCGAAGCGGCGCAACGACAACCGCACGGGATCGCGCAAGGCCGTTCAGAGCACCTTGCGCTGCTTTGCGGACCGATACGCGCGCTCGGTCAAGTCGGCGATCATGATCGCGTTCTTGCCATCGTTCAGCGCCGGCGCGCGACGCTGC
Source organism: Candidatus Anammoximicrobium sp. (assembly GCA_032229885.1). GTDB lineage: Bacteria > Planctomycetota > Planctomycetia > Pirellulales > Pirellulaceae > Anammoximicrobium. The sequence continues at coordinate 8,511 of JAVYAJ010000303.1, read as the reverse complement.
AGGATACAATCCGCAAAATACTCGCACTCGGCCGTGTACGGGTTGATCTTGGGAAAGGGCGTCTTCTGGAATTTGCGAGCGACGTCCTTGCTCTGCTGGGCGTCGTAGCCGGCCGGCCCCGCGGTTTCATAGACTTCGAGCACTCCGCCCGTGCTCTGCCCGATGGTGCCTTCGGCCAGGACCGCCCCCTGCGATCCGTAGATCTCCAGCCGCGTCCGGCTGGCGGCGTCCGGGATGCAGAAGAAGCAATCGACCGTCGCCTGCGTTCCGGCTCGGAACTCGAGCAACGTGGTCGAGGCGTCGTCCGGGCGATAATCCTGAACCAGCGTATTGACCGCCGCGACAACGCGTCGGATCGGACCGCCAAACCAGGCCAGCAGGTCGTACAGGTGCGTGGCCATATCGACCAGCGCCCCGCCGCCGCCCAGCTTGGGATCCTGGCGCCAAGCGCCCTCGATCCGGGGATACCAACAGGACAGTTGCGCGCGCATGTAGACGATCTTGCCCAACCGGCCCTCGTCGATCAGTTGCTTGATCGCCGCGTGCGCGCCGTGGAACTTCATCATGAAGCCTTCCTGCAGATAGACCTTGGCCTGCTTGCACGCGGCAACGGCTTCCTTGGTCTGCGCCAGCGTCAGCGTCAGCGGCTTTTCGCACAGGACGTGCTTGCCGGCCGCCGCCGCGGCACGAATCTGCTTCAGATGGAAGTTGACCGGCGAGGCGATATACACGGCATCGATCGCCGGGTCGGCCAACAGTTCCGCTTCGGTCGTGTAGGCTTTGGCGACCTTGAACTCGCTCGCAATCTCCTCGACGCCGACCGGATCCATCACCGCCGCCAGGCGACAGTTCTTGGCTTTCAACATGCCGGGAATGGTTCTGCGCTTCGCAATCCCGCCGGCGCCGATTACCCCGAAGGTCACGTAGTCCTGAGCCATGGTCTGTCCTCCTGATGCAACTGAGACGGTTCAACGGGCGTGATGAAAGGCCTTTCGACGGACGCCGACCGCAGAACGCTGTGGTCCGCCGGCTGTATGAAAGCCGGCATCGGCGAGACCGGCCGGTGAATGTCTGACCCAGCCCAGTCCTTCCCGCGTCGTGGATGTCCCCAGGAGACAGCAACGCGATGGATGGCGACGGGCAGCTTCGATTCGTACGGCGCGCATCCCGCTGCATTCTGCGCCCGACCGTCATTCGAACGGGTTATTGTCGCCCATCGCATCGGTCGGGTCTAGGGGACGGGACCTCATCCGTGCGGCGTCTGGCATGTCGCACCGCGTCCGTTCGCAATTCGCACGGCGATCGTTCGCCCGCGCCGCGCCCGTTCGCCCCGGTGCGCGCGTGCGGCTATCGAAGCGGTTCGCGCTGCGCGGTTTGCTTGACGCCCGCCATCATCTTGTCCAACAGCGGCATGACGATGTGGCGATAGATCTGCTCGAGCAGCGGATTGGCTTTGATGCGCTGCATCGTCTCGAAGATGGGTTCGCCCTCCTGTTCGGCAAGCTCGACCTCGACCGTCCGACCGTCTGCGTCCAACAGCGTCGCCACATAGCGATACCCCCCCGCCGGTTTAGGTTCGCGACGGATGTCGTGGAATTGAGCCGTGTCGAAATCGAACTGCCCACCCGGTGCCTCTGGCGTCGGCTGCGCGGCACGGGATTCGATCCCCAGATAGGATTGCATCGCCGCCGACATGGCCCGCAGCGACTGGGGATCGGCGACCTGCGTCAATCGTTCGGACAGCGCATCCAGTTTATCTAGCTTGTTGGGCTGGGGAAGCGCGTCGGATTCGGCCACGGTGCGTTCGAGACGCTCGCGCACCATTGCGGCCGTGACGTCCGCCGGATCGCCGATGAAATGCGTCTCGGTGGTGCGATCGGCGTCCGTTTCGTCCTCGGCTTGGCCGGACGCCATCGTGACGACGATCGCGCGAGCGTCCCGCTCGGCCCGGTCCCGCGCCCACCACGGATCGAAGGTCGTGGCGAGCAAACCCGTCGCCAACGCGGCATGAACCAACAGCGAGACCGTCCAACTGCGGCGGCGACAACGGTGGATCGAATGACGAGGACGCGACGGCTCGCACATGCGCTCATTGTACCATCCCGTCCAGGCGGGCGTGACACGACCCGCCGGACACGCTAAGCTGCGGCCGCGGTTGGCCGACGTTTTCTCGAGCCGGAATCGCGCTGAGGTCCGTCGTCAGGGCTCGAGCGCGGGTTCGTCACGAAACCCATCTGCAGCCAAGCGTGCCGCAGGCCGCCCCCGTGCGGATCAGAGACTGCGCTTGGGCAGGCGAACGAGCCTGCGCGCTCTGAAACGCAGCAACTCGGGAACAGACAGGCGTGTGCGGCAGCACGCCGAAGGACTTCAGCCTGGCGACCGGCGCGCGATGGCCCGGTCGAAAATACGTTTTCTTTCCCGGAGGGCATGACCACGTGTGGCTGTTCTGCGTCCGTCACGGACAGAGCGTTCATAATGCCGAAGGCCGGATGCAGGGCCGAGCGGATTCGCCCCTGTCCGATCTGGGACGGCGCCAGAGCCGGGCGGTTGCGGACGTATTGGCCAAAATGCGGATCGACGCGATCTACTCCAGCCCCTTGCAGCGGGCGCTCGAGACCGCTCGGATCACGGCGGATCGGCTGCGGCTGACGATTCGGGTCGATCCGCGCTTGCAGGAGATCGACATCGGCATCTTTCAGGGACGGTTGCGCACCGAAGCGGCAACGCTGTATCCCGAGATCTTTGCGCGATGGGCGGCGAACGAACCGGACTATGCAATCCCCGGCGGCGAGTCTCGACACGAACTGCAGGACCGCGGCGTGGCCGCGCTGCGCGACATTGCCCTCAGCGGGTTCGAGCGGGTTGCCGTGTTCTCGCACGGTCGGCTGTTAGCGGTCACGTTGGCGGCCTTGGTTCCCATCTCCGGCGACGCAGGGCGCAGCGCGCTGGAAAACGCCTCGATCAGCGTCCTCCGCGCCGCGAGCCCCGCGGCGTGGACGCTGGTCGCTCATAATCGCGTCGATCATCTCTCGCCAGAATCGCTCAGCGGCGCAGGCGATCTGTGACCGCTGCCGCTCGACGCCCGGATGTCGTCCGGCCGCCGCGCGGCGACGCTGCGTCCATCGCCGCGCCTATCGCTGCCACCCATCGCTGCCGCCTACGTCGCACGGCTCGCATCGCAACCTTTGCGCCGGATGGGAACAGCAGACGCATCGGCGCGATTCGTCATCGTGATCGGTCACCGCAGTACCTGCAGCAGGTTGTTGGATTGATCCGTCCAGACGGGCTGGGTCCGCAGTTCCACGGGAATCTCGGCAGCTTCGCGGATCGGCGCGCGCTGCAGGACTCGCGGATCTCGGGACAGCAGCATCCATTGGGACGGCGTCAACCCCAACCCATGCTGGTCCGCCCAATCGACTCCGGTCGGGTCCTGCGGCCACACGACGTATGCTTGGCTCAATTGGCAGTGCCGCGCCAGCGCGTTCAAGACGGGCACGAGGTCGACATAGCGGCTGCTGATGTGCGCGGCGATGATGCCCTCGGGCCGGAGATGCCGCAGATAGACGGCGAAGGCTTCGGCGGTCAAGAGGTGGACGGGAATCGCATCGCCACTGAAGGCGTCCAACACCAGAACGTCGAAATCCTGCGGCGGCGCGTGCTCCAATGACAACCGGGCGTCGCCGACCACCACCTCGACCCGGGCCGCGGATTGAGTGAGGAAACTGAAGTACTGACGCGCCAACCGGACGACATCCTCGTCGATTTCATAAAACGTGAACACGTCTCCCGGTCGTCCGTAGGCGGCCAGCGTACCGACTCCGAGCCCGACAAGCCCAACTCGCAAAGGCTTCGTTTGACGCATCGCGGCCAGCGCGCGACCCACGCCGCTGTCCTCGGTATAGTAGGTCGTCGGCTTGCCGCGCAGCCGCGGCAAATCATGTTCGAAGCCGTGCAACGTACGGCCGTGATACAGTGCCAACCCCCGCCACTCGGGTTCGTTGGGATAACGTTCTTTGACCGACATCGTCCCGTAGAAATTGCGCAGGCGCAGCAGGCCGGCCTCGTGGTCCGCCGCCTCCCACTGTCCCCAGACCACAATCGCGCCCGCCGCGGCGGCAAGCACGGCCGCGATCATCCGCACCGTTCGCGACACGCGAGGAAACCACTGCCGCCGCGCCTCGTCGGCCAATACGGCCAGGGCGAGGCCAAATCCGGCCAACAGGCTCAGATTCAGCTCGACGTACGAGGCAAACACCTGGGGACAGACGACGGCCACCAGCATCCCACCCGCCGCGCCGCCGGCGGAAACGGCCAGATAGAACGCGGTCAGCCGCTCGGGCGGAGGCTTGCGGCGGACCAGTTCTCCGTGACAGATCATGCACAACAGAAACAGGATCAGCAGATACACGGTCGCCTCGACGACCACGTCATGCGTCAAGTAAAACCACAGATCCTCGAGGCCGAGTGCCAGAAACGTCTGATCCAGATATCGAAACAACACCAGATAGCTGGCGGCCAACAGAGCCAACAAGGCCATCGCCGCAAACCACCGCCGCACGTACCACTGCTCGGCCTCGAAACAGATGATGAACGTCACCAGATACGTCGCCAGCGGAACGATCCACAACAAGGGAATCACGGCGACGTTCTGGCACAGGTGGTTGGTGATCGACAGCAGTAGAATCGACCCCAGCGCGGGCAGCAGAACCCATGTCCACCATGTCTGCTTGCCGACGCCCGCCGCGGCCGCCAAGGCCGACGGGCCAGCCGCCACCGGCCGACCCGTCGGCGAGCGCGACGCGGAACGCATCCGCAGCGCGAGCACGCCGCACAGGGCCGCATACACGCCAAAGGCCAGTGACCACAACAGGCCCTGACGACTGGTCGTCAGCCGCGGCTCGACGATCAGCGGATAGCTGATCAGCCCGGCGAGCGAGCCGAGATTCGAGAGCGCATAGAAACGGTACACCGACCGTTTGGCGTCCACCGCCGCGAACCAGCTTTGCAACAGAGGCGACGTGGCCGCCAGCAACACGTAGGGCACTGCCACGAAACGGACCAGCAACAGCACGATCTGGCCGATCGGGCTGGCGCGCGGCGTCGGACGCCAGTCCGGGCCCGGAGTGATCGGCAGCAGCAACAGGGCCGCGACGGCCAACATCAGATGGACGAACACTTGGCGATGCACCGGCCGCAGACGCGACAGAGCATGCGCATAGGCGTAACCGGCCAGCAGGGCCGTCTGAAAAAACACCAGGCACGTCGTCCACACCGCGGGGCTGCCGCCAAACCACGGCAGAATCGTCTTGCTGAACAGGGGCTGGACCTGGAACCCCAAGAATGCCCCCAGCAAGATCGTCACGGCAAACCAACCCGCATGGCCAGCGGCAGACCGATCTCTCATCGATGACTCCCACGTTCAGGCGTGCATCTGGCTGGTCTCAGCATACGCAGCCGACGGGCCACAAGTCAGGGGGGATCCTGGCCTTTCTTGACGAACGTATGGCAACGCGGGGCCGTCGCGGCCCCTGCGTGTGGCGTCGCGTGGGGGTAGGTCAACCGGGGGCGCGACGCGGCTGGCAGTCAGAAATCGCGGCGCAAGTCCAGCACGTTGGGCCGATTCTGATTGGCGTACCAACGTTTCCAGCTTGCCACGTCGAAGCCAAAATTGACGCCCGGATGGAGGGTCACCAGCGCGTGCAACACGCCTTCGTTTTGCAGTTGTTTTTCGACGGTCTGCGGCCGGCCGCCTGCCGTAAACGAATTGCCGGATCCGCTGGGACCACTGCCAAACCCCAGGTTCATCTGGCCGGGACTGCCACCGGGATTCTGGATCACGAACTTGTGCGTGGTGACGAGGCTGTTGATCAGCGACGCGGTGACCGACACGTCGTGCAGCGCTGCCAGACAGGCTGCGGCCCGATTGACCCGACGATTGTCCTTCGAGGCCAACATTTTTTCGCAGGCGCGGACCGCCTGCGGCGCGCCGTATCGAGCCAGTTGATCCAGGCAGGCTTCGCGGATGTGCGGATCCGCGTCCTCGATGATCTGCTTGACGAATGCCGCCACGCCGGCCGCGCTGCGGAGCCGACCCAGCACTTCGATGCAGACCAGCCTCAATTCGCGCGACTGGCGCGGATCATCGACGATTTCCGCCAAGGCAGGCGCGGCGGCCGGGTCGCGGATCGCGCGCAGGGCCGCGAGCGCATCGTGCTCTTTGCCGCGTTGTTTGTTGATCGCCGTCTGCATCGTCTTGACCTTCTGCCTCCAATCCTTGACCAGCTTGTCATACTTCTCGGCCGCCTGTTCCAACGCCACGTCCTGGGCGATCCGCCACGCGCCGCGATAGCGGACGTATCCGCGGCTCTGCATCAGTTGGTCGGCGAGGATCCAATTGCCATCGACCTTGCTGTAGCCCAAGCCGTAGTGCGCTTCGGCGTTATCCGGGTCGAGTTTCAAGATCTCGCGCAGATGGAGGTCGCGCTCGGTCCTGAGGTTCCGCTCGCGACACTGCTCGGCCATCGCCCAGTGCCCTGGGACGGTCGGCGGAACGGTCGGCAACGTCTGGCGATACCACGCCAGATCCTCGGAAACCGTCACGACGCGACCGACGTCGGCGGCGGCCAGTCGGACGGTTCCGCCGGTTTCGGTGCGCACCAGATACGACGTGCGCGGCTGTTCGTCGGGATTCAGCAGCCGGCCTTCGACTTGGCCGCCCGTGACCAACGAAAACACTGCGCTGCCAGCCGTCGAGTCGGCAGCGACCGCCTCGCGCGCGAAGAGTAGACAACAGACGCCAAGCAGACAACGCTCCATACGGTCAAGTATACGGATCGCGCGGCGTCACAGACAAGAAAATCCGGCAGCCGACGTACGCGCGACACAGTCGATACGTGTCTCCTCGAAGGGGCGCGTCGCGATTTGTGGTCCCCTGGATCTCGTAATTGTCTGCGGGCCGACAAGAATGCCACAGCCCGCAAAGTCTCGTGCTGACCCCGGCAAGGCATATCGAAGCCGATGCGCCGCGCGAACGCACTGCGTCGGCTGCCTTCGACACGTTCAGACCGTAGAGGACGAGTTTGTCGGATAAATGGTTTGTGCCGTAAATCAGCACTCATCGCCCCCGACGGACAATTGTTGCCTTGTTTATCAGCCGGGATCGCATCCGGCGAAGCAAGCCTACGTCACGCTGGGGGGGTGCATTGGAGGGCCACGCTCCGTCGTGGCCGCGACCGGGTGGACGCGACGGATCCCGTCCCGCAAGGACGGCGTACCGCTCTATGGTCGTCCTCCCGCCATTTCAGTTACCATTATGTCGCGTCCAGCGTGGTCTTCTGGCAATCTGGGGTAACTTGCTGTTTGATGCTCTATCAATTCTGATTGCTGGCGTTAGCCTTCGCCAAGCGTCGCGGGTACCGTGACACTGACGCACGCCGCCGGCTGGCCCGGCGGATCGACGCTCGTCGGGATTCCGTTGACGTTGTCGCAGAAATCGACCTGATCGACAAACAAGCTCCCCGCGCCCGTGGCCGTGTGGCCGCTGACGCCGGAGAACGAGTAGGATTGATTCGATCGGCTGATCGCGGCCGCCACATCAGCCAGCTCTTGGACGACCTGGTCGCGGACCGTCACCAAGCCGACGAGCAACCCGATGACCAGGACGCTGGCGACCAGTACCAACTCGGCTGAGACGACGAACGCCCGGTTATCCCGCCACAGCAGTTTTGCGTAGATCAACATTTGAGCCTCCGAGGAATTTTGTGAGGGCCCGCGGCTGTCGCCCGTCAGGCGACAGCCGACCAGACACAGTAGGAGCCAACCGCTTGCGGATGGGCGCGGATTTGTGGGTTTGCGGTTAGCCCTCACCCGGCGTCGTATTTACGAACTGGATACAAGCTGGTGGGCCATTCGGGGCCTGAGCCTCGGCGTCATCACAGAAGTCCGTCTGATCGACGAAGCTTGAACCCGCTGTGGTCGCGGTATGCCCTGAAACGCCGGAGAACGAGTAGGATTGGTTCAGTTGGCCGATGGCCAGGCCGATGTCGCCCAACTCTTGGACCACCTGGTCGCGGACCGTGGCCAAGCCCACGATCATGCCGATCACCAAGATGCTGGCGATCAACACTAGTTCCGTGGAAACGACAAAGCCCGCATCGTCCTGCCACAGTTGCCTCAAGACCTTCATGAGATACCTCCCGTTGTGAAAATGAGTGGGGTAAGTGGGTCGCTGAGCTGTCGCGTCAGCCGATTCATCGCGCCACGCTCCGAGGATTCTGATCCACGAGTCGCTGGAAGAACCGTCGGGGCGTCGCAGTGCCAGCCCGCGTGGGCTTCGACGCGCGGCAGCCCGAAAACAGACTTCGCTAGCCGAGCAACGTAAACCTGCCTGGGATGGCAGGCGCGTCTCCGTCGCGCGACTGCTCGCGCCACACAGTGTGGCCGATGTCATCGAACTTAATTGCCACCCTGCGAATCCAGCCGAGAAAAGCCGCGAATTCGCGCCAAGTTTCG
>JAVYAJ010000302.1:0-4654 GCA_032229885.1 Candidatus Anammoximicrobium sp. | reverse complement strand
CGCGGCGCCAGCCCTGGGGCGTTGCCCCAGGCTACGGTGATCAGAGGCCTTCGGCCAAACAGATTCTTGGGTTGCGGGCGACAGCCCGCGTTAAGAAGACTTGTCGCTTCATGTCCCATCAATTCTGGTTTGCAGCCGTAGCGCAACACGACCGTGCCGTATGGATTGCCAAGATGACACTGTGCCTGACGTTGAAGAACCGCTGTTCTGTGCCCGTCGAGGTCGAAGGCGTGACACCGGACGCTGTGCGGGGCAAGACGATCGCCGAGATTGAACGGCTGCGGATCTTCCACGGTCGAATCGAGACATCCTTGGGGGAGTATTTCACCGTATCCGGCGACCCGACCGACGGTCAAATGCGCTGGGAAGGAGACCTGTCGGGCGTCCATTGGATCGGCGCGGGCATGGCCGACGGATCCCTGCACGTCGCCGGCTGCGCTGGACGCCATCTGGGCAGCAGGATGGCGGGCGGCCAGATTCACGTGGATGGCGACGTTGGCGATTGGGTCGGCGCCGAACTGCAGGGCGGACTGATCCACGTCCAAGGCAGCGCGGGCCATCTGGTCGGCGCCGCGTATCGGGGCGGCGTCCGCGGAATGACCGGCGGAACGATCCTGATCCACGGCTCGGCGGGCGACGAGATCGGTCACTCGATGCGCCGCGGATTGGTGGCGGTCGGCTCGGCCGGCGACCTGATCGGGTTGAACATGCTCGCAGGAACCATCCTGGTCAGCGGAGCGTCGGGAATTCGACACGGGGCAGGCATGAAACGGGGCACGATCGCCCTGTTGGGCGGCCGCAGTCCGATGCTGCCCAGCTTTCGCCGTGCGTGCCGCTACGCTCCGGAAGTCATGTCGTTGATTCTGCGGCACGTGCATGGGCTGGGTTTTCCACTGTCCCCGGACCAGCTCGCCGCCGGGGCGGAATACGAGCTGTTCAACGGCGATCTGCTCGAAGGCGGGCGCGGCGAATTGCTCGTCCGGTGCTAGCAGTGTAGTGCCGCGAATCACAATTGGCAGGTCACTACAGCCAGATCTTCGCCAGTCTGTGCAACATCGCAAGGCCGGTTTTATGGCCACGATGACTGCTTTCTACCTAGTTTGCCAGCCGAAATGCGTCTGTTGAGGGTCTGCGCAGTGTAGAGGGCCGTGCTCCACGCATGGTTGGAGGGCCACGCTCCGTCGTGGCCGTAACCAGGCGGACGCGACGGAGCGCGTCCCTCCAGGACGGCACACTGCTCTGCGCCCGTTGTCCCGCCATTTCGAGTGCCATGTATCTCGTCCCGGCTCATTTTTCTGTTAATCTGGGATGGCTTCCCGCTCCATGTCCCATCAATTCCAATTTGTGGCACGAGGCGCGCATGGCGTGCGAGCCACGGTCCTGCGCGCAGCGTGCACGCCCGTTTCGCCCAGCGGCCCCCAGCGACGTCCCGCAGCAAAGACCCGCAGCGATGGCCCAGTGGCTGGACAAACGGTCTCCCGCGGACCGGCCCGCAAGGTGGGTCAAAAAAATTCCGCGCAAAGTAGCGCCCGGCAGCGCAGACTGGTCTTGCAAATCTTTCGGTTTCCGAGGACAGTCTGGCCTGCGGCGGATTCGGCCGTTTTTGGACCCTGTGGCTACGGCTCGAAGGCTCGAATCGACGCGCCAAGTGGCCAGCGCACGCGCAAAACGCGCCGAGCGTCTGGACCGTCTCGACCCACGCATTGCACGCTCATCGAATCCAAGGAGGGAGCCGATGATCGCATCTCCAGGATTTGCCCTGCTCGCCGTTTTGGCTGCATCATCCCAGCCGATGCTGCTGGACTTCCACGCCGAGTGGTGCGGTCCCTGTCGGGCCATGGAGCCGACGATCCGCCGACTGACGGCTGATGGGTATCCGGTACGGCGAGTCGATATCGATCGCGAGCGCGCGCTGGCTCAGCAGTTCCGCGTCGAAAGCGTGCCCACTTACGTGCTGGTCGCCGAGAATCGCGAAGTTGCCCGCGTCGTCGGCCACACGTCGTATGACCAGTTGGTCGGAATGTTCGGGCGCGTCCAGCCGGCGGCTGGTCAAGGACCGCTTCAGCCATCGATCGCTGCGGGTCGATCGCCTGCGGCAGGCCAGCCGTTCGCCGCCCAGCCAGTCTCGGCCCACGGCCCGAGTCCGGCGGCGCAGCTCGCTTCGCTGCCTGTCGCCAGCGGTGTGGCCAGTGCGGACGCCAAGGCCCGCGCTTTGGCGGCCACGGTGCGGCTGTGCATCGACGACGCCGGCGGCGGTCGATCGCTCGGCACGGGGACGATCATCGACGTGCAGCAGAACGAGGCGTTGGTGTTGACGTGTGCCCATTTGTTCCGCGAGTCGCAGGGTCGCGGTCGAATCGGAGTCGAACTGTTTCCTGCGGGGGCGTCCAAGCCCGCACCGGCCCAGGCGATGGAACTGCTGCTATGGGATCTGCAGGAAGACCTGGCTCTGTTGGCCATTCGTTTGAACTGTGCGGTCGCCCCCGCGCCGATTGCGCCGACAGGTTACCGGGTGAGCCCCCACGATACGGTGTTCAGCGTTGGCTGTGACCAGGGCGCGGCGCCGAGCGTGCGCGATAGCCGCGTCACGGCGCTCGACAAATACGTAGGGCCGTCGAACATCGTCTCGTCCGGCCAACCCGTGGTTGGACGCAGTGGCGGCGGGCTGTTCTCGGCGGCCGGCTACTTGATCGGGGTCTGCAATCTGGCGGATCCCCAGGACAACGAAGGCATCTACGCCGCGTTGCCGCTGGTGCACGCCAAATTGGACAAGATCGGCCAGTCGCGACTGTATCGAGAAAACGCGCCCGCGACCACGCTCGTGCAAGCTGACCAACCGACGGCGCCGCGCGAAGCCGCGGCCGGCTCAGCCACACCATCGCTGGCTCCGCCCCGGATGCCACAACAGATGCCGGCGGGATCGTTGGCCGGCGGGCCATCTGCCGCGGCGAACGATGCCGGTCGAGCCCCTGCGTCGTTGGCGTCTCACTTGGCCAGCACAGGGACGATCACGAACATCAACGACGACGACGAGGTCATCATCATCGTCCGGTCACGCCGCAATCCCCAGGCGCAGAGTCGGGTCGTTCACCTTGATCGACCCTCGCAGGCGTTGCGGGACTATGTGGCCTGCGAATTGCGCCAGCAAACGATGGATGAACCGGTCACGCTGCAGGCCAGCCGAGACAACGCGCCCTCGCGCATCGACGACCGTGCCGCCAGCCCCATCGTCCGCGGCCAGCGGTATTGAATGGTCGTGGCGGCCGATCGGCGACGCTCGGCCAACCCCCTGTCGTCCGCCCGCCGGCCGAGGATGCGGTGAAACATCACTTGACCCAATCATGGAAACGGTCTCACGCCAAGGCGCGAACTGCCAAGACGCGCAATCCTGCCCCGTGGTGTCTAGTGCCACAAATCACCATTGGCCGGTTACTACAGCCAGACTTTCGCCAGTCCGCGCAATATTGTAAGTCGGGGTTTGCGTCCACGACGATTGGTTTCTAACCAGCTTGTCCGCCGAAATGCGCTTGTTGGAGGCGTGTGCAGCGTTGGAGGGCCACGCTCCGTCGTGGCCGCAACCGGCCGGACGCGACGGAGCGCGTCCCTCCAAGACGGCGCACCGCTCTTCCGCTCGCTATCCAGCCATTTCAATTACCACGTAGCTCGTCCCAACTCGTTTTTCTGGTAATCTGGGACGGCTTTCCGTTCCATGCCCCATCAATTCCGATTTGTGACGCTAGCTGCCTTTTCGTGAGGCCCCTGGATCTTGTGTAGTCATTCGCGACGAAGCCCTGACGTAGGCTCTCGCCCCTGACCAGACGAGGCCCAGGAAATATCGAAGAGGTCTCCGGATCGTACGGATCGGGACATCGCGTGCACCCGTCTTTTTTCATTTGTGCCATCCGCCTGGTCCGCAGTCCCGATCTACGGGCGCCGCGCGCCGTTGCGGCCACGACAGAGCGTGGCCCTCCAGTGCGGTTCTCAGGTTGATTCCCAGGTGCATGCACCAGGCGCGAGTGGGTGGGGCGCGAGTTGGTGGGTGGCGCCAAATGAATCCTTCGGGCCGACGTTGCCTTCGACCGTCACTCGCGTCAAGAACGACTTGATTTCCCGCTCGCCAAACTGCCGCAGATCATCGCTGCCGCAATGTTTGATGAACCGGCCGACCCAGCCCGCGTAAGCCCGTTCCGTCTGCGGTGCCTTACGCCGGACGCGCAATTCCCTGCGCATCTCCTGCAGGCATGGCGGCTCGTGTGGATCGATGATCCCGACCAAGTGAAGCTCGTCCTCCACCCCCGGTCGCGAATCCCCCGCTGCGCCCGTCGCTGTATCACCTCGCTCCGCCGCTCTCTGCAACAGCGGCCGACCCCCGCCCAACGATGGCTCGCCGGTCCCCAGTACAAGATCGCGATACGCCTCCCCCGCCCGTACCGCCTGCAACCGTGGCTCGCCAGGATACCCGCGCCGCGCAAGGATCGCGAAAACGCCGTGACCGCCCCACCGGAGCCCGCCAGTCGCCCATTTTCTTCCGTCACCGACGGCCAGTAGCGACGTATCCCTAGCGCGGCCAGCAGCCGCAATCAAACAAGGGCCAAGAAAATTTGTCAGTTGTCAGTTGTCAGTTGTCAGTTGTCAGTTGTCAGTTGTCAGTTGT
>JAVYAJ010000301.1:0-7117 GCA_032229885.1 Candidatus Anammoximicrobium sp. | reverse complement strand
TCGGTCATCGCCCCGCAACTGATCTGGGCGACGCCGCCCGACAGCTTAGCCAACCGCTCCTGGAGCTTTTCGCGATCGTAATCGCTGGTGGTTTTTTCGATCTCGCTGCGGATCTGCTGGGCTCGACCATCGATGGCGTCCTTTTTGCCCGCGCCGCCGACCAGCACCGTCTCGTCCGCCGTGATCTTGACCTTCTTGACTCGGCCCAGGTCGCTCAGCTTGACGCTTTCCAGGTCGATGCCCAGATCCTTGAAGATCGGCGTTCCGCCGGTCAGCACGCCGAGATCGCCCATCATGGCCTTGCGGCGATCGCCATAGCCCGGCGCCTTGACCGCGCACACGCTCAGAATGCCGCGCATCTTGTTGACCACAAGCGTCGCCAACGCCTCGCCTTCGACGTCTTCGGCGATGACCAAGAGCGGTTTCTTGGCGCGGCTGATGGCCTCCAGCAGGGGGATCAGCTTTTTGTTCGACGAGATTTTCTCTTCGTAGATCAGGACATAACAGTCTTCGAGTTCGACCGACACGTCGTCTTCGTTGGTCACGAAATGAGGCGACAGGAACCCGCGATCGAACTGCATCCCCTCGACGACTTCGACGGTGGTCTCGCTGCCACGACCTTCCTCGATCGTGATCACGCCATCCTTGCCGACCTTGAGGAAGGCATCGGTCAACACGGCGCCGATCGTCGGATCATTGTTGCCGGCAATCGTGGCGACCTGTTGAATGCTCTTCTTGTTTTTGACCTCGATGGGCGACGCCATCCCTTTGACTGCCTCGACGACCGCGTCGGCGCCCAACGTAATGCCTCGAGACAAGGCCATCGGGTCGCAGCCGGCGGCGATCATTTTCAGCCCCTCGCGAAAGATGGCTTCCGCCAGGATGGTTGCGGTCGTCGTCCCGTCGCCCGCCACCGTATTGGTCTTGCTGGCGACCTCTTTCACGAGCTTGGCGCCCAGATTTTCGTTCGGATCGTCCAAATCGATGTCTTCGGCCACCGTCACGCCGTCTTTGGTGATCTTCGGCGAACCCCACCCTTTGTCCAGCACGGCGTTGCGACCGCGCGGCCCTAACGTGCTGCGGACAGCCGTGGCCAGCTTGGACACGCCGGCCAATAACGCTTGTCGCGCGTCATCTTCGTACACCATCTGTTTCGCCACGTCCGGAATCCTCCTTTCGCTGACACATTGAAAACCGTCAACCGCTTTGTGCGCGTCTAAGTGACCCTGATGACTCGCCGCGGCCCATTGTTACGCCGACGATGCCTGCGACAAAGCGGTAGGCAAACTGCACCTGTATTGGCAGACTGACGTATCGAGCGTCCCAAAAGAGCAAGGCGTGTGCCAAGCGTAGAATTATGAGTGCAAGATACATCGTCACAAGAACTTGCGTCATGAAACGGGGCCTCATCCAGCCGCCGGCGGACGTGGGCGGCAAACGGGGCGTGTCATTTTGGCAGAACGAGTCGCCGGGCGTCGCGCGACAACAGGGCGAGGGGTGCGTTTGCGGGCGAATTGGCGCACTGGCGAGGGGCGAATTTTGCCAATTCTTGGCGTGGGCTCGCGCCCGTAATCCGTCCGGGTCTAAAATACAAAGGAAAGCCGAGGATCACGCAGAGCTGTACGGATAAAGCGCACGGGGTCCAATCATAATTGGAGGCGCGCCGCACTCGACGGAACGCGTCCGTCCAGGATGACGCGGTTGCCGGTCGCCGCTAGACCGCGCGAATCCCACACGCGGGCGAGTGCGGACAAGTCGCAAATTGCGAAGGGGCAACACGCGAGATGTCCGGCGCGCAGCCCACGCGGACACGAGCGCAAAGCGCCCTGACACGAGACGGAGGTGGCGGGATTCATCTTGTGGCTTAACGTTGGTTTTCCTAATGCTATGCTTGTATCGTGGCATTTTGTCGTTTGGCGCAGCCATGGGATGGGCTGAGGCTCGGCAGCCTGCACGTCTTCGCGCGGATCGAAAGTCGCTTCCCTGCATCGCGCCGGAGAAAGATGGCGATGACCAGCAGTCCAGTTACGCGCCATGATCGCCCCGCCGCCGAGTCTGCCCGCCGGGCAGCGCGACGGCGGCGACGAGCATTGGCAACGCAGCGTATCTACCGGCGTCGCCTGGCGCTCGAGCCGCTCGAGCCGCGGCTAGCGCTAAGCTCGCTGCCAGGGACCCTCGAGTTCGCGTCGGCAGCGCTGTTTGCCGCACAATCGGACGAGATGCGCGTCCAGATACTAGACTCGACCCCCGCGCGCCCCGCGCTCGCCCAGCCGCGGGCCGTCGAAAAACGCGAGATCGACCCATGGGGCAATACGGTGGTGTCGGATCCTGTCCCGGATCTGCGGCCCGACGCGTTCGGGATCCAGCCGACCAGCGGCGCAGCGTCGGCCCCGCCGACGCCGACCTACCCGGTGGAAGAGACGTTCTTTCTCCACAGCAATCCGGCGGCCACCAAGACGATCTTTCTCGATTTCGACGGGCACACGACGGCCGGAACCCTCTGGAACAGCAGCTATACGCGTGGCAAGCCGATCGTCACGCCGCCGTTCAGCTTGGATGGCGACAGCCAGTTCTCCAATGCCGAGCTCGCCCGCATCCAAGCGATCTGGGCGCGGGTCGCCGAGGATTATTGCCCCTTTGATGTAGATGTCACCACCGAAGATCCGGGCCTCGACGCGCTGCGAAAACTCGGAAGCGGCGATGAGCGATGGGGCATTCGAGCGGTGATCGGCGGCGCCTCGACGGACTGGTACAGCTCGGGCGCCTACGGCGGAATCGCGTACCTGCAGTCCTTCACTTGGAGCAGCGATACTCCGGCCTTCGTGTTCGCCGAAAACCTGGGCAGCGGCAGCGAGGTGTTTGTCGCCGAAGCAGTGTCGCACGAGATTGGGCACACGCTGGGGCTGGACCACGACGGAGTGGCCGGAGGAGCGGAATACTACGAGGGACACGGCAGCGGCTCGACCGGCTGGGCGCCGATCATGGGTTCGGGCTATTACCGCGAACTGACCCAATGGAGTCGAGGCGAATATCCAAACGCCAGCAACTCGCAAGACGATCTGGCCATCATCACCGGCAGCAATGGCTTTGGTTATCGACCGGACGACCACGGCGACGACGCGGCCAGCGCGACGCCGCTGGCCACGTCTGATCTCGCGATTTTGGCCGGCTCGGGAATCATCGAGCGAAACACAGACCGCGACTTTTTCTCATTTTCCACCATCGGTGGCGCGCTCGATCTGAGCGTGAGCCCCGCGGTGCATGGCCCCAATCTCGATATCCTGACAACCCTGTACGACGGTTCGGGGAATGTCGTTGCCACGAGCAATCCGCCGCGCCGTTTGGACGCGTCGATCAGCTTGAATCTCGATCGCGGCAGTTACTATCTGGCCATCGAAGGGACCGGCAAAGACTCGATCGGAACCGGATACAGCCGATACGGTAGCCTGGGATCCTATACCATCGCGGGCACGCTGGTCGAGTACGATCCGCCGCCGCAGATCGTTGTCGTAACGCCGCCCATCGCCACCGTTATCAACACGCCCGAGCTCCTGATCGATGCAACATTCTCCGAGCCGATCCTCGGAGTCAGCGCCGATGCGTTGACGCTGAGCGGCGCGGCAGCCGTGGCCGCACACGTCGGGGCGCCGTTCGCGTTGACGGACAACACGTGGCGGTTTCCCGTGTCTGGCTTGGTCGATGGCGATCTGGAAGCCCGGCTCGGCGCGCGACCGGGAAGCATCGTCGACTCGGCGGGAAACCCGCTCGACCCAAGCCCCGCCGTGTTCACGTACTCGGTGACGATCCGCGACGTGATTTACCGCGCAGACATGACAAACGACCCCGGCTGGATGCTCGATCCCGGGGCCGGCGCGTCGCGATGGCAGTGGGGAACGCCAGCCGGCGAAGGCGGCGCCTTGGGCAATCCCGACCCCTCGTCCGGTTACACGGGCGCGAACGTGATGGGCTACAATTTGAATGGCGATCATGCGACCGACATGGAGCACGTCCAGTGGGCGACGACGCCGCTGCTCGACGTCTCGGCCTTTCACGACGCGCAGTTGAGCTTTCAGCGTTGGTTGAACATCGGCCCCTACCCGACGAATCGCGCCGAAGTGCAGGTTTCGACCGATGGCGTCACCTGGACGACGATCTGGCAAAACCCGACCGACGGCGTGACGGATTCCCGCTGGACGCTGCGGACGTACGATATCTCGACCATCGCCGACGGCCAGCCGACGGTATCCATCCGGTGGGGACTGGGGCCCACCGGCACCACCGGTCAGTACGCGGGCTGGAATCTCGATGATGTGATGCTCGTCGGAACGCGCAGCGTCGCGCCCGGGGTGATCGTGGCGCCGACGTCGGGACTGGTCACCAGCGAGGCCGGGCAGACGGCGACGTTCTCCGTCTCGCTGGCCTCGATCCCGCTGGCGGATGTGATGGTCGAGTTCGTCTCGAGCAACGAGTCGGAAGGAGGCGTATCGCCGTCGAGTGTCCGGTTTACGCCCGCGAACTGGCAGACGCCCCAGCACCTGACGGTGATCGGCGTAGACGACACCGCGCGCGACGGCGACATCGAGTTCACGATCAACACCTTGCCGGCCGTCAGCGCAGATCCAGGCTACGACGGCTGGAAAGCGGCCGACGTAAGCGTCGTCAATCTGGACGATGATTGGCCGGTCAATGCGCCGCCGACCGCGGATGACCAATGGTTGTGGACGCGGATGGGCGAGTCCTTGCCGGTGACCCTGACTGCCGCGGACTCCGACGGCGACGCGCTGCAGTTCTTCCTCGTCGAGCCGCCGACGAACGGCGACCTGACGGGCGAGGCGCCGAATCTGTTCTACACGCCGCATCTGGGCTTCGCCGGCGTCGATTCCTTCACGTTCCTCGCCCACGACGGGACGGTCGGTTCGTCGCCGGCCACCGTCCGTCTCGCCGTGATGCCTCCCGCTGAGGTCGTCGGGCGGCACGTGTTTTACAACGACTCGGCGTGGGACGGCCACGATCCGGCCGCGAATTCCGCAGACGACGCGGCCATCGCAACGGACAAACGGGCCCTGCTGCCCGGGCAAACGGCCGAGTTTGCGAACTACACGAGTTACGACAAGGGCCTGAACGGTTTGATGCTCGATATCGATCACCTGCCTAGTTTCACCGTGTTGACCGCGGACGATTTCGAGTTCCGCGCGGGCAACACGGATGATCCGACCGCATGGTCCTTGGCGGCGGGGCCGACTTCGATCACGCAGCGGGCGGGGGCCGGGACGAACGGTTCGACGCGGGTCAGCTTGGTCTGGGCGACGGCCGACGCGACGCGAAACCAGTGGCTACAAGTCACCGTCAAGGCGACCGCGGGCACCAACCTGGAACAGGACGACGTGTTCTACTTTGGCAACGCGGTCGGCGAATCCGGGCGGCGGCCCGACAACGCGTCGGCCAGCGGGCTGCCCTATTTCCCCGTGAATGTGACAGACGAGATTGCGGCTCGCAATCAGCCATGCGGCGGGTCAAACGACACGCCCGACGATTGCCCGGTGGATTTCAACCGCGACCAGACCGTCGACTGGCAGGACGAGGCCCTGCCTCGCGGCAACGCAACGGACTATCGGACCGCGCTACGGAGGATCGCGTCGGCGGCCGAGACGCCGACCGACGATTCGCGGCCTGCCCCGCCGCTGGACGGGCTGTCGATCATCGTGGGAACCCACCGTCTGCAGCCCGACATGGCTGGGCAGCAGATTCCCATCTATGTGTCCGGAGGCGGCCCCGTACAGGGGCTGAACTTCAATCTTCAAATCGCCGATCCGAACATCCCGCCTGACGTTGCCGCCGAGGCGCCCGTGATCACGCGCGTGGACATCTTGACCGGGACAATTTTTGCCGACAATCACACCGGTTTGCGCATCGATCTCGACGAAGATCGGGTTCCGCAGCACGCGTACCAAGCGACCACAACGGCCTTCGGAACGGTTGCCGCCGAAGGCCTGCTGGCGATGGTCACGGTCGATACGACCGGATTCTGGAACGGCGCGTGGACGCTGCAATTGAGCCGCACGGTGAACGGACCGACAGACTTTGCGGGCCTGCCCCCGTCGATCATCGACGGCGCGATCACTCTATCCAGCGTCCAGCAGAACCCGGCTAATCGCTACGATGTCAATGGCGACGGCCAGGTGACGCCGCTGGACGCCCTGATCCTGATCAACTATCTGAACCTGTTGCTCGAAGCGGGCGCACTGCCGGGGGGCTACGCGGAATCGGCGACGATCTACTGCGATGTGAGCGGCGACGATCTATGCACTGCGGCCGACGTGCTGATGGTCGTCAACTTTCTCAACGCCTGGGCGGCGGCTCAGGGGGCCGATCCCGCCGTGTTGCCGCCTGTGGCGACGCCGCCGCCGCCGGCGACTCGAGCTGACACGACGTCAACAGCCGTCTTCGGCGCCCAAACGAGCGACCGGGCTCGCCGGGCGCCATCGGTGATCGTCGACGAAACAGGCCTATTTCCCCAGACGGACTGGCTGCCAGACGCAACCGGTCGAGCCGTCAACTCGACGGGCTTGGCACAGATGTTGGAGCGGGATCGGTCGCACGCGGCGGCATACCCCTTTCGCGCGCCACCGGCTGGACATCTCCGCGGATCAAGGACGAGGCGCGCAGCCGCGAACGCGATCGTGCCGGCCGCGCCGTCGCCCGAGTCGACTGGCCAAGGGCTTCGGCGAACGAGGCTGGGCGTCGAGTCTGCCACCGGCCCCGGTTTCGACGCACTGCTCGCCGCGCTTGCCGCCGACCTGGACGCGCGGTGACAGAGCGAACCTCAGCTCGTCCCAGGCACAACGGCGCTTGAACCACGCTCGTCCATCGCTTTGGAGGGACGCGCTCCGTCGCGTCCGTTCCCATCGGGTACAACGGCCCTCGAACCACGCTCATCCGTCGCGGATGAAGGATGAGCGCATCCGGCTCGATCAGGTCTCGTGGCCGCTTGCGTCCGACTGGCTGGCATTGGGCTGACCCGCTCCGGGCTGGCTGGCTCCGGGCTGGCTGGCTCCGGGCTGGCTGGCTCCGGGCTGGCTGGCTCCGGGCTGGCTGGCTCCGGGCTGGCTGGCTCCGG
>JAVYAJ010000300.1:0-28615 GCA_032229885.1 Candidatus Anammoximicrobium sp. | reverse complement strand
TCATCTCTGAGTCCTGGGGCGTTGCCCCAGGCTACGTTGGTGATGGCCTTCGGCCAACACGCTTCCTGTCGTCTGCGCTGCGCAACAGTCATGCAATACCAATTTCACCTAACGCGGGTTAGTGCCAGTAACCCGAAAGTGTGCTGTACCGACTAATGTACAAGATGCGCGCACCGTGCGCGCATGATACGAACGAACACTCTATTGTGCGAGCGCGATAGCTAGCAACACGATCCGTCGTGGTACTGTTGAATATTTGGGCAGGCTCCTAGTCCGTCGCGTGACCCCTGGAATGAACGTGAGAACCATCTTGATCTTTTGAGCCTGTTCAGGTAATAATCTCGTTTTCTTTTTTCAAGACACGTCGCCTGTTCTCAGCGCCGGGGGCGTAAAGGAGCCGTTAGCGGTGGAATACCACAGCATCGTCTGCGTCAAGCAGGTTCCAGACACGGCCAACATCACGTCCGAGGCGATGAAGGCGGACGGAACGGTCAATCGGGCGGCCCTCCCGGCGATCTTCAATCCCGAAGATTTGAACGCGCTGGAAATGGCATTGGAGATCCGCGATCAGTTCGGCGGAACGGTGACCGCGTTGACCATGGGGCCGATCAAGGCCGCCGAGGTGCTCCGCGAGTGCTTGTTTCGCGGTGCGGATCGCGCGATCCTGCTGACCGACCGCCGCGCGGCGGCCAGCGACACGTTGGCGACCAGCTATATCTTGGCCCAGGCGATCAAGACGGTTGCCACGCCGCCCAGCCGATGCGACTTTGTGTTCTGTGGACGCCAGGCGATCGACGGCGACACGGCTCAGGTCGGGCCACAAAGCGCCGAGAAAATCGGCTTTCCGCAAATCACCTACGCCGAGAAAATCGTCCGGCTCGCCGATGACATGGTGGTTGTTCGCCGCAACACGGGAAATGGTTGGGAGACCGTCGAAGCTCGTCTGCCGGTGCTGATCACCGTCTTGGGAACGGCGAATGAACCGCGTCCGCCGGCGGCTCGCCGCGTGCTGCGGTACAAACGGGCGCGGGCCGAGGCCGAGGTGATCTCCGAGGTCAAGCAGGCCATGCGAACCGCGACCGAAGTCGAGCGTTCCGCGGAGGTCGATCGCCGCCTCGACGCGCTGCGGCAGCGCGGGCTGTTGATCGACCAATGGGGTCTGGACCACGTCGGGGCCGACCTGAACCGCTGCGGGCTGCCCGGCTCGCCGACCAAAGTCTACCGGGTTCAATCGATCGTGTTGACGAAGGCTGGCTACAAAGAAATTTCGCCCACCGAAGCCGGCATTCGTCAATTGATCGAGGAGTTGGTTGTCGATCGAACGTTGGGTTAGGACGCGCCATGGCTGCGACATCGGCCGGCCCTGCCGCGGGGTTCGAGCGGGCCAGGCCGATGATTGAATCGCCGTCCCGGATCGCGGGTCCGAGCGCCCATCGACTACCAGCCGACCAGAGGCGCTTCACTCGGAGTCCGCATCCGCGCGGCGAGGGCTGTTTACGACGGGTGCGACCGCACGGGGGAGAGATCGAGCGCGGCCGGGCACAGAGAGGCGGCCGGACACGGAAAGAGCGCCTGGCACGGAACGACCGAAGTCCATCCGACCAGGCGCCATCGCGCGCCGCGTGAAATGTCGTAGGGCATCGTCCGTTTCGCTGCCCGCGTTGCTGGCGCGATCCGACGTCGATGGCCTGCGCGCGGACGCCCGGATGGACGAACCACAATCGAGTTGACGACATCTGACCCAATCCGCGAACGGACCCGGGCCGCGAAGAAGCCGATACCAGGAGTGAGACGAGAACGATGATCCGAGTCAATCGTGAAGGCGAAGTATGGGTGTTTGCCGAGCAAGAAGACGAGCGGCTGAACGACGTGTCGCTCGAACTCTGCGGCAAGGCGCGCAAGCTGGGCGACCAGTTGAAGGTCCGCGTTTCGGCCGTCTTGGCCGGATATGACGTGCGGCCGCTGGCGCGTCGCTTGATCGCCCAGGGCGTGGATCGGGTCTATCACGTCCACGACCCGGCATTGCGGCATTATCAGACGAACTCGTACGCCAAGGCGCTGGTCGAGTTGGCCAAGAAATACGAGCCGCAGATCGTGTTGTTCGGCGCCACCGCGATCGGTCGTGATCTGGCTCCGCGCGTGGCCTCGTCCTTGCAAGCGGGCATGACCGCCGACTGTACGGACCTGCAGATCAAGGACGTCCTCGAGAAACGGACGAAGACCACCCATCCCAATCTACTGCTGCAGATCCGACCGGCTTTCGGCGGAAACATCGTCGCGACAATCGTCAATTACGACATGTGGCCACAGATGGCGACGGTTCGCGAGGGCGTGATGCCGATGCTCGAGCCGGACCCGCAGCGAGTGGGCGAGGTCATCGACGAGAACATCGCCTTTGAACCGGCCGACACGCCGCTCAAGCTGATCGAACGCGTCATCGAGGAACGGAAGGTCAACCTGAAGGGGGCGCGCGTGATCGTGGCGGGCGGAGGCGGCGTGGGCAGCAAGGAGAACTTCAAGCTGATCCACGAATTGGCCGGAGCGCTCGGCGGCGCCGTCGGCGCCAGCCGCGCAGCCGTCGATGGCGGCTTCGTCGGCAAAGAACACCAGATCGGCCAGACGGGGACCACCGTGCGTCCGGCGCTGTACATCGCCTGCGGGATCAGCGGCGCCGTGCAACATCGGGCCGGCATGGAAGAGTCCGCCAAGATCATTGCGATCAACTCGGATCCCAACGCGCCGATTTTCTCGGTCGCGCATTACGGTATCGTCGGGAATTTGAACGAAGTCATTCCGCGGATGATCAAGATGTTCCGCGAGCGGCCAGAGGTTGCAGACAGCGGCTCGGGAGGCGAGGAAGAGGAGGCGTAGGCGAGCCGACGTCGTTTCGCGGGGACAGCGGGCAATACGGTGCAGACATCCAGCCAGCCAAACGCTATGTCTGCGGAAACAGAAGTCGCGGCGCGACCGCGGCGCGCATTTTCGGGAGATCCGTCGTGGCGAATTTTTTTCTGGACAATGACGACATCCAGTTCCTGATGAAGCACATCGACGTCCGCGAGCTGGCTCGCGTCCAGGAGGACGACTTTTGCGATGCCGAGTCGCGTCCGGATTATGCGCCGCAGGACGTCGAAGACGCGTTGGACAACTATCGCCGCGCGCTGGAAATCGTCGGCCAGATCGCCGGCGACATCGTGGCGCCCAACGCCGAAGGCGTGGACGCCGAAGGGAACATCCTGAACGACGACGGGACCGTGAGCTACCATCCCAAGGTAGCCGAGAATCTGCGCCGCCTGGGGCAGGCGGATTTGATGGGATTTACGCTGCCTTACAAATATGGCGGTCTGAATTGCCCGAACCTGATCTACACGATGGCCATCGAGATCATCAGTCGCGCCGATGGCTCGCTGATGAACCTCTTCGGCTTGCAGGGGATCGGCGAGACGATCAACGCCTTTGCCAACGACGAGATCAAGGACGAAATCCTCCCGCGATTCGCCCGCGGCGAGGTGACCGGGGCGATGGTTCTGACCGAGCCGGACGCGGGCAGCGATCTCCAAGCGGTGCGCCTCCGAGCCGATCTGGATGAAAACGGCGTCTGGCGGTTGAACGGCGTCAAGCGTTTCATCACCAACGGCTGCGGGGAAATTCTGTTGACGTTGGCTCGCAGCGAGCCTCACATCAACGACGGACGCGGACTGAGCCTGTTTATCTCGGAACGATCCGAGCACATCAAAGTGCGGCATCTGGAAGAAAAGTTGGGCATCCACGGATCGCCCACGTGCGAACTCGTCTACACGAACGCACCGGCCCGGCTGATCGGAGAACGCCAGCGCGGATTGATCACCTATGTCCTCGCCTTGATGAACGGCGCCCGCGTCGGCATTGCCGCACAATCGCTGGGGATCGCCGAGGCCGCCTATCGGCTGGCGCGCACCTACGCCTACACGCGTCATCAGTTCGGCGGGCCGATCGAAAAGCTGCCCGCCGTGGCCGAGTTGGTGACGGACATGAGCATCGAGGTCCAAGCGGCCCGCGCTTTGACCTACGAGACCAGCCGGATCTGCGATCTGGAAAACAACAACCTGCGCGTCCTGGAAACGGGCGCGCGGACGCTCGAACCGGCCGAGGAAAAACAGCGCAAGAAGCTGGCCCGCGATCTCAAGCGGATCAACGGCATGATGACGCCGATGGCCAAGTACTATGCGAGCGAGATGTGCGTGCGGGTCGCCAGCAACGCGCTGCAGGTTCTGGGCGGCTCGGGCTATATGCGCGACTATCCGGCCGAACGCTATCTGCGCGACGCGCGGATCACGACGATCTACGAAGGCACCAGCCAGTTGCAGATCGTCGCCGCCTGTCGTGGCGTGGCGTCGGGCGTGTTCGACAGCTATATCGCCCAGTTCGAGTCGAAGGAATACACCGATCCGACGCTGATCCAGTTGCGGCAAAAGCTGATCGACAACAAGCAGCATCTGCTCGCCGCGATCCAGTTCGTCAAACAGCAGGCGCCGTCCTATTTGGACCTGACCGGCCAGCGCCTGGTCGACTGTGCGTTGATCGAGATCATGGGCCATTTGCTGTTGACCCAAGCCGAGAAGTCCGAGCGCAAAAAAGCCGTCGCTCGCCGGTATATCGACCGCGAACTGCCCGTTCTGCGGATGAAGTGCGAGCAGATCTGTTCGGGCGACACCGCGGCCATGACCGAGTACCAGGAACTGGCCGGACCGCTGCCCACGACGCGTTAGTTTCCCGATCGTGAACCGTCGCGGCGCATTACGCGCCGCGACGCCGCGGCGGCTGGCAATCCGGGCACAGGAACGTCGCCCGTTGCGCCTGGACGATGCGTCGAATCGGCCCGCCGCCGCAGGTCGGGCACGGCTGACCCGCACGAGCGTAGACGCGGTGGTGATTCTGATAGCTGCCGGCCGCATTGAGCGCCGTGCGATAGGTTCCGTCGGCCAAGGTCGAGCCCTCGTACCGGATGGCTTCGTCCAGCACTTGGCGCAGCGCGGCGTGCAATCGCGCCCACTGCGATCCGGTCAAGCGGTCGCAGGTGGCGGCCGGATGGATCCCCGCGACGTGCAGCATCTCGGCGGCGTACAGATTTCCGATTCCCGCCACGGCGCGTTGATCCAGCAGCGCGACCTTGATCGCCCGGCGGCTGGCCTCGAGCCGCTCTCGCAGATCGGCCAACGGGATCGCCAGCGCGTCGGGGCCGAGCTTGTCCGGGCCGAGTTCCTGTCCCAATTGACGCGCCGACAGCAACCGCACCGAACCCAAACCGCGGCGGTCCCAGAACAGCAGTTGCGACGCGCCCCTGCCCGTCAGGCGGATCCGCAGCCTCAGATGCTGCTGGTTCGGCGGATCGGCCAACAGGATCAGCCCTGTCATCCGCGGCTCAAAGATCAGCGCCGCCTGGTCGTCCAACCGTAAGGCCAGACGTTTTCCGTACCGCTCGACGACCTCGATCCGCCGCCCGACCGCGCGTCGCGCGAGTGTCGCCGGACGCGGGCTGATGCGGATCGGCCGCAAGCTCGAAACCACAACCTCGACGCTTGCGATCCGCGCGCCGACGGCCGGCTCGACCCCTCGTCGCATGGTCTCCACTTCGGGCAATTCAGGCATAATCCGTCGGCCTTGATCGGAGTCTGTCAATGTCTCGATGCTTCGTGCCGCGCGGGATCCCATCTTGCGGGCCGCACTTCAGCCCGCCTAAGGTTGCGCGAACCCGGCCTTCGCGCCGCCACTCTTGTCTCGCAAACGGCATGACGGCCAGAGTCAGAGTCTCAGCCCGTATCATGCGCGGGCCGTGCGCGCCCCCTGTGCGCTGGTCTGTACAGTACACATCTTGGTTGCGAGCGCTGACTCGCGTTAAGTATTGCGCTTTGGCAAGCTCCGCCAACGGCGGCAAAGCCGGCGAACAATGTTCCTCCAGTCGTACCGATATCTTCGGTTCCGTCAAGACCGCCTCGGAGCCCCTTGCGCCAAGATCTTCGACGGACTGATCTCGAGCGATTCGGCGGACCACGCCCGCCGGACGACCGGCCCCAAGAATCCGGTGGCTTGCCGCACACGAAACGTTTCGGTCGCGGGGCGATCTTTTGCTGGCGCCGCTCGACAAGGATCTCAGCTCGCCGACCCTTTTCGAGGCTACGAAGACATCGTTCTCGCCGTGTTCTCTGTGACGCCCGCTTGCGGCGCGCAACGCGGCCTTTCACAATGGCGAGCACACGGAGCCGGCGCAGCATGCTTGCCAAATTGAAGACCTTTTCGCTGTTGGGAATCGAGGCCTTGCCCGTCGAGGTCGAGGTCGACGTCTCGGCCGGCGCGTTGCCCAAGACGGTGCTGGTCGGACTGCCCGAGGCGGCGGTCAAGGAGAGCACGCACCGCGTCGAACGGGCGATCGTCAATTCGGGGTTCCAGCGGCCGCAGGATCGCGTGGTCATCAACCTGGCGCCGGCCGAACTGCCCAAGCAGGCTTCGTCGTTCGACCTGCCCATCTCGCTGGGCATGTTGGCGGGCAGCGGCCAGTTGCAGTCAGACCTGTTCGATCGGTATGCGGTCGTCGGCGAACTGGCGTTGGAAGGCCAGACCCGGCCGGTGAAAGGCGCGCTGTCCATGGCGATCGCGGCGGCCCGCCAGGCAGGATTGCGCGGGCTGGTCGTGTCCAGCGACAGCGCGGCCGAAGCGGCGGTGGTCGAGAACATCGAAGTGATCCCGGTGGCAAGTCTGGCCCAGGCCATCGGATTCTTTACCGGAGCGTTGGAGATCGACCCGATGCCCTCGCGGCTCGAAGAGCTGTTCGAGACGTTTTCCGGCTACGAGGACGATTTCGCCGACGTCCGCGGCCAGGAGATGGCCAAGCGGGCGATCACGATCGCGGCCGCCGGCGCGCACAATCTGTTGATGATCGGTCCGCCAGGTTCGGGCAAGACCATGCTGGCCAAGCGGGTGCCGACGATCCTGCCTCGACTGTCGGCCGACGAGTCGATCGAGACGACGCGGATCTACAGCGCGCTGGGCCGATTGCGGCCGGGTCAGCCGCTGATGGCGCGGCGGCCGTTCCGCTCGCCGCACCACACGATCAGCGACGCGGGGTTGGTCGGTGGCGGCAGCGCGCCCGCGCCGGGCGAGATCTCGCTGAGCCACAACGGCGTGCTGTTTCTGGACGAGCTGCCCGAGTTCAATCGGCGGACGCTCGAGGTGCTGCGTCAGCCGCTGGAGGACGGCGTGGTCACGATCTCGCGGGCGTTGAACAGCACGACGTTTCCGGCTGACTTTATGCTGATCGCTGCGCTCAATCCGTGCCCGTGCGGCTATCGCAACGATCCCCGGCGGGAATGCCACTGTTCGCCTCCGCAGATCGAACGGTACATGTCGAAGATCAGCGGTCCGCTGCTGGATCGGATCGACCTGCATATCGAAGTGCCCGCCGTGCCGTTCAAAGAGCTGTCGTCCGCGCCGACCGGCACCGATAGCGTCCAGATGCGCGGCCAGGTCGCCGCCGCGCGGCAGATCCAGCGGGACCGATTTCACGGCGCCAAGACGCGCTACAACGCCCACATGACGACCCGCGAGATCCGCAAGTTCTGTCGTCTGGACGATACGTGCCTCGAGCTGCTGCGGGCGGCCGTCAACGAACTGGGCCTGTCGGCGCGGGCCCACGACAAGGTGCTGCGCACGGCGCGCACGATCGCCGATCTGGATCAGAGCGACGCGATCCGCGCGCTGCACATTCAAGAAGCGGTGAACTATCGAATGCTGGACCGACAGATGTGGACCTGAGCGGCGTCCGCGCCGACCCGACCCGCGCATTCCGGCTCGGCGAACAACGCGTTTCCGCGACGCGCCACACGTCGCCGCCGGGCGCCTGCGCTGTCGGCTCGACCGATCGCGACGGCGACCGAGCGGGTCCGCGAATCCGCGCCAATGGCGACGTAGGCGACGCTGACGCGCGCTCGACGGATGCCGCGCGAATCGGCGACGCGATGACGGCTCGCGCGGGCGAAACGCTTCCATCGCAAAAAGGCAGCCCTGCTCTTTCGTGGGGAACGCGTGTAGCTATGCGGACTGCACGCGATCTTGTGAACACGTGGCGATACTTGTATAATGCGCGGCATGCAGTATGCGTGAACTCGCGCGTCGCGAAGAATGCGCGACGAAGGTGACAGAAAGCCGCTCGCGTCCTCCGCGGCGATCTCGCTTTGTGGACATGCGCAACACATCGCGTCTGGTCTAACAAGCGTAGGACAGGAGGCCATCCATGTCTGTTTTGCGTCTAGTGCATGGGCCGGGGGCGCCTAGCGCATTTTCTCTCCAAGCCTTGGACAATGCGCGCGGGCGGTTCAAACTCTGGCTGGGGCGCGACAGAGACTTCTGTCAGATCCATCTCGCGCACCCGTGCATCAGCCGCCGACACGCGTACCTGACGATCCGCGACGGACAATTGGCGCTGGTCGACGCGAACAGCAGATCGGGAACTCGGCTGAACGGATTGGCGCTCGAACCGGGCGTCGCTTACCCGGTCCGCCATCACGATCGGATCGACATCTGTTGCTGCGCCTTCAGAGTCTGTCACCCCCAGGACGAGACGGATTCGGCGGTGGGCGCACCCGAGTTGGCCGTGGACGTCGCGCAATCGAATGGCGCGGCCGCCGAGTTGGAAGACTCGACCATCGGCTGGTTGGCGGCGAACAATACGCTCGCCGCCGAGCGGCTACGAGCCGTTGCCAAGCTGGCCCGCGAACTGCGCCGACGGATGACCATCGACGAGTTGCGACCGCGAGCCTTGAAGGGCCTGTTGTCGCTGTTCGACCGCGCGGATCGCGCGGTGGTTGCCCTGCACGCGACACCGCCTTGCCCGCCACTGAGCATTTGCGCGTTGGAACGCGGCGCCGCGCAGATGATCGAACTGCCGTGCGTCCACCGCCTGACGGAAGACACCATGAAAACGCGTCAAGCGATGATCGACGACCAGGGGCAGTGCATCGCGGCGCCGCTGCAGGACATGGAGGGCCACATCCTAGGCGCCATCCAGGTGGAGGCGTTTTACAGAGAGCATAGCTTTGACCGCGAAGACTTGAGGCTGCTGGATGCGGTGGATTTCCAGATCTCGATCGTCGTCGAGAACGCGATCTTGCACGATCGGATTCTGAAAGAGCGCGTGCTGGACGTCGAACTTCAGATGGCCCGCGAGCTCCAGCTGCTGTTGCTGCCGCACGAATCGCCGACGGTCGCTGGCTACGAGTTTTTCGACTATTACATGCCGGCCAGATCCGTCGGCGGCGACTATTTCGATTACGTGGCCCTGAACGACGATCAGACGGCGTTGATCGTGGGAGACGTCTCGGGCAAAGGCGTGCCCGCGGCGATGCTGATGGTCAAGATCGCCAGTGAAATCGGGGCCTCGCTGGATCTCGAACAGAATCCGGTCAAGGTTCTGAGTCAGGTGAACCAGCGCTTCGCGCGGCGCAGCCTCGACGGCGCATTCGTGACGCTGGTGTTGGCGATCCTGGACTCGAGATCACACACGCTGTCGATTGCCAATGCCGGCCACCTGCGCCCCCTGTTGCGGCGCATCGACGGCAGCGTTGCGGAGATCGGAGACGCCGAAGCCGGCATGCCCTTGGGCATCGATCCGTCGCAACGGTATGTCAAGACCACGATCGACCTCTGGACCGGAGATACCCTGGTTCTAGTCAGCGACGGGATCACCGAAGCGCAGAACAAGGAACGATCGCAGTATGGATATGGGCGACTGATCGACGTGTTGAGGTCGGCCGATGGAACGGCCATCGAGACGGGCCGGCGCATCGTGGCCGACGTCGACAAGTTCGTCCATGGACACGCCCAGTCCGACGATCGTTGCCTGATGTGCATCCGACGGGCCGCGTAGTTGTCGCGCGGACGTGCGCGCCGCCGGCCGGTGTCGCGCGTTCACCGCCGCGCGCGTTGACCGGGTGGCTTCGAGGGCTCGCGGTCGGGCGTCACCAGTCGGACGACCAGGTCGACCAACCACCATTCGACGAACATCAACAACACGGGGCCGGTGAACAGCACCGCCTGGACAAAGGCGGCGCGGCGCAGCACGGGGGGGCCGGTCTCGAGCAAGGGCGGCAGCGACTTGCCGATCAGCACGCTGTTGAGCACCAGGAACAGACAGGAGAACACGAAGGTCAGCAGGACGAACCCGCACCCGTCGCGACGCGAGTTGCTGGCGCGGCGTCGGAAGAACCACAACATACACCTCCTCGCCCCACACCGGACCGCCGGACGCGCGACGGGGCGCACTGCCAGCCTCGCCGCGGATTGAAACGCCGCGTTTCATCCTTCGCGCAGGCAAGAATGGCCGCACACGTGGCAGGCTCCGTGCGACAGGGGCAGCCGGAAATCCGCCCTCGTGGATTCCGCGCAAAGCCATGCGACGCCGTCCATCGGACAATATCGCGAAGCGAATCCGGCAGGTCAAGCTGTCGGGCAGACGGCGGCCCGCAGCGCGCGGACGCAATCCGCGTCGATATCTCCCGTCCGTCCCGATCGGCACGCGGCTCCGCGCACGGCAACCAGCCACGGACGCAGCGGCAGCGTTTGCGGGATCGTCGCCGGGGACAGTCCGCCGCCCAGCACGACCCGCAGCCCCAAGCTTCGCGCTTGGTCGGCCAGCGCCCCCAGTTCGGCGACGCTCAACTGATCCAGCAGGCAGCCGCCGGTCTTGTCGTACGTGTCGAACAACACCACCCCGCAGCGCAGCGCGGCCGCCGCCGCGATCACGCGGGCCGGAGTGGGGGCTTCGGCCCGTGTCCAGTCGGCGTACACCACTGCCACGGGAATGACGGTCGGCGGCAGTTGGGCGAGCCGCTCGGCCCACTGTCGCGGCCAGTCCGGTCGCCCGCGACATCCCGCCAGGCCCCATTTCGCGAACTGGAAGCCGGCGAGCGCACCGTAGTTGGCGTGAGGATCGGCCTCGCATATCTCGCCCAACGCCGCGCTGACGGGCGTCGCGGGCGGCCGGTCGGTCGAAACTTCGCTCAGAACCTCGGTCCAGACGGCCGGCTCGGCCGCGCCCAAGGCGCCGCGCATCGGATCTTTGACATCGATCACATCGGCCCCGCCGAACAAGGCCTCGCGGGCCTCGCGGGCGCTGCGCACACTGATCAGCAAACCGGTCATAAAACCTCGCTTTCGAAGGACGTCGTCCAATGCGCGTAACTTTATCGAAATACAAGAGTTCGGCTAGAAAACCTCGACGGTTTCTTCTATCATCGATGGGCGTGAAGTACGACTACATTGACGATCCCCAAAAACTGGCGACTTTTTGCCGCGGGCTGGCCGACGTCCATCGCCTAGCGTTTGACACCGAGTTTGTGTCCGAAGGCACGTATCGCCCCGAGCTGTGCCTGGTCCACATCGCGGCGGGCGGGCGTCTGGCGGTGATCGACCCGCTGGCGATCACGAATTTGGAGCCGCTCTGGCAGTTGTTGACCGAGCCCGGCCGCGAAGTGATCGTTCACGGCGGCCGCCAAGAGCTGTGCTTCTGTCTGCACGCCGTCGGCCAAGCGCCCAGCGGCCTGTTCGATACGCAAATCGCCGCGGGTCTGTTCGGCCTCGAGTATCCGGCCGCGTACGGAACGCTCGTCTCGAAGCTGCTGGGAAAAAGCCTGAAAAAAGGCGAGACGCTCACGGACTGGCGCCGTCGCCCACTATCCGGCCGCCAGGTCGCGTACGCGCTGGAGGACGTATTGTACTTGGAGCCGCTGCGGGACGCTCTGGCCGACCGTTTGACGGCCTTGAATCGGATCCCGTGGCTGGCCGCCGAAATGGCGGACTGGCAGGCCAGCGTTTACCGCGCCGAGTTCCACGAGCGTTGGCGACGGACGGCCGGCAGCGCGAATCTGGGCCCGCGCGCGTTGGCGATCGTCCGCGAGGTGTGGCAGTGGCGAGACGCGCTGGCTGCGCGGCGAGACATGCCCGCGCGGCGGATACTTCGGGACGATTTGATTGTACAAGTGGCGCGAGGCGCGACGGACGACATCGAACGGATCCGAGCCATTCGCGGTTTGAATCATCGCGGCCAAGAACGCGAGTTGACGGCCATCTCGCAGGCGGTCCGCCGGGCCTTGGATCTGCCGGACGAGGCCTGCCCGCGACCGTTGATCCGCACCTTGAATCGCGCGCAATACACGTTGTTGGGCCAGTTTTTGGCGACCGCCCTGGGCAGTGTCTGCCGCGCGCAGCAGGTCGCGCCGAGCCTGGTGGGAAGCGTCGAAGACGTCTGCAATTTGATCGCGTATCACTTGACCGGCCGTGCCGCCGGCCAGTCTCCGCCTGCGCTGGCCTGCGGCTGGCGGGCCGAGGTGGTCGGCCAGGCGATCGTGGATCTGCTGGAACGTCGAACGACGATCAGCGTCGGCGACCCCGCCAGCGAACAACCGTTGATGATCGAGCCGCGAACGGAGCGTTTGCCATGAAACCGACCGTATTTCGCTGGGATTGGCGAAGGGAATCGCGTCTGACGAACCAGAAGGCGCGGCGTCCAACGATCGCTGGCGTCGCGTTTGGTCTGCTGCTCGTCGCCGGTTTGCTCGACAGTCGAGCGGCGGACGAGTTGCCTGCGTCCCACTCGGTGACGCCGGAACTGGTGGCGACGGGCTATGCGTTCGCCGAAGGTCCGGCGTTCGATACGCAAGGAAATCTGTACGTCGTCAACTATCGCGAGCTCGGCGCCATCGGCCGCCTGACGCCCGACGGCGCCGCATCCATCTGGAGCGACCTGCGGAAAGCTTCGCCCGTCGAGGGGCGCAAGGTGCAGGCCAATGGCTTGAAGATCGATAGCGAAGGCCGGTTGATCGTCGCCGACGCCGGTGGCGGGCGACTGTTGCGAGTCTCTGCGGATGGTTCTCAGATCGAAGTCTTGGCGGATCGCTGCGACGGGGTCCGCTTCGACGCCATCAACGACGTGGCCTTGGATCGGCTGGGAAACATCTTTTTTACCGACCCGGGCGCGTCTTCGAACGAGAAGCCGACAGGCTCCGTATACCGGTACGATATCCGCACCAAGAAGACGACGCGGTTGGCCGACGGGTTGGCCTATCCGAACGGAATCGGGGTCACGCCGGATCAACAGTCGCTGTGTGTGGCGGAAAGTTCGCGGTACCGCCTGCTGATCTGGCCGTTGGACGTGGCGTCTGGAACAGTCGGCGAGTCTCGCGTGTTGATCGATTTCCCTCGACATACGGACGGCGACGTGATCGGTGGCGACTTTGTCCCCGACGGACTGGTGTTCGACGCCGCGGGACGGGCCTACGTCGCGATGTGGACGGGCGGAGTGATCAACGTCGTAGACGTAACGTCCGGCGCGTTGCTGCGCCAGTACGACGCAGGCGGGACTCAGGCGACTAACTGCCATTTTCACGACGGTTATTTGTACGTGACCGTCGCAGCCAAAGAAGCCGTCTTTCGGTTGAAGCTGGGTGTCCGGGGCTACGCATACTGGCAGCCGCGAGGCTCGCATTGACACTGGCGTCGAGCGCTCTTATGATCCGCGGCGGGCGGCCGTTCATCGATCGAGGACACGAACCACCATGTCTTTCCAGAGCGGGCTTGAACACATCGTGAGGGAGCGCGAACCGCTCGCGCCGTACACGTGGCTCGGATTGGGCGGCGAAGCTGCGTATTTTGCCGAGCCCACCAACGTCGACGAGCTGGTCCAGTTGGTCGACCGGTGCCGCCAAGAGGACATGCCGGTGCGGCTGCTCGGCGCCGGATCAAACCTGCTGGTTCGCGACGACGGCGTCAGCGGCTTGGTGATTCGGCTGTCCGCCGGACACTTCAGCCAGATCCAGACCGATCAGAACATCGTGACCGCCGGCGGAGGCGCCCAGTTGTCGCACGTTATTTCGGCGGCGGTCCGAGATGGGTTGGCAGGGCTGGAATCCTTGGTCGGCGTCCCGGGAACCGTCGGCGGCGCGTTGCACGGAAACGCCGCGTGCCACGGAGTCGACATCGGTCACTGCACCCACGCAGCGACCGTCCTGACGCATACCGGCGAGCTCGCGCCTCGTTCGCGCAACGACTTGGTGTTCGCGTATCGACTGAGCAGTTTGGATGAATTGGCGATCCTCGAAGCCAAGTTCGAGCTCGAACCGGCCGACCCGTCCGAGTTGGCCAAACGGATGAAAAAACTGTGGATCGTCAACAAGGCTGCACAGCCTCTGCGAGACCAGCGGTCCGCCATGCTGTTCAAGGATCCGGGCGGAATCAGTGCGGCGAGTCTGATCGACCAGGCGGGGTTGCACACGGCACGCGTGGGAGGCGTTGAACTGAGCGATCGGAACGCCAACTTTGCCGTCGCCGAAGCCAAGGCCAAGAGCCAAGACATCCTCGGTTTGATCGACTATTTACGCGAGGGCGTCATGCAGCGGCTGGGCGTGGAACTGCAACCGGCCCTCGAGATCTGGTGACGTGCCATTGGAGTCCGGGCGACTCGCGCACGGAGGCTCGAGGCGATGAATGCTGCCAAACGCACGAAGGCATCGGCGGTGGACGCTAAAACGGAGGCTGCGCCTGGGCGTCGGTCGCTTCGCCTGACGTTCTCGCTCGTCTTGCTCGCTGCCGCTTTGGCCGTCGCGGCTCGCTACGGCTGGCAACAGGTAAAAGATCAGGTCGCGCAAGACCCCGCGTACATGTTGGAGCCGGACTGCATTGAAATTACGCCCCCGCCCTCCTGGATTCGGGCGAACATCCTGGCCGATGCCGTCCGCGACGGCGGATTGGCTGGCATGTCGATCCTCGAGCGCGATTTGACGGTCAAGATCGCCCGCGCTTTCAGTCTACAGACCTGGGTCCGCGATGTGCGTCGCGTTCGCAAAGAACACCCGGCGCGGGTCGTGGTCGATCTGACCTACCGCAAGCCCGTGGCGATGGTCGAAGTCACGATGAACGACCGTCCCGGATTGTTGCCGGTCGACCAAGATGGGGTTCTCTTGCCGCCCAGCGATTTTTCCGCGGAACAAGCGCGAGATTACCTGCGCATCTCGTTGACCAACGCCGCGCCGGCCGGCCCCGTTGGCACGCCTTGGGGCGACCCACGCGTGACCGACGCAGCGCGGATCGCGATGTTGCTCGACGAGCACTGGAAGCAACTCGGCCTGTATCGCGTAAGCGTCGAACCGGCCGAGTCCTCCGCGGACTCGCCGGGCCCCGTCTACGTCCTGACCACGCGGCGCGGAACGCGCGTTGTCTGGGGAACGTCGCCGCAACTGGATGTCGCCGCGGACGTCAAACAGGCCTTGGCCAAGCTCGAGCGCCTGCGGCACGAGGCCGAACAGCGAGGTCCGCTGGACAACCTCAGCCCAAGTACGCAGATCGATCTCAGACAACGGGCCGTGCCCGCGATGCACACCGCCCGAGCCGCCGAGTAGGGCAAAACTAGCTCTCGACGGCGGGAATCCGGCGATTCGGCCGTGGCACGTCGACTGCGGCTGCCCGCGTCGTGGCGTCATCGGAAGCCCGGGCGTCGGTGCGGCCGACCGGCATCTGCCCCTTATCGGTCGTCCCGAGCCGTCGTCGATCGTGTAGCTCGTGGCGCATGACTGTCATCTCGGGCGGCGCTTCGACGCCCAAGCGAACCCCACCGCCCGCAATGCGAACGACCATCACCGAGATATTCTCGCCGATTTGAATCCGTTCGCCCACTTTGCGACTTAAGACTAGCATCGTAACCCAATCCTCCGTGAAAAGGGAATTGAAAACGAGATGACTTCATCCCTGCAAGAAACTTGCGATGACAAAGCCAGACTGAGCGGAATGATAGCACTGATAGCGGAATAGTGCAAGCGAAAAAACATCCGAAAATGGCGCCATCTCGATCGAAGCCCGCTGCGTAGCGGGCGGAGGTGCGGCTCCGAATCTCCCTATCCCGCGTCCTCCGTCTGAGGGGAGGAACGCGCTCGCCGCGTCGATCGCCGGCCGTCCGCCGTCGCAATCGCGGATTTGCGTGCGGCTGGGAGCGGAATCGTGTCAGGCGGACTTCGCCCCGGCGTCGCCGTACCGCGTTTGACCCTGGCGCAGTTATCCTCGCCCGCGCACGGTATACTGATATCAATCGCGACCGCGCGTCGAGTCACCGTCCGAGTGATAGGCGTGTCGGCCGTGCAGCTCCGATGCCGCGGCTGACGTGGACAGGTGGGCTCAATGTCTTTGTTTATTTCGTGTGATTCGTGTGACTGGTGGCTTGGTTCCGTATATTTTTGGCCGGGATTGGGTTACGCCCGGAGGTCCGCGTTCGAGTTGGGTCCAACACAAGTTCCTCAAATCGTGGAGACGGCCTCAGACGTCGGCGCCCAGCCGCCCAGAGGCGGATTCCCGGCCCTCTAGGCCTTGACCGCCTTGGCGTGAGGCCATCTATTCGCCAGAGGCTATTTCGCGCCGCGTCATCAACAGTCCATGATGAACCATTTTCCGGAGCTGGAATCATGTTCTCGCGACGCCTGGTTTCTCGCCGTCAGTGCCTGACAACTTGCGTTTCCGGCTGGAGCGTTCTCGTCGGCTCGCCGTGGTGGTCGAGCCTGCTCGAAGGCGGCGAGCGAGACGGGCGATTCAAGATCGGCGCCTGCGACTGGTCGCTGGGCAAGACGCAAAGCCCCGACGCCTTCGCCGTGGCCAAACAGATCGGCTTGGATGGCGTCCAGGTGAGCTTCGGCCAGCCGGGAAGCGGGCACGACCTGCGCGACGCGGCGGCGCGGGATGAATATCAAGAGACGTGTCGCGCGTCCGGTTTGGAGATCGCTTCGCTGGCCATGGGCCTGTTGAATACGATTCCTTATGCGACGGATCCGCGTACCGAACAATGGGTGGCGGACGTCGTCGGCGTCATGCCCAAGTTGGGCGTCTCGTGCTGTTTGCTGGCCTTTTTCGGCAAGGGTGACATCAAAGGCGATCGCGCCAAACAGGACGAGGTCATCCGGCGTCTGAAGCGAATCGCGCCCGCGGCGGAACGGGCCGGTGTGGTGTTGGGCCTCGAGACCTGGCTCGACGCCGACGATCATTTGCGGATTCTGGACGACGTCGGCTCGCGGGCGATCCAGGTCTATTACGATGTGTGCAACATGACGGACCAAGGCTACGACGTCTGTCGCGAGATCCGTCGCCTGGGCAGCGAGCGCATCTGTCAGATCCACATCAAGGAAAACGGTTCTCTGATCGGCCACGGCAAAGTCGATCTGCGGCCGGTGCGCGATGCGATCGCCGACATCGACTATCGCGGCTGGCTGGTGCTCGAAGGAGCCACCGTCGCGGGCAAATCGTTGATCGAATGCTATCAGCACAATCAGCGCTATCTGCGGACGCTGTTTATGGCGTGAGTAGCGCGACGAGCTGATCGGCAAGCGATGCGCGCGATAAAACCGCCCGGCGCAGCGGGTCGTCGTCGCAAACGCGGACCCGGTTATCGGCGAGGCCGTCATTTCATGGCCATGCCAGAGCGTAGCCCCCCAGCGCGGCAGGGGCTTGCCTAGCGGGACGCGCCGCGTCGCCATGCGTCGCGCCCGTCTGATTTTGGCCACGTCAGCGCGTGGCCCTCCGACGTGGTTGTAAAAGCGGACCCGCGTGACCGGCGCGGCGACTCTACTGCCACCCGTGCAGCCCTTCGACGAAAGACGCGAACAGTCGTCCGACCGCGGGTTCGGCAAGGGCACTTGGATCGTACTGAAGGCAAATCGCCAGGCGGTCGGCATAGGTGCACGCCGAAAACGAAACGCACGTCAACGGTCGGATGGGCGGCAGAAAGTCGACGGCCTCCAACAGCAGGTCTCCCGCCACCAGCTTTCCTTCGCGCCGCGGGAGCCGCGAGCTGGCGAGCGTCTGGCCGACGTTGGTCAGCGCGGCCGTGGCTTGACACGTTCGACGGCGCACGGATCCGACCAGCCCCCCGGGCAGACGCCTGCGCAGCTCGAGGCCCCGCACGAAGGTGTTCGCCAGCCTGTTCGTCTTCACCTGCCGTAGCTCGCGATGAAGGCTTGCCAGGAGGTCGTTCGGGACGCGGCAGTCATCGGGTCGGCGAGTCAGGAACACCAGGCTGGCCTGGTTGGCCGCGGACATTTCGTCCTGCTGCGCGGTCCGCAGATCAACGGGCACGGCGATCCGCAGCCAGGCGTCGCGCGGCGACTCGGCGCGGAACGCGCACAGGACGACGAACAAGTTGCAGCACAGCACGTCGTTGAGCGTCGCGCCGCGGTGGCGCGCCGCGGCGCGCAGCCGAGCCGTCGTCGTCGCATCGAAACAAAAGCTGCGGGCACGCGGAAAATCCGCCCCCGCAGGCTCGTCGTCGGAGGCCGGTCGATAATCGACCAACGGCGTCGGCGGTCGGCGAACAAACCGCCACGCCCGGATCAATCCTGCCCACGAGGCCTGCCATGCCCGCGGCGTCCAGCGGGGCGACCCGACGACACGGCCGCGCCGCTCCAACAGACGCGGATCGTACGAGCGCGGCTCGGCGACGTCTGCGCCAGCGCCTTGGATTCGGGCGTACTCGGCCAGCCAGTCTTCGATCATTCGGAGCGCGCCGCGCGCGTCGCAGCACGCGTGGTGGAACTGGAAGACGAATCGCGTGCTGTCCGGCCCGAGCGTCGCCCGCAGCCGCAGCCCGATCTCCGTCGAGATGTCCAGACGCGTCGCCGACCCGAACGTAGGCTCGATCCCGTCCGTGCTCCACCGCACGACAGGCCGCGGCTGTTCGACGGGACGCCACATCCAGGCTCCCGTCGCCTGGCGCGCGGCGCGCGACACGAGCAATGGATGTCGAGCCGCGCAGCGGCTCAGCGCCGTTTCCGTGACCGTTCGTTCCGCGCGGCCCGAAAAATCGAGCCGCACGAAGAAACTCCACGGGTAGGCCGGGCGGTCTTCGAGCAGAAAGTATTCTTCCAACGGCGTCAAGAACTGCGGGTCGGTCATGACGCCGTGGCTCGCGAATGCTCCGTCGAGCCCGAATCGAGGGTCGCGCGGGCATAGCTGATCGTGCTTCGTGACATGTTGCCCGACGGAGGCGAACTCGCCTGCGGCTCCGGCCTGGGCGCATGGCTCTTGAGGAACCGACCGACCCGCTGCTGGTACCGCGCAGGATTGGATCGCAGCGATCGGTTGTGATTGCTTTTCGGCACGATCCACAGCCGGCTGCGCCTAGGCAGCCTGCGCCACAATCGCTGGGCTAGTTCGACCGGGATCGTGCTGTCGCGCGCCCCGTGGATCATCATCAGGGGCGGATGAAGCTGCGGCACGTCCGCCGCCAAGTTGATGCACGGATGCCGGACTCGGTGGGCGACGAGGTCGTGGACCACCGCCCCGTAGATGGCGTGGATCGGCCACGGCAGTCGAGTCAGCACCGGGGCTAAGCGAACGAATTGCGGCATGAAACGACGGATGTTGGCGGTCGTTACCCAGCGGGACACAAAGGCGCCATCCGTGACGAGCGCCCAGACGCCGTCCGCCCGACTCGCTGCGCTCATCGCCGCCGAGCCGCCGCGGCTGAGCCCGATCAACGCGATCCCCTCCGGATCGGCGTCGTCGCGCGAACGCACGTACTCGATCGCAGCCAAGACGTCGTTCACCTCGTACTGCGTCGCCCACGTGCGGGGCGTGTAGCCGACCATGTGCTCGCTCTGGCCATGATTGCGAAAGTCAAAGGTGAACACATCGAAGCCTTCATCCAGCAACCCCGAGGTGTACGGAGCCGCCACGTGACGGTCGCCGCCAAATTCGTGACAGAACACCACGACCCCGCGCCGCGGTCGCCGTCGGCCTCGGACATACGTGCCGTGGAGCGTCAGCCCATCCCGCGTGACAAAACGGCACTCGTCACACTCGCCCAACGCTGTCAACGAAAATTGGCCGGTCGAGCCCGTTCCCAGGGTGCCGATCATCTCGCAAATATTGGCCGCCGAGCGTAGATGAAACATCCACGTGCCGACGAGCACGAGACACGGGAGCAGAACGAGCACAACCAACGCACAGAGGACGATGGACATGGCTTTTGGGTAGATCGGGTTGGTTTCCGTTGCGCGCCGCGCGGAGGGGAAATTGGGACGGAGCTTTCAGCCGGGCTATGCCGCAGATAAACTGGCGTTTTCGCGGTCACGTCCCCTACGCGAGGGGTGGTGCGGGCAAAGTGTTCCACGAGGACTTGGTGTTCGTTCAGTTTGAGATCCGCAAGCCCAAAAGTCAATCGGCCAACGACGACGTGCCGCCAGACGCCTTCGTTCTGACCGGACCGGGGCGGTTCAGCGATTTGCGCGACCGCGGACGAGAAAATGGGCCTTTCTTATGAACCGCCCGCCTGCGGCGACTCGATGCGGCTCACGGCGGGGCTTACCGCGGGGCTTACGGGGCGGCCGAGACGCGGCCCGAGAAACGGCTGGCCAGTTGCTTCTCGACGTACTTGGCCAGCACGTCGGTCTCCAGATTGACCGGGTCTCCGCGCCGCAACGCGCCCAGCGTCGTGATCTGCAGCGTGTGCGGGATCAGCGCGACGCTGAATCGCTCGTCTTCGACGTCGACCA
Source organism: Candidatus Anammoximicrobium sp. (assembly GCA_032229885.1). GTDB lineage: Bacteria > Planctomycetota > Planctomycetia > Pirellulales > Pirellulaceae > Anammoximicrobium. Next base: position 8,063 of record JAVYAJ010000300.1, on the reverse strand, counting down.
ACGTCAAGCTGATCCCATCGACCGCAATCGAGCCTTTGCTGGCCAACTGAGGGCCCAGCCGCGCAGGCATTCGAAACCAGAAAGTCGACCAGTCTTTTTCATCCAGACGCTGATCCAGCCAGCCGACGGCGTCGACGTGCCCCGTCACGAAATGGCCGCCCAATTCGCCGCCGACCTTCAGCGACCGCTCGAGATTCACCCGACTGCCCGCGGTCAGACGCCCCAGGTTCGTGCGGCCCAGCGTCTCGGCGCCCGCGTCGAATCCGAATGAGACCGCATCCACTTCGACAACGGTCAGGCAGCACCCATTCACGCAGATGCTGTCTCCGATCTTCGCGTCGCGGGCGATCTCTTCCGCCGCGATGATCAGTCGCACCCCGGGCGGGTCCGAGACCAGCCGTTGCACGGCGCCCATACGTTCGACGATCCCACTGAACATACGAAGTCCTCCCAGGATGGCGTGGCGCTTCGTATGATGGAGGATCGGCGGAGGATGTCAAGGCCCGGACCGAACGCGGGACGAGAAACGGTCCGCGGCGCTCGGGCGGCCGACCGAGTGTCGCCGCCAATGGGCGGGGTCAGTGGGCGAGGTCAGTTTCCGATGCTGGGCGGGTCGCTGGCCAGAAAATCTCGCGGACCGCGCAGCGTATAGTACGGGTAGCCGTAAGCGGCCGTCGGCGGCCCCGCGGGACCGACGTCCTGCGCCGCGGCGTGGCGGGCGTGCATCGCCTGCGCGTTCGGGCTGGCGACCAGCCCGCCGAGCAGGCCGCCGCAAGCGCCGTTGCAAGCGTGTTGGCCATCCGTCGGCTGGATGTTTCGATGAAGACAGCCCGAAGCGGCGGACACCAGGAGCGTCGCCGCAATAATCAAGAATGTGCGTTGCATAAAGGCGAATTCCTGTAAAGCTGGGTCGCTATCCTGTGCGCGGGTAACGGTGGCCGGACGTCAAACCCCGCGCGGCCCAGGCGGGCCGGAGTCCGTCTTGCGAGATTCCAGCCCGAGCCGTGCGACGGGTACGTCATCAAAAATAACATCGGCGGCACAACTCGAAGAATCCAACAAATCGTTGCCACCGGACCGGAGTTCAAGCGTGTTTCAGATCAAGATTTGCGGCGTTACGAGCGTCGCCGACGCGGTGGCCTGTTGCGCCGCCGGCAGCGATGCGGTCGGGCTGAATTTCTGCCCATCCAGCCCTCGATTCATCTCGTTGGACACGGCCCGGGACATCGCCGCCGAACTGCCCGCGGCGATCGTAAAGGTGGGGGTCTTCGTCAACGCCTCCCGCGACGAGATTCGCAGGGCGTGCGATCTGGCAAGTCTCGACGTGATACAACTGCACGGCGACGAGACCTCGGAGATGCTTGCCAGCCTGAGCGGACGCGCGGTGATCAAAGCCTTTCGCTGCCGTAGGCACGATGCGGGCCTCGTCCAACAATTCCTCGGCCGTTGCGACGCGTTGGGATCTCGGCCGGCCGCCGTCTTGATCGACGCCGCCCTGCCCGGCGCGTATGGCGGCACCGGCCAGCTCAGCGACTGGAACCTGGCGCGCGACCTGTCGCGGACGCTCGGTGAAGTCCCCGTGATCCTGGCCGGCGGGCTTGGCCCGGCCAACATCGCGGCGGCGATCGCGGCCGTCCGCCCGGCAGCGGTCGATACGGCCAGCGGCGTGGAATCGAGCCCCGGGCGTAAAGACGCCGAGCAGATCCGCCAATTTGTATCCAACGCGCGCGAGGCGTTCAGCCGACTGCCTCGCCGGTGACAAGCTGGGCGAAATCCGCCTTCAGGCCACAGCGCCGCGTGGACGCGGCGCCCTGCCGCGTATCCAACCCATTGCCTCCTCGCACACACCGGCGCGGCTCGTACAGTCCGCGGTAGGATGCCGTGTCTACGATTGCGCCGCGGACATAGATGCGCCGGATCGGCGCGTCACCATACTTTTTAGGGGTCTGGCCGTTGTTCACCGCTTGGGCGGCGGGTATGATTGCGACTCGTCCACCGCGCGATTCAGGTTGGCCATCGCTAGCCGCGGCCGTTGGTTCGTCGGTGGTTTGATGTTCTGGATCACATCCGAGTCTCGGTCGGCAAGCCGTGTTTTACGGCGCGCACGCGTCCCACGGCGCGCCGCGTCGAACGGCGCGTTCGGCGGGATTCGTGGATTCGGTTTTTGGCCCACAGCCGCGTTAGGAAGTGTCAGATGGTTGCTGTAGCTCAGAGACGCAAGCACGTCGTCAAAGACATCGCGTTAGCCGAAATGGGCCGTCGTGAGATCGCGATGGCCGAGCACGAGATGCCCGGCCTGATGGCGACCCGCAAAAAGTACGGTCCCGACCAGCCGCTCGCCGGCGCCCGAATCATGGGTTCGCTGCACATGACGATCCAGACCGCGGTGCTGATCGAGACGCTGCGCGAACTTGGGGCCGACGTCCGCTGGGCCTCGTGCAATATCTTCTCGACGCAGGATCAAGCCGCGGCCGCGATCGCGGCGGCCGGAACGCCGGTGTTCGCGTTCAAAGGCGAAACGCTGGACGAGTACTGGGAGTTCACGAAAGAGGCGCTGACCTGGCCGGACGGCAGCGGTCCGCACCTGATTGTCGATGACGGGGGCGACGCGACGCTGTTGGTGCACCGCGGTTATTACGCCGAGGAGAACCCGTCCCTGCTGGACGAGCCGACGGACAACAAAGAGCTGGCGATCGTCAACCGGGTCGTGCGTCAAAGCTTGGCCGAGGACCCCAGCTTTTTCCACCGCCTGGTCGCCCAGTGGAAAGGCGTGTCCGAAGAGACGACCACCGGCGTGCGCCGCCTGTACCAGATGCTGGAGCGCGGCGAGTTGCTGGGCCCAGCCATCAACGTCAACGACTCGGTGACCAAATCCAAGTTCGACAATATCTATGGTTGTCGCCACTCGCTGGTCGACGGGCTGAACCGGGCGATGGACGTGATGCTCGCCGGCAAGGTCGTGATGATCTGCGGCTATGGCGATGTCGGCAAAGGCTCGGCCGAATCGCTGGCGGGCCAACGGGCTCGCGTGTGGGTGTCGGAGATCGACCCGATCTGCGCGCTGCAAGCGCTGATGGCGGGCTACAAAGTCACGACCATCGAAGACGCGCTGCCCTACGCGGACGTCTATGTCACGGCCACGGGAAGCTGCGACGTGATCACGGTCGAGCACATGGCGCGGATGAAGGATCAAGCGATCGTGTGCAACATCGGCCACTTTGACAACGAGATCCAGATGGACGCGTTGCTGGCCTATCCGGGCGTCCGCCGCACGCGGATCAAGGCCGACGTCGACGCGTTCACCTTTCCCGACGGCCACACGATCTACATCCTGGCCGAAGGCCGCCTGGTCAACCTCGGCTGCGCCACGGGCCATCCCAGCTTTGTCATGTCCAACAGCTTCACCAACCAGACGCTGGCCCAGATCGACCTGTGGACGAACGACCACGAGATCGGCGTGTATCGCTTGGACAAGCGACTGGACGAAGAGGTTGCCCGGCTGCACCTGGAACATCTGGGCGCCAAGCTGACGCGGTTGAGCCCCCAACAGGCACAGTATCTCGGGCTGTCCGCCGACGGCCCGTTCAAGCCGGAACACTATCGCTATTAGTCCTGCGTCAAGGCGACAGGCCGGAGCCGCCACCATCGCCAGCCCGCAAGACTCCGAAAACGCTTAAAACCACGAATCAGACGAAACACGCGAATAAGCGAAGACATCGTACCTCGCGGTTTTCGCCGTCCGTGGTTATCCATGTCTATCCGTGGTTCCAACACGCGCGGACCACACGAACTGAGATTCTAAGTCGCGACCGAGAACCCCCATGCCAGAAATTCAAGCCTTTCGCGCGCTGCGTTATGCGGCCAGCCGCGTCGGCGCGCTGAGCGACGTGATCGCTCCGCCCTACGACGTGATCAATCCCGCTCTGCAGGACCAGTTGTACGCGCAGCATCCGGCGAACGTCATTCGTCTGATCTTGAACCGCGACGAGCCGGGCGACGACGATTCCCGCAACCGATATACGCGCGCCGCCGGCCTGCTGCGTCAATGGCGCAGCGAAGGCATTCTGCAGCTCGACCCAGACCCCGCGCTGTACGTCTATCACCAGATTTTCAACTACGACGATCGGCGGTTGGTGCGACGCGGCTTTATGGCCCGGATCCGACTCGAACGTTTCGGCGAAGGTCGCATCTACCCTCACGAAGAGACACACGCCTCGGCGAAGGCCGATCGGTTCAAGCTGACCGTGGCGTGTCGCGCCAATCTCAGCCAGGTCTTCGGGCTGTACCCCGACGAAGACAACGCGGCGCAGGAGATTTTGGAAAGCGCCATTTCGGACGCGACGCCGCTCGAGGCCACCGATCACCTCGGCGTGTTGCATCGCATGTGGCCGGTCACGGACGTGAAGACGATCGCCGAAGTCACCGCCGCGTTGGGGCCCCAGCCGATGTTCATCGCGGATGGGCATCATCGATACGAGACGGCGTGCAACTATCGCGATCATCTGGCTTCGACCCAGACGCTGCCCGTCGACCATCCGGCGAACTTTGTGCTGGGCATGTGCGTCAGCATGAACGATCCAGGCATGGTCGTCCTGCCTACGCATCGCCTGTTCCGCGGCCTGCCGGCGATGAGTTCCGAGCAGTTGATCACGCGCCTGGGCGATTCGTTCGAGACGGCGCTCGCCGGACAGGGGCCCGAATCGGCCGCCGACGTCTGGGAGAACATCGAACTCGAGGGCGACCAAGGATGCCTCGGACTCTATACGGCCGCCGATCAGCAATGGGTGCTGGCCCGGATCACGCCCGCCGGACAGGCTCGTATGGCCGAAGTGGCCGCGGACCACGGCCCGGACTGGCGACAACTGAGCGTCAGTATCCTGCATCGACTGGTGATCGAGACCCTGCTCGACGCGCGGCAATTGCCGAAGGCCGAGTACGTGCATTTGGTCGGCGAACTGCGCGGGTTTCTGGAGCGCGGCGACGAACCCGGCCAGCCATTCCCGCTGGCGGCGCTGGTGATGCCGGCCACGGTCGAACACGTTCGCAAGATCAGCGAGAACCACGAACGCATGCCCGCCAAGAGCACGTATTTCTATCCCAAGCTGCTCAGCGGGCTCGTGATCAATCCGTTGAGCTGAGAGCCGGGCCTGAAATGGCGTTCGAAGCTCGGACGGCCGGGCGCCTCGCCAACCGCAAGCTACGACGACGCTTCGCTCCGAAACCCGGCGGCTACATTCCGTCGAGCCTGGACAACGGGGCGCCCTGGCTCCCCCATCGCCCTGTCCAACTCGATTGCTGCCGCCGCGTCTGGAGGGCCACACTCCGTCGTGGCCGAAACCGCCAAAGCCCTGTGAAGGCCAGCGGTCGGCCAACGGCGTCCTTGCGCGCCGTGTTTCACGTAGAACATGACTGCGCAATTCTGATGAGTTGGAAGAGCTGCGCGTGTCACGTGAAACACGCAAACGAGAGCGTTCGTTTCACGTGGAACGAGCCGGAACTGACATTCCCGACTGTGCGGCGAATCGAGTACAATCCGCGCCGCGCGGTCGAGCTGGGTCGATCGATCCCGAAGCTCGACGCCCGCACTCGTCAGGGAGGACGAGCCGTTGGGGCGAATCTTGTGTGTCGCGAATCAGAAGGGCGGGGTGGGCAAGACGACCACCGCCGTGAATCTGGCTGTGGCATTGGCCAAGTCCGGAGGGCGGACCCTGCTGGTCGACCTGGACCCCCAGTGCAACGCCACGAGCGGGCTGAACCGCCAGCCGACGGAACGCCATGCGCTGGTGCTCGACCAGCCACTGCACGACGCGGTCTGCGAGACGGACATTCCGGGACTAGAACTGCTGCCCGGCAGCCGCAGTTTTCGCGACGTCGAGGCTCTGTCCAAGGACAATCGGCGAACGGCCCAGACGCTGGGACGCCACCTGGCGGTCAACACGAATGCGTATGATTTCACGTTGATCGACTGTCCACCTTCGCTGGGCGATCTGACGCAGGCCGCGCTGGCTGCTTCGACCGAAGTGCTGATGCCCATCCAATGCGAGTACTTTGCGATGGAGGGGCTGACGCAGATGATCCAGGTCATCAAGCGGGTGATGGACAAGCAGCCGGGGCGTCTGGAGTTCGGCGGGATTCTGCTGACGATGTTCGACCCTCGGCTGGAACTGACCTACGAGGTCGAAGCCGAGGTGCGGGATTTTTTTGGCGATATCGTCTTCGATACGGTTATCCCTCGGGATGTGGCGGTGTCCGAGGCGCCCAGCCATGGCCTAGCGGTCCTGGACTATGCGCCTCGGTCGCCCGGAACGCGAGCCTACATCGAACTGTGCATGGAGGTATTGGACCATGAGCAAGGATCGTCGACTAGGTAGAGGATTGGCGGCGTTGTTGGGAACGCCGTTGGACGAAGCGGAACCGACCACGGCGTCGATCGGGCCACGCTCGACCGCCGACAGCCCGCTGGACGGCGGCGCGTCGGATCTCGGTGCCACGCTCTTCGACCGACCGGTGGCGGACGAGGCGTCGCCCGACGATCCGGCTGGCGACGAGGCGCGCGGCGGACGCGCGCGTGACGCGGCTCTGGGCGGCAAGTCGCCGGTGGTCAAGCTGCGCGTGGACGAAATCGACGGCAACCCATTCCAGCCCCGACGCGACTTTAGCGCGGCGGAGATCGCGTCGCTGGCCGAAAGCCTGAAGGAGCACGACCTGCTGCAGCCAGTCGTGGTTCGCCGCGTGGGATCGCGATACCAGTTGGTCGCGGGCGAGCGGCGCCTGCGTGCCGCGATCGAGGCCGGCTGGACGGAAATCCCGGCTCAGGTCCGCGATGCGGACGATCGATTGGTGGCCGAACTGGCGATCGTCGAGAACTTGCACCGCAAGGATCTCAATCCGATCGAAAAGGCGCTGTCCTTCAAACGCTATCTGGAAGAACATGCCTGTTCGCAGGAAGACCTCGCGCGGCGTCTGAAGATCGACCGTTCTACGATCGCCAATCTGATGCGGTTGTTGGAGTTGCCCGAGCCCGTCCTGGATGCCGTCCGCAAGGGCGAGATCTCGGCCGGACACGCCCGGGCCCTGCTGCCGCTGGGCGAAGAAGCCGAGCAGATCGAACTGTGCAGTCGGATTCGCCTCGAGGCGTTGAGCGTCCGTGCGGTCGAGGCCGAGGTCCAGGCTCGAGTTCGCGAGGAAGATGGCTTCACGATACCCATCGCCGACGGAAAGACGCGGTCGTCGAAACCTCGCTCGCGAAGTGACCAACTCGCCGCCCTCGAACAACAGTTGCGAACTTCAATCGGCGCCAAAGTAGCCATCCAACAGACCGCCCGCGGGCGCGGCAAGATCGTGATTGCGTTCGCCAATCACGACGAGTTCGAGCGGATCTTCGATCACCTGACCGATTGCGCGAGCGCAGAACAACGGCGGGTGGGATGATGCGTCAGTGGTCAGTGGGCAGTGGGCGGTGGTCAGTGGTCAGTGGTCAGTGGTCAGTGGGCAGTGGGCGGTGGGCAGTGGGCGGTGGGCAGTGGTCGGTACGGTGGGATTCTCGGCTTGGGCCTTGGTCGGAGGCAATCTCTGGCGATCTGGCAAGTTCACGCCAACGTTGCAAAAACTGCTGCCTAAACAGCGAGACTGTGCAGGAGTTGCTCGAACCGCCCCTTGATCCATTCGCCAGCGCTAGGGGCTGGACGGACAGGTCGCCGGCGTTGGGCGGCGGAGACCGCGCACACGGACCGCCGGCCTGCGCCCCGGGTTGACGAATCGCCCGCCGTTGCCGGCCGGCGCCGACGACGCCCAAACGCCCCTAGACGAAAGACCTGGGTAATCGATGACCAGCATGTTGCTCACATCATGCTGATCCTAGCGCGGCCCGCAGCCGCAACCAAACAAGGGCCGAGAAATATCGAGGGGGACCATGAATCACACGAATAAAGACATCGCGTCTGACCGGTTTCTTCATCCCCGCTAGCCGTGTCCATCCGCCGTGATTCGCCTGTCACGTCTCTCCCGGCTACGACGGGGCGCCGAAATCTCAGCGTCCTCAGCGTCTCTGCGTTTCCAAAACG
>JAVYAJ010000299.1:0-23757 GCA_032229885.1 Candidatus Anammoximicrobium sp. | reverse complement strand
GCCAGCGCCCCCGCCAGCCAGCGCCCCCGCCAGTCTGGCCAACGCCCATTCGGAGGCCCGCCGCGCACGGGGACGGCGCAAGGTTCGCCCGATTCTAATCGACGGCTAGGCGCGGTGGAAATGGCAGCGCACCAAAAACAGTCGCGCTGCCCAATCGCCGCCGCGTCAATCCTGTCCGCAGGGCGCCCCAGCGGCGCGACGGCCCGACGCCTGCCGCGTTTTGTCCTGATCAACTGGCATCGGCCCGACGCCCATGTTACCATTTTCAGAGACGCAGGGCGCCGTGCGACGCGGCGCATCGGGCATTGCCGGACGCCTGCCGACAATCCAACGAAGGTGGGAGGAATGATGAGAACCGCGAGTCGAAACGGTGTTGTCCATCGCGTGTGCGCAGCCCTGGTCGCGAGCCCCCTAGCCGGGTTGTTGCTGGTCGGCGGCTGGTGTCACCAGGGCTTTGCCCAAGCGGCGCCCGCAGCGGCCAAGGCGACGACGAAGCCGGGCGCGACGGCGCCTGCCGCAAAGCCGGCGGTCACAAAGCCGGCGCCGATACCGGCCGCGCCGCCCGCGAAACCCGCCGTGCCACCCAAGGCCGACACGTCGAAAACCGCTCCCAAGGACGAACCGCCTCCGGCGCCGGAGAGTTCGTTCCAGCGAACCAAAGATGGGTGGAACATCTTCTATACCTTCTACGGACCGAAGAAAGGGGTTCGTCCCGGAAAAGCCGTCGTGCCGATCATCATGTTGCATGGGTGGCATGGGCAGGGCAGCGAGTACGCCGAGCTGGCGACCATCCTGCAGCATTGGGGTTTTGCTTCGATCGTTCCCGACTTTCGCGGACACGGCCGCAGCCTCAACGTGCGTCGCCGGAAGGCGAACGGCGAGGAAGAGGACAAGCTTGTCAAAGCCGACGATCTCACGCCGCTGGACCTAGAGGGCATGGTCAACGACGTCGAGACCATGAAGCGGGTGCTGTTGGACAAGAACAACGAGGGTGAGTTGAATCTCGAAATGCTGACCTTGGTCGCCTCCGACGTCGGGGCGATCGCCGCGCTGAATTGGTCGGCCTTGGATTGGAGCTTTCCGATCACGCCTGCGTTCAAGCAGGGCCAGTGGGTCAAAGCCTTGGTGTTGCTCAGTCCCCAACAGACCTTCAAACGGCTGAACGCCAACGCCGCGCTGGGCCAGCCCGCGGTCAGCCGCCAACTGTCGATCCTGATCGCCGTCGGCGACCAGCAACAGCGCGACCTGAGCGAAGCCAAACGAATTCACTCGCGGCTCGAACGACTGCGGCCCGCGGTTGCCCCCGAAGAGCGGGCCACCAAACAGGATCTGTTCTTCCTGCCCGCGCCCACGCCGTTACAGGGCGTCAAGCTGCTGGATCGAGCGTTGCCCGTGGGGGGCGGAATCATGCGGTTCCTGGATCTGCGTCTGTTGCGCAAACAAGAGGAGTTCCCGTGGGCCGAAGTGAAGAATCCCCTGGGGTGACCTCCGAGCGGCGAGATCGAAGCGCGACCGACGCCGGGGACGCGCGACGACAACGCGGACGTCGTGGGCAGGGCGTCGGCCGGCTGGCAACACGCCACGAACGCGACGGGCCGAGGCTGAGACGCTGGCCGCGCCGACGGGGTATTTTGCGCGGGTCGCAATCGCGCCGCGCCGCGCGGCCGACCGTCGCCGCGGCCGCCGTTGGCTCGTCTTTCATCGGGTTGTTGTGCATCGGATTGGCCGCTGCCGTTTTGATCGCTTGCCAGGCGGCGTTCGCCCAGGCAGCGCCGCCGCTTGAACCGCATCGGGCGACGGTCTACTCGCTGGCATTTGCGCCGGGAAGCGGAGTGCTCGTTTCAGGCAGCGCGGACCGCACGATCAAGTTTCATCGGCTGGCCGACGCACCGACCGCGCCGGCCGAGCGACAGCGACGAGAAACGCTGCTCGAGGCGCTCGATGACGCGCGCTTCGACGTTCGGCAACAGGCGTTCATCGAGTTGGCTTCCCTGGGCGACGAACTGCTGCCGGACCTGCGCCAGACGCTCGCTCAGCCCCGCTCGGCCGAAGTGCGGGTGCGCGCGTGGCGATTGTTGCAGGGCTTGGCGATACCCGCGGGCGTCGGCCATCAGAACGAGGTCCGCGGCGTCGCCGTGTCGCGCGACGGCTCGCTGGTGGCCTCGGCCAGTCGCGATGGTCGCGTCATTCTGTGGAGCATGTCCTCGGGCCGTCCGGTGCGGGTCTTGGAAGGGCATTCCGAAGGCGCGTGGTGCGCGGCCTTTGCCCCGGACGGACAGGCCGTGGTCTCCGGTGGCGGCGACCAAGCGATCCGGGTGTGGTCGGTCTCGTCCGGCGAACTGTTGGCGGTGTGGACCGGACACGCCAGCACGGTGCATCAGGTGGCTTTTTCGCCGGATGGCAAGCTGCTGGCCTCGGCCGGCGGTTTCGACAAGACGTGTCGCCTGTGGGACGTGTCGCAGGGGCGCGTGCGAACCGTGTGGGATCGCCACGCGGACGCCGTGTTGTGCTTGGCCTTCTCGCCAGACGGGCGGCGCCTCGCGTGCGGCGGCTACGACGGCGCGGTCTACGTGTGGTCCGTGGCGGACGCGACGCTGGCGGCGGAATTGCGACCCGGCCGCGACGTCGTGCGAGCCGTCGCGTTCTCGCCGGATGGATGCCGGCTAGCCGTGGCCGGCGACGACCCGCACGTGCAGGTGTGGGATGTCGCGACGCGGCAACGAACAGACCTGCTGAAGGCCCATACCGACGCCGTCCATGCCGTAGTCTTTTCTCCGGATGGCAAGTGGCTGGCCAGCGGGGGACGCGACCACGCCGTCCGGCTATGGAACATGGCAGAGGTGCGCGACGAGCGGCTGGCGCAGTGAGCCGCGCGCAAGGAAATCGGGTGTGCGGCGCTGGCGCCGCCGAAGGGCGCGCGCATTTCGCGCGCCGCGCCGCGGTCCGTCATTCCAACACGAGCGCCAGCCCCATCCCGCCGCCGACGCACAGCGTGGCCAGGCCTCGGTGCGTCTCGCCGCGCGCGATGCGATGGGCCAGATGCACGGCGAGTCGGGCGCCCGAGGCGCCGATCGGGTGCCCAAGCGCAATTGCGCCGCCATCCGGGTTCACGCGGTCCAGGTCGAGCGACAGCTCGCGGATGCACGCCAGGGCTTGAACCGCGAACGCCTCGTTCAGTTCGATCGTGTCGAAGTCGTCCACCGCGATCCGCGAACGGTCGCACAGCCGGCGCGTCGCGTGCACGGGTCCCAATCCCATCCACTGCGGATCACACCCGACGGCCGCAGACGGCCCGATCGTGGCCAGGATGGGCCATCCGTGGCGCACGGCGGCGGCTTCGGCGCACACGACCAACATGGCCGCACCGTCGTTGATCCCCGAGGCGTTGCCCGCCGTGACCGTGCCATCGGGCTGAAACGCGGGACGGAGCGCGGCCAGTTGTTCGAGCGTCGTATCGGGCCGCGGGTGTTCGTCGCGCTCGAGCTTGCCGACCGGGACCAGCTCGGCCTGGTATCGTCCCGCGGCGTACGCGCGGTGCGTGTTCTGCTGGCTGCGGAGGGCGAACGCGTCCTGGGCCGTGCGATCGATCTCGTAGCGCTGGGCGAGCCGCTCGGCCGAATGGCCCATGTGCTGGCCGCTGGACGGATCGATCAGGCCGTCGACCAGCAGATCGTCGATCAGCTCGCCGTCGCCCAGGCGATAGCCCGTGCGCGCTAGACGCAGCAGGTACGGCGCGTTGGACATCGACTCGACACCGCCGCACAGCACGACCTCGGCCTGGCCCGTGGCGATGGCCTGCGTCGCCAGGACCAATGCGTGCAGCCCCGAGGCGCACATCATGTTGACGGTCCACGCCGGGCGGTCGAGCGGCACGTCCAGGGCAAGGCTGATCTGACGGGCCACGTTCATCCCCAGCCCGGCCCCGAGCACGTTTCCGACGATCGTTTGATCGACGCGATCGGGATCGAGGCCGTCGAGCGCCGCGCGTCCCGCGGCGACGGCCAGATCCAGGGCGCTCAGCCGTGACAGCTCGCCCAGCAGCCGTCCCTGGGGCGTGCGTTTCGCGGCGACGATGCAGGTCCGAGTCATACGTTCATCCTTCCGGTGCGGCAAAGACGTGCGAGGGCATCAAACGAACCGAGCGAACGAGCGGCGCGAAGCCCATCTGATCCAGGACGTGTCCCTGCAGGTCGATGCCCGGGGCGATCTCGACCAGTTCCAACTGGTCGCCGCACGGTTTGAACACGGCCCGTTCGGTGACGTACAGAACCTCTTGGCCCAGTTGGCGCGCGCGGTGGGCGCTGAACGACACCTGCTCGACCCGCTCGACGAACTTCTGCACGCGGCCCTCGGCAACGATTCTGAGCCGGCCGTCTTCGACCGCGACATCCAGGCCGTCGGTCGTGAACGTTCCGCAAAAGACGACCTTCTTGGCGCTCTGGCTGATGTTTACGAACCCGCCGACCCCGGCCAGTCGCGTGCCGAACTTGGATACGTTCACATTGCCTCGCGCGTCGATCTGGGCCGCGCCGAGCGCCGTGTAATCCAGGCCGCGGCCGTCGTAAAAGTCGAATTGCGCCGGTTGGTCGATGATGGCTTGGGGGTGAATCGACACGCCGAAGCTCAATCCGCCCGCCGGAATCCCGCCGATCGGCCCGCTTTCGACCGTCAGAGTCAGACGGTCCAACAGGCCTCGTTCGGCCGCGATGCGGGCCACGCCCTCGGGCATCCCGATGCCCAGATTGACGATGGCGCCGTCCGGAAGCTCGTCGCACGCGCGGGCGGCGATGATCCGTCGCGGCCCCATCGGCAGGGGCGACCGCGCGGCGACCTCGCGCAGCTCGGCCGGTGCGCCGGGCGTGACGAACGCTTCGTCAAAGTCGCTCTGGGCGAACGTCTGCGGGTGATCCCGCGGATCGGAGACGACGATCCGATCGACGAGAATGCCGGGCACGCGAACCATCTGAGGCGGCGCCGACTCGGTCCGCAGACGACGCACCTGGGCGATCACCAGCCCGCCGTTGTTGCGAGCCGCTTGGGCGATCGGCAGCATCTCGCCGAACAGGCCTTCTTCGTCCATCACTAGATTGCCGTACGGATCGGCCGCCGTGGCCCGAATCAGCGCGACGTCGATCGGCACCGCGTGATACCACAGCCACGTTCGACCGCCCAGCTCGACCCGTTCGACGAACCCCGGCGGCGTTCGGGCGTTCAGACGGCCACCGCCATACAGAGGATCGATGAACGTCTCGAGGCCGATGTGCGTAATACAGCCTGGCCGCCCCGCCGCCGTGTCGCGAAACAGTTGGCAGATGACGCCTTGCGGGAAGTTGTACGCCTCGATCTTGCCCTCCAGCGCCAAACGCCCCATGCGTGGGGCGAGCGCCCAATGGCCGCCGATGACGCGTTTGACCAGGCCTTCGTGAGCCAGGCGATTGATGCCGCGATCGCGACCATCGCCCTGGCCGGCCGCATACACGATCGTCAAATCACACGGCGTCGCGGTCGAGACGAACCGTTGTTCGAGCGCCCGCAGCAGCGTCTCGGGGACGCCGGCGCCCACGAATCCGCCCGAGGCCACGGTCTGTCCTGAGCGGATCAGACCGGCGGCTTCCTCGGCCGAACACAACTTCGCCGCGCACGTCGTCGTCATCCTCGTCAACCTTTGTTCGAATCTGGCCGCGCGGTGCGGCGCGGGGGTCGTAAATCCAAGGGTTCGCAATCGAACATGCCGCAGGGACGTCTCGCGCCGTCGCGCCGCCAAGCTTCCGCGTCAAGCTTCTGTGTCAAGCTGTCGCGATGATTCGACGCGCCGCTGGGGCGCCCGGAGCCGCCAGTTCGAGGCGCCGCCGATTCAGCGCGGCCAAACGCCGGTCGCTGGCAGGCTCAGCCGTACCAGCCGCCGTTGACATGGATCACCTGGCCGGTCACGTAGGAAGCCAGGTCGCTGGCCAGAAACAGGATCGCGCCGGCCACTTCGTCCGGCTCGGCGAATCGGCCCAACGGGATCAGCTTGAGCATCTCGGCGCGCGCCGTTTCCGGGATCGTCTGGCCCATCTCCGTCAGCACCACGCCCGGAGCGACCGCGTTGACGGTGATCCGCCGTTTGGCCAATTCACGGCTCAGCACCCGAGTCAACCCGATCACACCGGCCTTGGCGGCGGCATAGTTGGCTTGGCCGAAAAAGCCGACGACGGCCGAGATCGAAGCCAGATTGATGATCCGACCTCCGTCGGCCAGCCGCTCGGCGGCCGCCTTGCAGACGTTGTACACGCCCGTCAGATTCGTGTCGATCACGGCTTGCCAATCTTCGGGGGCGAGCTTTTTCAGCGTCCGGTCGCGCAGAATGCCGGCGTTGTTGACGACGATATCGAGTCGGCCGAAGCGTTCGACGATCTGCGCGATCATGTTCTCGACTTGGCCGCTGTCCCGCACGTCGGCCTCGAAGGCGGCCGCGGGACGGCCCGTCTGCTGGCCGATCTGCTCGACCACCTGCGCGGCGCGCGTCCGGTTGACGCCGGCGGGATCGGCAAAGTAGTTCACGGCCACGTCGGCGCCGCACTGGGCCAACATCAGCGCCGCGGCAGCGCCCAGACCTTGGCTGCCGCCCGTGACCAGCGCCGTTTTGTGGGACAGATCGATGGTTCTCATGTCGATTGGGGGGTACGAGCAAGGGCCGCATGACGGGCGGTCGGCGCAACCGCTGGCGCCGCGCCGCCCGAGAAAGAAGGTCCACGCCACAGAACGTTCACGAGCGGGCCGCGAGCGTCCGAATCGCGCTTGTCGGAAGACGCCTGGACGCAGGAACAAGCCACGCCCCGTCTGCCTTCGATCAACGCGCCGCGCACGGCCGAGCGGGGGAATGGCACAAGGCGGCAGGCTTCCCTCCCGACCGTTGCCATCGCCGCCAGCATCGTCGTCAACGTCGTCGCCAACGGATTATACGGCCCATCGCCATCGCTTCCTAGGCCGTGCGCGCACACCGATTCGGAGGCGGGTCAGCGGCCGGAACCGATCAGATCTTTGAACGCAGACCGCATGCTGGTGCGAATGCCGGAGATCGCCGAGTCCGCGATGAGTTCCTCTTTGTTGGCCTTGATCAACGCCAGCGCCAGTTCACGATGTCGTTCCCAATCCGACGCCCCGAACTGGCGAATATCGACGTAGGCGTCATCGAGCTTGGTCTCGAGCTTGGGCACGAAGTGAAATCCGTCCGCCGCTCGGACCGCGTGATAGTTCAGCGCGCCGAACATCAGCCCCGCTCCGAGGGCCGCGCCGAACAGCAGTGTCGTCAATCGTCCCATGCTGGCGCTCCGTCCGCCTGATCCGATCCGTGTGGTGCGCGTCGCGTGTATCGCTGTGCGCGGGTGAGAATGATCGCTCGAACGTCGAGGCCGGCGCGGCAAAGGCGGATCGAAGCCCACCGTGCCGGATTCGGTTCCGAGCCGCGGCGAGTCTAGCGAGAAAGGACGAACCGGAGCAAGACGAGTTTTACATGTCGAGCAACTCGCGGTACGGCGCGAAGGTGGCGATGGCCATTCGAAAGATCAGCGCCACCAGCAGCATGGCGACCAGCAGCCAGACGACGAACGAAGCCGCGACGGCCAAGGCTTTGGCCGCCGCCTGGGCCCGTTGGCGATATTCGTTCGCCAGCCGCTGAAGCGATTCGCCGTGCGTTCCCGAAATCTCGGCCGTCTCCAGAAGTTGCAGAAACTCGGTGGGAAACAGGCCGGTCGCCCGCAAAGCCGTATGGAACTCTTGGCCTTCGATCAGGGCCGTGTCGACGGCCGTCAGTCGCGATGTGTAGTAAGCGTTCTCGGTACTGCGCAACGCCAGCCGCATCGCGCGCCGCGCATCCATGCCCGAGTCGAGGGTCAGCGACAGGGTCCAGGCCAGCCGCGACAGGGCGGCCGTTTTGAGACAATTTCCCACGACGGGCGTCCGCATCGCGATTTCCAACGGCGCCGGTCCGAACGCCCCGCGCAGCAGACCCAACACGGCGATGGCGCTCCCGCCAAACACGGTTCCCACCAGCGCTAGATACATCAGCAAGCCCCGGGTGCCGACCAGCCCGAACCCCAACGGGTCGGACTCGATGCCCGTCATCGAGCGGACGATGCCCAGCGCCCAGATCAGCAAGCCCACGATCACGATGGCCATGCCCAACTGGATCGCCGGCCAGGCAATGCCCAACAAAAAAGTTCGCCGCAGGCCCAGCAGACTCTCGTAATGCTCGGCCAATCCGCGCAGAATGTCGTCCAGCCGACCCGATTGCTCGCCGACCTCGATCAAGGTACAGACCAGCGGCGGAAAATAGCCGTGACAGGCGTTCATGCCGTCCGCCATGCTGCCCCCGTCCGCGATGGTCTGGCTGACTTGCTGCATCATGGCGCGATGCGCGGGCGAGCCGTATTGCGCTTCTTTCTCCCACGTACTGAGCGGAGCCAGGCCGGCGCGCAACGAGGCGCCGACCCGCCGCAGCAACTGCGTCAGCTTTCCGAGCCCGATTCGTCCCACTGTGCGCCTCCGTTTCGGCTCGGGTTCTCCGGGCCGGCTTCGGACAACGATCTCGACTGGTCGCGTCGAACCGCCGTTTCGGAATCACACGCCGCCGGCTCGAACGCCACCGGAGCGAACGCTGTCGTCCGGTCGTCCGTCGCGATCCGTGCGCGCGTCGCCGGCCGGTTGCCAGTCGCGCAGCATGGCGCGCAACAGATCCAACGGCAGCCCGACGACGTTCGAGGGGCTGCCCTCGAGGATCCGCAGCCAGGCGTGGCCATCCTGGTATCCGAACGCCCCGGCCTTGCCTTGCCATTGGCCGCTGTCCAAATAGTCGTCGATCTGCGAATCCATCAGCGGCGCCATGACCAAGCGGGTCACGGCCACGCGAACCTGATGGCGATCCTCGCCGGCCGACCACAGACATAATCCACTGTACACGCAGTGTTCGCAACCGCGCAGCCGCTCGAGCATCCGCCGCGCATCCGCCCGATCCGCCGGTTTGCCCAGGATTTGCCCGCGGCACTCGACCACCGTGTCGCAGCCGATGATCAGGCCGGTCGCGCAGCGCGCGGCGACGTCGGCCGCTTTTTCGCGCGCCAGGCGAGCCACCGCGACGGACGCGGGTTCGCCGGGCAGCACGCCGGATTCGGCCGTCTCGCGGGGCGTCCGGACCACGAACTCGTACCCCGCCTCGGCCAGCAGCTCGCGGCGGCGAGGCGACGCACTGGCCAGGACGAGCTGTGGACGAATGGACGACATGGGTGCACACTTCATGGATATCGCGCCGCGCGGGACGGCGCTACGCCCAGCCGGGCTTGCCCGCGCGCCCGCCGCCTCGCTTCGACTCGCGCCGCGACAACGATCGCCGCGGCGTCTCCGCCTCGCCTGGGACGAAGATCTGTCGGATTGTAGAATCAGGCGGGCACTTGCACTACTACCGGATTCGATCGTTTCGTCGTTCTTGACCGCCCTGACCACGCTGACCGCCCTGACCACGCGCTTCGCCGCATATCCCGCTCATGACCGCAGGCTCGCTGGACGTACTGTACGAGGACAACCATCTGTTGGCCGTCGCCAAGCCGGCCGGCCTGCCTACGATGGGCGTCGCAGCCGAGCGCGCCAGCCTGGTGCGGCTGGCCAAGAATTATCTGAAACATAAATATCATAAGCCGGGGAATGTCTACTTGGGCGTGGTCAGCCGACTGGACGCGGCCGCCTCGGGCGTGATCGTGCTGGCGCGCACCTCCAAGGCGGCCGCGCGGTTGAGCGAGGCATTTCGCCGTGGCGACGTGAAAAAGACCTACTGGGCACTGGTCGAAGGCCATCCCGAGCCGCCCGAATCCGGTTGTCTGGACTGGCTCGTCAAGGACGAGCGGCATCAGCGGATGATGGTCTGCCGCGCCCATCGAGCCGGTGCGCGCCAAGCCCGGCTGCATTACCGCACCCAGCGCCGACTGCGACGGATTTCGCTGTTGGAGATCGACCTCGATACGGGCCGAAAGCATCAGATTCGTGTCCAACTGGCGGAGCGCGGACACCCGATCTTGGGCGACGCCAAGTACGGCGCTCGGCTCGCGTTTCCCGCGGGCATCGCGCTCCATGCCTGGGCGCTCGAGCTGGACCATCCAGTCGGCAAGACGCGTCTGCGGTTCACGGCCCCGCCGCCGAGCGCGTGGCGCGCGCTGGGCGTCGACGACGGATTCGCCTGACCGCGGCCAGTTGGACGCGATGGGCCGGACGGACGTGACGGAGCGCGTCCCTCCAGGCACATCCGTGTCGCGTTGGAGGGCCACGCTCCGTCGTGGCCGCAGCCAAGTGGACGCGATGGGCGCAACGGGCGCGCAGCACGCGCATCGTGGGCCGAGTCGGCGCGATCCGCGAGATCCCATTTCGAGCCGCGCGAAATACGGCTCGCCGTCGGATTTTCTCGAGACAATCTGTCTTGACTTGATTTTCGAACCGGTCGTATACTTCCGCATCCCGTAGCGTTTCGGGGTCTTCCCGTGCATGGGGAAGAGACATTTCTTCTCATCCTAAGAGAGAGGATGATCATGGCTGGCAAGGATGCTAGCGGCCGCACGCTGCCCACCGTTATCGCGCGCCTCGCGTGTTTTACCACCCGCGTTTCCATCTCGGCCGTCTCCGTCGCGCTGGCTTGGTCGGGGCTAGGTCTGGTCGCGGCCGAGACCGCCGGAGCCCAGCAATCGGCGCCCGCGTCAGCTCCGCAGACGGCGCAGGCCGAACCGGCAAAGTCTCCACCGATGGCCGTGGTCAACGGGGAACCGATCACGAGGCAGACGCTGGCCCACGAGTGCGTGCGTCGGTATGCGGACGATGCCTTGGACAGCATGGTGAGCAAGCAGATCCTGCTGCAAGCCTGCGAAGCGCGCGGGATTACGATCACGCAGAAGGCCATCGAGGACGAGATCCACACCGTGGCGACGCGGTTCGGGCTATCCGTGGATCGCTGGCTGTCGCTGCTGGAGACCGAGCGGAACATCAACGCCCAACAGTATCGCAGCGACATCATCTGGCCGATGCTGGCCCTGCGCCATCTGGCTTCGCACAAGACGGCCGTCACGCCCGACGAGTTCCGCAAGGCGTTCGAGTCCGAATACGGACCGAAGGTCAAGGCTCGATTGATCGTCGTCAGCAGTCGGCAGAAGGCCGACCGGATCCTGCAAGCGCTGCAGGCCAATCCCGAGACGTTTGCGCAGCTCGCCAAGGATCAATCCGAAGATCGCACCACAGCCAGCGCGTACGGCATCATCCCGCCCATCCGCAAGCATGTCGGCGACCCGAATGTAGAACGGATCGCGTTCGGCTTGAAGGAAGGCCAGCTCTCGCCCGTGATCCCCGTGGGCAACCAGTATTTGATTCTGCGGTGTGAAAAACAGATCCCGCAGACCTATATCTCGAGCGAGCACTTGCCGCAGATCGAGGCGCAGCTCAAAGAGCGGCTCGTCGAGCATAAAACACGGGTCGAAGCGTCCGATGTATTCCAGCAACTGCAAACACAGGCCCAAATCGTCCGCGTCGGCAAGGACGCCGCGCTCCAGCAGAAGTATCCGAACACGGCCGCGGTCGTCAACAATCGGCCGATCACGATGCAGCAATTGGGCGACGAATGCCTGGCGCGTCACGGCAAAGACGTCCTCGAAGGCGAGATCAACCGCCTACTGCTGATCCAGGAACTGCGCCGCAAGGGCAAGGCGGTCGACGAAAAAGACATCGACCGCGAGGTGGCTCGAGCCGCCGAGTCGTACAACTTCCTGAAAAAGGACGGATCGCCCGACGTCGAGGCGTGGCTGAAGAGCGTCGCCGAGAACGATGCGGCCAGCATCGAGCTGTACGTGCGGGACGCCGTTTGGCCGTCCGTGGCGCTGAAGAAGCTCGTGGGCGAGCGGGTCGAGGTGACGGCCGAAGATCTGCAGAAGGGCTTCGAGTCGAACTTTGGCGAGCGCGTCGAAGTCCTGGCGATCGTGATGGGCAACCAGCGCCAGGCGCAGACGGTCTGGGACATGGCGCGGAACAACCCGACGGACCAGTTCTTCGGCGAGCTGGCCAACCAGTATTCGATCGAACCAAGCTCGAAGTCGAACTTCGGACAGGTCCCGCCGCTGCGACGGCACAGTGGGCAGCCGCTGTTGGAAAAAGAAGCTTTTCGTCTCAAGGCCGGCGAACTGTCCGGCATCATCGCCATGGGCGACAAGTACATCATCCTGCGCTGCCTGGGGCGCACCCAGCCCGTAGTGACCGAGTTCGCGGCGGTGAAGGACGAATTGGCGCGCGACATCCACGAAAAGAAATTGCGCCTGGCCATGGCCAAGGAGTTCCAGCGTCTGAAAGAGACGTCGCAGATCGACAACTTCCTGGCGGGCACGTCGCAAGTCGGGGAACTGGCGCCGCCGAAGACCGCGACGCAGGCTAGCTTTGAACGGCCAGTCCAACCGGCAGCCGCGCCGGCACGACGGTAAGATCAAATACGCGGCAGGATGCCGCGTCTACATCCCGACAGCCGCGCCCGTGCGAGGGTGAGATGCAATACGCGGCAGGATGCCGCGTCTACATCCTGGCGCCCGCGCGGCGGTAAACCGACGCTCGATGAGGGAATCGGGGCCGCAATCCGACCTGCGACCCCGAGCGATGATCGACCGCGGTGGCGCGCCGTCGGCGCCTGCGACGCGGTGACCGTTGTCGAGGTCGTGGCTGGCACTGCCGCCCGCCCCGTAATCCGGATCGCGGCGATTGCCGCGTGTGGCGACACGGCCCGTTCTAACTCGTGCACCTGCCCGCGCACACCGCGCGCTCGTGCATGAAACGTGTTATCATCGAGCCTCGTTGCCCGACGATCCGAATCTGCTTGCACCCCGCCGGGCGTTTGTTCGAGGCTGCCGTGTTCACTCGTTCTCGCCCCTGTTCCCACCGTCGTGCGCCACCCGAGAGGCCGGAACGCCGACGGCGTCCGGGATCGATAGGGCATTGGCGCGCGCTGCTGATCGGTGCGCTGCTGATCGGCGCGGCGCTCGCTGGTCCGACGACCGGCCCAACGCGTCTGCGGGCGGCCGCGGCCCACGACGACTCGGGCGACTATTGGTCGCGCCGCGAAGCGTTGGACGCCGCGTACGCTGCGCGGCTCGAAGGCTTGGCCCGGCGGTGCGACGAACTGAAGCTGCACGACGCGGCCACGGTGACGCGCCGATCGACAGGGGCGCGCGATCCGCGTCGCCAGACGATCTTCTTGCCGCGAGAAGTCGACGCGACCAAACCCGCGGCGGATGCCCCGCAACTCGTGCAACAATGGCACGCCCGGTTTTCCGAGTATCGGCGCGCGCAGGCCGACGCCTTGCTAGAGTTGGCGCGCAGCGAATTGCAAGCCCAGCGGCCGACGCGAGCCTATCAATTGTTGCACGAGATCCTGTACACGTTTCCCGACCACGAGGCGGTGCGCAAGATGCTCGGCTATCGGCTGGTCGAGGGGCGATGGCGAGTCCCCGAGGCGGCGATCCGCGCCCGTCGGTCGCCAACCGCCAATCCCGAGCTGGCGTTCGACGCCGGGCGGCATTGGGTGATCGAATCCGAACATTTCCGCGTCACCACCGACCACAGCGAGGCTGAAGGAATCCGGCTGGCCGAGCGACTCGAGGCGTTGCATGCTGTCTGGCAACAGGTGTTCTTTTCGTACTGGAGCAACGCCGCCCTGTTGGCTCGGCGTTTCGACGGGGCGACGCCGATCGTGCGCAACCCGACGCGCCATCGCGCCGTCCTGTTTCGCGATCGCGACGCCTACTTGCAGCGCGTGTCGCGGCTTGCGCCGCAGTTGGCCGGACAGCTCGAGCTGACGCAGGCGATCTACCTCGAGGCGCCGAAGACCGCCTATTTCCACGCCTCCGAGCAACCGCGAGACGATCTGTATTTTCACGAGGTGACGCACCAGTTGTTCTCCGAGACGGGGCGCGTAGTTCCCCAGGTTGCGATGACGGCCAACATGTGGATCGTCGAAGGCGTCGCCTTGTACATGGAATCGCTCCAGATCCACGAGGGCTGCTGTACGGTCGGCGGCGTCGACGCCAACCGCTTGCAATACGCGCGTTACCGAACGTTGAGCGACGGTTTCTACGTGCCGCTGGACCAGTTGACCGCGCTGGGGCGGCAGGCCTGGCAGCGACATGCCGACATTCGCTTGTTGTACACCGAGGCGGCCGGGCTGGCCGCCTTTCTCATGGATTTCGACCGCGGCCGGTATCGCCCGCTGTTGGACGAGTATTTGCAGGCGGTCTACCGCGGACGCGACGACGCCCGGACGCTGGCGACCCTGGTGGGCACGCCGCTGAGCGACTTGGATGCGCAATACCGGACATTCCTGAACGTCACCGACGACGACTTGGCCTTCGTCGCGCGGGCCTCTGGCGCGTCGATGCTGGCCTTGGGGCGGACCTCGATTACGGACCGCGGCCTGGGCTACTTGGCCGGGCTGACGCGCCTCGAATGGCTCGATCTGGCCCATACGGCCGTCACCGACGCCGGAATCGAGCACTTGCGTGGGCTCCGAAACCTCGAATCCCTCGACATCTCCGGGACCGCCGTGACCGCTGCCGGCTTCGAGCGGCTCAAACAAGCCTTGCCTCGCTTGGCCACCGAACAAGCGGGGCCTTGACGGCGCGCGGGCGACGGGGCCTCCGATCCGCGGCAACCGCGAACCGGCGCGTTATGCCACGCGAGGACGCCGTGGCGATGAACGACGGGACGAACGACGCGGCGAACCGTGCGACCCTCATCGCCCACGGGTCTCCGCCAGCGCGTTTGCCGCGCCCGAAAAGAAAAAGACCAGGGACGCCATCGATCTGCGCGAAGGCGGACGTCGGGCGCGTCCCTCGCATGATCGTTGCTGTCCGTGGTCTCGAGCGACGCGAGGCGGCCTCGGCGGCCGCGCGGCGTTCAGCCGCGCCGCGACCGTGTGCCGATCACTCGCTTGTTGCCCCTACGGCCTCGTTGTTGTGTCGCCACCGAAACCAGGCAGCGTCAGCTTGCGACCGCGTCTCGGGTTGCGATTCGGTCGAAGCCGCGGACTCGGACGAACTCGCCGGTTCGGGAGTCGCGGCTGCCATCGCCAGGGTCGAGTGGGGCAGCGGGATCAGCGAGCCGCTGGCGACGGCGTCCGTAATGCGATCCGCGGGCGCAGGATCCACAACCAGCCACAGCTTGCGCTTTTCCTCCGACACCGAGTCGCGCCAGATCGACAGAATTTGATCGACGCTCAGGTACGGATTGCCCCGTTCGTTTCCGGGCCGTTCGGCAGCCTTGGGCAGCATGGGCATCCACAGCATGTCGATGCGCGCACTGTCGCCGAAGTATTGCCCGCCGATGATCTCGCCCGCGGCGTTCAGGTCCAACAAGTAATGAAAATACTTGAGCTTGGCGATCCGCGGGCTCTCTTGATACTCCATCTGGCTATCGCCCGCATAGGCCAGGTTCAGCTTCACTTCGACCTGGCGGGCGTTGCGTTTCACCGAGCTGCTGTTGAACGCGTAGGCCGGATAGTTCCATTTTTCGGGGCCGGGCATCGCCTCCATGCCCAGCGGATGCGAACCGCGTCCCATCCAGTTGGCGATCACCGCGTGCAGCACGCCGGCCTGGATGCTCTCGCCGGATCCCGATAAATCCTGGACGTCGTTGTAGATGTAGAGCTCGGCCAGCAGACCCTTGATGTCCGCGGGCGTGAACACGACCCCGTTTCGCGTGACGCTTTGCTCGGGTTCGGCATGACGGATCGCCGCCGCCGCCCAACCGTTGCAATGTCCGTGCCAATTGGGCGTCCCCATCCGCGTCACTTGCCGCAGTCCGAACAGCCCGCCGGGCTGCGGAATCGGTCGATCGTATGCCGAGCAGTCTTGTTGCTCCCACGACGTGGCCGGCGTCCGTCCCGGATAAAAGGCCCGGTCGTACTTTCGCATCGATACGGTCGTGCCCCCGTTTTTATCCAGATATAGATAGCCCGAGTACGGGATTCGCTCGCGCGAGACGCCCCCTTTGACGGGAAGGTCGTCGAACTTCCAAACAAAAGCGGTGCCCCACAGCTTCTGAAAGATTTCGTTCTGTTCCTGGACGTCGGCTTTCGGGATTGCCACACCTGGGCCTGATGCGGCAAACCAGACCGCCAAGAAGACTGACGCGCCCATCCTCGATCCTCCCTAAAATAGAGTTCCGTTTCAGTTTGTCTTGAGGCTTATTAGTACCGTGACCGCCATCGACCACACCCCGTCCGTGGAGCGGGCGGCACGCAATGCGCGGCACGAATTAGCTGTGGACGTCAGATCCGCAGCGCAGGACGAATGCTCCCGCAAACGTTGCGGCTCAAGCTCGGCAGTGTCCGTTTCGGCTATTTACTTGGACCGTGCCCAGTCAGATCGGGGGTGCGTTGTCGGTTCCGAGATTGTCCGCTGGCATATCCGTTGTTAACCGTGTTGGCGGGCCGCGAGCCGGACGCAGCGGCGCCGCGCGTCGCCGCTGGAACTTGACCAGTTCCGAAGGGCTGCGCATCTTGCCCGCCAATCACCGCCGCGAGAGCCGCCCCGGAGTGCAGGCTTTACCTGTTCGCCATGCCTGCTACGATAGGAACCGTCCCCACGATCCGTGATCCGAGCCCTGAACCTGAAAAGTGATCAACCCGATGAGCTACTCGGCTGTTCTTTTTGATCTGGACGGAACGCTGCTCGATACGTTGGCCGACATCGCCGCAGCCGCCAACCGCGTGTTGGCACAGCACGGCGCGCCGACGTATCCGGTCGCGGCGTACCGGCACTTCGTCGGCGAAGGCGTCCGGGTGTTGTTCGAGCGTTCGCTGCCTCAGGCGTCTGGCGTCGACGAGACGCTCGCCGCGTGCGTGGACCAGTTCCGCGAGGCCTACGCCCAGTGTTGGAATGATCAAACGCGCCCGTACGATGGGATCGAAGATCTGCTGGGGACGCTGGTCTCGCGCGGCGTATCGGTGGCGGTTTTGTCCAACAAACCGGATGTCTTCACCAAGGCCTGTGTTCAGGAATATTTTCCGACGATTCCGTTTGTGACGGTCTTGGGCCAACGCGAGGGCGTTCCCCGCAAGCCGGATCCGGCCGCGGCGCTGGAAATCGCCAGCCTGATGAACCTTCCCGTGGAACGAATTCTATATGTCGGAGACACGGCGGTGGATATGCAGACGGCGACCGGGGCGGGCATGTTCCCGATCGGCGTGCTGTGGGGATTTCGCCCGCGGGAGGAATTGGTCGCCAGCGGAGCGCGCGAGCTGATCGCCCACCCGCGCGAGCTGCTCGAGCGAATGGCGATCGGGAACGGCCACGCCAGCGATCGGTGACGCAGCGCCCTCAGGCGGCGTGCCTGGCGATCGCCCCGTCTTCCATCTCGTAGATCGTGTCGAAGACGTCCAGCGTCCGGTGGTCGTGCGTCACGACGATGACGCCGGCCCCGTGTTCGTGGGCGACGCGTCGAAACAACTCCATGACCTGGCGGCCGCGATGGCTGTCCAACGCGGCTGTCGGCTCGTCGGCCAGGATCACGCTCGGCGCGTTGGCGAGGGCTCGGGCCACGGCGACCCGTTGCTGCTGGCCGCCCGACAGCATCGACGTCATGTGCTCGGCCCGATCGGCGACGCCCAGTTCGCCCAAGAGGTCGAGCGCTCGGCGCCGCGCGACGCGCGGGGCGTCGCCGTTCAACTCGAGGGCGATTTGGACATTCTCGCGCGCCGACAGAAAAGGGATCAGGTTCGATTTTTGAAACACGTACCCGATGTGCCGCCGCCGAAAACGGCGCAGGTTGACCAGGTTCCGCGGGCCGTCCATGACCAGTTGCTCGTTGATGACGATCTGTCCCGAGGTCGGCGCGTTGATCAGTCCGACGGCGGTCAGAAACGTCGATTTTCCCGCGCCGCTGGGCCCCAACAGGGCGATGACTTCGCCGCGATGCACGGCCATGCTCGCGTCGCGCATGGCGATCACCTCGGTATTGCCGCTTCCGTACACCTTGGTCAAGCGGCGGGTTTCGATGGCCACGGGCTGGTTCATCGGACGAGTCATCCCATCAACGCTTCGTTCGGCTCGACGCGCAGCGCCTTCCAGATTCCCAGAAAACTGGACAGCACCGAGATTCCCAAGACGATCACGGCCAGTTGCAGCAAGTCCTCGTTCGTCAGGACGACGCGGCGCGGAAAGTGCGGGAACACCTGCTGTCCGACCAGATAGGCGATTGCATAGCCCAGGCCGCCCAGCATGATCGCCTGTTGGAGGATCAGGCCCAGGATCACGCTGTTCGGCGCGCCGATCAGCTTGAGCAGCGCGATCGAGTGCAGCTTGTCGAGCGTGAGCGTATACAGGATCAGGACCATGATGATGGCGGCGATGATCGTCAGCAGGGCGCTGAACATGCCCAACTGTTGGCGAGCCTTGTCCACCATTCCCTGCAGGAGCAGCTTTTCCTGCGCGGCTTTGGTGAACACGGACACATCGCCCCACGCCGCGATGATGGCCGTGACGGCAGCCAGATCGGCGCCCGGGGCGACGCGCAGCACCACCGCGCTCAGTTGCGGCTCGGCGATCGCCGGCAACTCGGCGGCCGGGCTGGCCAACTGGTCGACCAAATCCGGCTGGCGGAGGAACATGTCGCTGGTCTGGCTGCGGCGATCGCGGGCCGCCCGCTCCAATCGCACCGCCTCGCCCGCGCTGTCAAACTGGATGGCTTGCGAGTCGGCCACCGTGACGAACGCCATGCCGTCGCCGCCCGAACTGACCATGCCGCGCGTGATCCCGACGATCGTGTACGTCTCTTTTCCGAGCGTGACGCGTTCGTGGAGCCGGAAGCCAAGCGTCCGGTCGGCGATCATCTCAAAGTGGTTCTGCGCCAGGGGACGCCCGGCTGTCAAAGGCAACCATTGGCCTTTGTCCAACGGCCAACTGAGTCCCAGGACCGACATCCGCAGCGGTTTGCCGCCGTGCTGCCGCTGGATGGTGTGGAAGACGAACTCGCGCGCCGACTGGACGCCGGGAACCGCCAGCACGCGATGCACGAGCGTCTTCGACACCCGCGACACCTCGGCAAACGGCCCGCGCGTGTCGCGCTGGACGACCCAGGCGTCCGCCCCGATTCGTTCGACCAACAGCGTCGCGTCCTCGATCAATCCGCGATAGATGCCCGCCATCCCCATCACGGTCATCAACAACACGCCGATTCCGAATACGGTCAGGGCAAACCGCCCCAGGTTGTGTCGGATGTCCTTGGCAGCCAGGTTCATGGCACGGCGATCCTCCGACCCTCGAGGGCCGTGTCGGGAACTCCGGCGGGAATGACGACCCAATCTCCGGATGCCACTCCGGAGACGACTTCGACGATTTCGCGACCGCTCAGCCCCAGGGTCACGGCGCGCCACGCGGCTCGCTGGCCCTGCCGCACATAGACGCCGCTCTGGCGATCGTGCCAGCGGATCGCTTCGGCCGGCAAGACGGGGACGCTGCGCTTGAGCGCCGTCTGGATGTACACCTCGGCACGCTGGCCGACCGCCCAGTTGCGCGGCAGTTCGAGCACCCGCACGTCGACGACGAACTCGCGCGTCTCGCGGTCCGTCTGCCGCCCGATCCGCGACACTTCGCCCTGATAGTCCCGCTCGGGCTCCGAGCGAAACACGACCCGCGCAGGCTGTCCTTGGGCCAGACGCGACATTTCCGTCTCGTCCACCCAGGCGGTGATCCACAGTTCGTCGGTCGCCACGAGATTCAACACGGGATTGCCCGGAACGGCGATGTCGCCGGGATCTCGCGAACGCAGGACGATCAATCCGTCGATCGGCGCGGTGACCACCGTGTCGGCTAGACGGGCTTGGTGATACGCCAAGGTCTTTTCGGAGATCACGACCTGCTGTTGGCCCTCGGCCAGCGCCGCGTCGGCTCGCGACACGCCGGCGCGGGCGATCGCGAGCGCCTCGCGCGCCTTGTCGAGGTCCGCCGCGCTGCTGGCGTGCGTTTCCGTGAGCTTCGTCGTCCGGGCCGCTTCGCTCTCGGCCTGGGTCAGCACGGCCGCGGCCCGTTTGCGGTCGGCCTCCAGGCGGACCAGCGCCGCCTGGACCCCCGCGACGGTCGCCTCGGCCATCTCGACCTGCTGCTTCAAATCGGCGTCGTCCAATTTGAGCAGCACCTGGCCGGCCTGCACGCGATCTCCCTGATCCGCCAGCACCTGGTGCAGTCGCCCCGAGATCTTGGGACTGATGGACGATTTGTAACGCGCTTCGAGGGTTCCCGTGCCCATCACCTCGGCCACGATGTCACCCGATTCGACGCGATGCACCGTTGCGGCCAGCGGTGAAAACCGGAACCAATACACAAGACCCGCGGCCAGCGCCGCCAACGCGCCGATCTTGAACGCGCGCCCCGCCCATCGCCGCACGGTCTGCCATCGCTGTGCCATCGCCGCGTCCTCGCCTGTCTGTATGGTCGAGATCGCCTGACCGGCGAGCCCGATCTGTCTGCCGCCATCGGCACATTCGCAGTTGACTGTACCGTATTCGCACGGCGCCATCAAGCGCCAGACACAATCGCCGACAGGGCGCCCGCCGACAGGGCGCCGACGAGGCGATAGACGAATGTCGGGCAATGGTCCTGTAACGCGCTGGGGACGCGAGACGAAGATAACAGGACTTGCGCGCGAATCCACCGCCATCGGCGGACGGCCGTTTCTGATTCAGTCCTCCGTCCACGTCCCGCGCTCGGTCGCGCCAACAATCGAGCCATCGCCGCGCACGCGGACGAAGGATCGTTTCAGTGGTTGGACAAGTGTGCAAAGGAGAGCCATCGCCGCGCCCGCGGACGAAGGTCGAGAGTTCCTTTCCGCCGTCACCGCAGCCGCGCTGTCCATGATTGGCCGCGTTTCAAACCGTTCCTGCTCCTCGCAAACGGACAGCCGCTTGCCGTTCACCATCCTACCCACCAGTTCTGTTGCTGACCGTTTTCCACGCGTGTCGAACCGCGCAAAGGCATCCCAGGCATCCTGAAAAATTGAAAATGCCTCACGTTGTCTTGCATGTCCGCGGACGTTAAGCGATATTGAAGTTGGTTCGGTTCGCGCGGTCCGCGCGAAACTGGCGAGCGAAGCGAGGTTCAACGACCCGATGCGGGGCGCGTTCCGCTGGCGGTCGCCCAGCCTGTTCGGTGTGATTGTCCGTGCGAGCGATGTCTGAGGGCGTCGTCGAAGACTGCGGCGCGCCCAGTCTCTCATCTTTGTTCTTCCTGGAGCGTTCTTATGAACCAACCTAGACAGCGTGCGTTTACCCTCGTTGAATTGCTGGTGGTCATCGCGATCATCGGAATTCTCGTGGCCCTGTTGCTGCCTGCGATCCAGGCTGCGCGCGAAGCCGCCCGACGAAGTCAGTGTTCCAACAACCTGAAACAGATCGGCGTTGCGTTGCACAACTATCACGACGTGAACGGCGTCTTTCCGTATTCGTCGTCCAACCCCGGCCAGTGTACGGTCCAGTTCGCGCCCGAGCCGCGTCAAGCGATAACCAACCACACGGGCTGGCTGTCGTTGCTGCCGTTCATGGAACAGGAGGCATTGTTCTCGCAGTTCAATTTCCAGGCGGCAACCGGCGACCGCAACACGACGAGCGGCACGCTGGCCGGCGGCGGCGCGGTGGCCAGCGGCAATGCGGCGTTGTCGACGACGATCCTGAAGGCGCTGCTGTGCCCGAGCGACAACGGGAGTCCATTCTACACTGGCGCCGACACCACGTACGGTTGCGGAGTCGCGAACAGCGCCCGAACGTGCTACAACTTCAGCGTCAGCAACGGCAACAGTTGCACGCTGTGGACGTCCGAGGGAATCCAAACGCGGGCCCTGTTCGGGATGAACTCGAGCTCCAATTTTCGGCACATCTTGGACGGGACCAGCAACACCGTGGCCGTCTGCGAAACGACGCTCGAGGTCTACGACGGCCGCTGCGCATCGTGGGCGTGCGCGTCGCACGTCGGCCTGGGCGTCGGATTCGGCAGTGGGCTACAGACTCGACACATCAACGATTGGGGATGCTGCGGTTGGCAGACCCCGCCCTGGAACCCGGCGAATTACCAGGTGGGGCGGCTGGGCGAGTGGGGATCGGTCGGCAGCTTGCATCCGGGAGGAATGCAGGTCGTCATGGCCGATGCTTCGGTTCATTGGGTCAGCGAGACCATCGACGCCGCCATGCGCATCAATCTGTCTCGAATCGCCGACGGCGAGACCATCGGCCAGTTTTAGCCGAGCGTTCGTCAATCGGATACGGCGCGCGGAACGAGAAAGGGCCGCGCGGATGTGAGTCGCCGGGCCGGGCGGGCGGACCGAAGCCTTCGGGGATGCGCATTACGAGCGACAATCCCCGAATTTGCCAAAACCCGGGGCCGGGCGGGCGGACGCGCTGCGGCCTACGTCAACGGCCTACATCAACGGCCGGAATTCGGAGGGCTCGAGTGGTGCGCGGTCTCGAAGGCCGAAGTCCGCCTTGCCAGCGGGCGTTCCGCACCGCGCGAAGTACGGCTTGGCGTGAATCGGGCGCCACACGGCCTCGTGTTGTTCCAGTCGGTCGGGTCGTCCGCGCGCCACGGCGTTTGCGACGCGCCGCGGGCGAGAGGCTGCGGCTGGGCGCCATCGATGGGCGTCATCGATGGGCGTCATCGAGATGAGTCACTTTTCGAGGAGAGAGACCGGCATGCGCAGGTGGGCCAGTTTGGCAGTTGTGTGTCTCGCGCTGACCGGATGCGGAAAATCCGATTCCGAAGCCGACAAGCTGGCGCCCGTTTCCGGCAGGGTGACGCTTGACGGCAAGCCGATCGACGGCGTAGCGATCCATTTTTTGCCGCGCAGCGGGACGCCCGGCAACGGCGGATTTGCCACGACCGATAGCGATGGCAACTATGTCTTGACCAACCGCGGCAACAACCCGGGAGTTCTAGCGGGAACGTACAGCGTCTCGTTCTCGAAACTCACGATGCCGGACGGCTCGCCGATCCCCGCCGGAAAGACCGCGGCGGATGTCGAAGCGGTCGAGCAGATTCCCGCGATCTACACACCACAACGCACCGCCGAAGTTCCCAGCAATACGGTGACGGTCCCCGATTCGGGCGCGACGCTCGATTTCGAGTTGACCAAGTCTGGCCGCCCCGGTTGACGGCCGCGCGTCGGGCTGCTTGGTCGATCGTCCGGCAAGCTTGGCGAACGCTTCCGCCGTAGACGGATCGGATCCCGCATCAGAGTCCCAGTCCGTACGAGGCGTGCGTCACGCGCTCATCTTGGGCTGTGAGTTGTGCAGTGCACTTTTTGGTTGCGAGCACTGACCTGCGTTAAGAAGAAGAGCTTTGAACCGCCGAGACGCCGAGGTCGCTGAGGTGGTACACAACGTGAAACTCTGCGCTCTCTGCGCCTCTGCGGTTCCAATGTCCGAATGCCCAGCCTCCTTCGCTCGACGATGAGTGGCGCTCGTGCTAGAGTCTTACTTCGTATCATGCGCGCACGGTGCGCGCATCTTGTGCAGTGGTGTGTACAGCACACTTTCGTGTTATTGGCACTTGGCCGCGTTAGGTGGAATTGGCATTGGATGACTGTTGCGCAGCACAGACGACAGGAAGCATGTTGGCCGAAGGCCATTACCACCGTAGCCTGGGGCAACGCCCCAGGAGTCAGAGATGATAACAACCGTGTTGGCCGAAGGCCAACATCAACGTGTCACCGCGGCCCGGATGAATATGG
>JAVYAJ010000298.1:0-3479 GCA_032229885.1 Candidatus Anammoximicrobium sp. | reverse complement strand
GCCCCAGGCTACGGTGATCGGAGGCCTTCGGCCAAACAGATTCTTGGGTTGCGGGCGCTGGCCCGCGTTAAGTGGAATTGTGATTGCATGACTGTTGGACAGGCCAGACGACAGGAAGCGTGTTGGCCGAAGGCCAAACAGAATCAGTGACCATTTGCGCTCGAACGCGCAACAGATAAAGCGGCCGTAGTTTAGGGAATTGACCGCGCCAGGGGACGGGCGCCCACTGGCGTGGCGGGCGAGGGCCGGCTATAGACATACGCGGGAGGAATGCCATGTCGATGTTTTTGCTATTCGCCTGGGCGTTGGCCGGCGCCGAACCGGCGTGGAGCGAGGCCTCGTTCGGCGAACGGATGCTGCGGGTGGACCGACGCGTCGAACGTCTGCCGTCGGCCCATCTGGGCCCGTTTGCCACGCGGGGCGATGGTCGAGTGCTGGCGATCGACGATGATTCAGCGCTGGTCGCGGACGAGGCCGGCCGGACGTGGGAGCGCCGACCTCTGTTTGCCGATGGCCAGAAGTTCCTCTGTCGCCCGGAGCGGGCGTTGCTGCGAACTCGCGACGGGGCGCTGATCCTGGCGTTTCTGAACCAACGCGAATTGGCCGTGCGGTGGGATCAGAAACAGGGCGGGCCGCTGCCCGGCTGCCGCTTGCCGGTGTACGTCACGCGCAGCGTGGACGACGGTCAGACGTGGAGCGATCCGCAACTGGTTCAGGACGGCTATTGCGGAGCGCTGCGGAGCATGATCCAACTGCGCGACGGGCGGATCGTGTTGGGGTGCCAGCGAGCGGTCGCCGATCCGGGCCGCCACGTCTGCCTGACCTACGTTTCGGACGACGAAGGGTTGACGTGGTCGCCCAGCAACGTGATCGATCTGGGCGAGTACGGCGGCTATGGCGACCACGGCGGCGGGATCGAACCCACGCTGGCCCAGTTGCGAGACGGTCGGGTATGGATGCTGATCCGCACCTATCGCGGCTGTTTCAGCGAGGCCTTTTCGGACGATGGCGGCTCGACTTGGACAGACATCAAGCCCAGCTCGATCCAGGCCAGCGGCGCGCCTGGTCAATTGGCGCGTCTGCACAGCGGACGGCTCGTCTTGCTATGGAATCGGTTCATCGATCCCGTCCGGCGAACAGGGCGCCGCGAGCAGTTGTCGCTGGCGTTTTCCGAGGATGATGGCCGCACCTGGACCGAACCCGCGATCCTGGCGTACGACCGGCTGCCGCCGGGAGGCAAGGAAGCCGAGCACCGGTTGGCGTATCCGTACGTGTTCGAGCATGTGCCCGGCGAGCTGTGGGTGACGACGATGCAGGGTCCGCTGCGAATTCGGGTCCGCGAGGACGATTTTCTGCCGCGTCGGCTGAGCGAGGCGTCGTATCCGGTGCGTTGGCGACCCGAGGCGCGCATCGAGCTCGACGGCCGCGCCGACGAGGCCGACTGGTCCGGTGCGCATCTGGAACGGCGTTTCATCTTTCCGTGGAACGATGATCCGCCGCCGGCGACCGAGTTCCGCGCGCTGTGCGCCAAGGACTATCTATATTTCACGTTCCGTGTCCACGACGAGGACATCGTGGTGCTGGACCGATTGCAGGAGGCGGAAGACGCCGTCTTCGAGGATCGTGTCGAGATGTATTTCAGTCGCGACGCGGGGATGCAGGATTATTTCTGTCTCGAAGTCGACTCGGTAGGGCGGGCCTTCAGCTACCGCGGGGCATACTATCGGCGGCTCGATCCGCGCTGGACGTGGCCGGGGCTCGAGACGAAAGCCGTGCCGCGCGAACAAGGCTACGAGGTCGAGGGTCGCATTCCGACGGCCAGTTTTGCCGCGCTGGGATTTCCGACGCTGCAGCCCGGCGCAAAGCTGCGTTGCGGTCTGTTTCGGGCCGAGTTCAGCCACGACCGCAGCGGGCGCGTGGTCGAACAGCGGCCCACGATCCACAATCGCGGGCGGCAGATGGACGGACAGCCACCGATCGAACGGTGGATGGCTTGGGTCGATCCGCGGACCGAAGAGCCTGACTTCCACGTGCCGACGTCCCTGGGGTGGTTGGAGATCGTTCCGTAGCGGCGGCGCGTACGAGGGAACCCGACAAGGGTGAAGTGTTGCCTGCCCGCGCGCCGCATGATAGACCACGGACACCGATGGGTTATTGGACAGACAAAGTCGTGTTGATCAGCGGCGGTTCGTCGGGCCTGGGCGAGACGCTGGCGCGAACGCTGGCCGCGGCGGGCGCAAAGCTCGTGCTGGGCGCGATCGATGCCGCGGGTGTCGAGTCCGTTGCCGGATCGCTGCGCGCGGCGGGTAGCGACGCGATCGGCGTCTGGGCGGACGTCACGCAGGACCAGCCCGTGGACGACCTGATCGGTGCGGTCACCGAGCGGCACGGGCGGCTGGATGCGTTGTTCAACTGTGCGGGACGCTCGGCGCGCGGCGAGGCGTTGAACACGACGCCGGAGCAATTCTTGGAGCTGTTGTCGCTGAACTTCCTGGCCACGGTGCGCTGTACCCGTGCGGCCGCACCCCATCTGATTCAGAGCCAAGGCCATCTGGTGAACATCGGTTCGCTGGCGGCCAAGACGGCTTCTAAATTCCTCGGCGCGTATCCGGCCAGCAAATTTCCCGTCGCCGCCTATTCGCAGCAACTGCGATACGAGTTGAATCCGCGTGGCGTCCATGTCCTGCTGGTTTGTCCCGGCCCCATCGCGCGCGCCGATGCGGGGCGCCGCTACGACGCGCAGGCGGCCGCGCTGCCCGACGCGGCGCGTCGCCCCGGCGGCGGGGTCCGATTGAAAGGCCTGGCCCCCGAGCTGCTGGTGCGGAAGATCCTGCGATACTGCGAGCTGCGCAAGCCCGAATTGGTGCTGCCGGCCAAAGCCCGCCTGCTGTTTGCCCTGTCTCAGTTGTCGCCCGCGTTGGGGGACTGGATCATCGGTCGGATGACGTCGCAAGCGTGAGCGCTCTCGAGGGGGAGCGTCGTTGTCGTTGGCTCGGCGGCTCCGCCGGCGGGCGCACCGCAGGACGACGCTTGCGAGAGGTGGGGCGTCCGCGACAACGAACGCGATCGGCCCAGCCGCCCTAGTCGTCGACCGGGTTGACCTGATGGGAAACGTTCGTGAATCCTCTGCAAACGAAGTTCCAGCACGCGCGGCCCTGCACCGACAACGGATCGCCGGTCCGTCGAGATCGCACGGCTGCCCTGGAGCGGTCAATTTCTTAAACGACTACCGCTTCAACCGTTGCGAGTTTGAGCGCAGATAGGCGCTGATTCCGTTTGGCCGACGGCCTCCGATCACCGTAGCCTGGGGCAACGCCCCAGGGCTGGCGCCCCGCGCGTGCCTTTTTTGGCCAAAGGCTATATTCATCTGGGCCACGATGACACGTTGATGTTGGCCTTCAGCCAACACGGTTGGTATCGTCTCTGACTCCTGGGGCGTTGCCCCAGGCTACGTTGATGTTGGCCTTCAGCCAACACGG
>JAVYAJ010000297.1:0-21610 GCA_032229885.1 Candidatus Anammoximicrobium sp. | reverse complement strand
TGGTGTTGGCATTCGGCCAACACGCCCCCTGTCGTCTGTGGCGCGCAACAGTCATCCCACCCCAATCCCACTTAACGCGGGCCAGTGCCCGCAACCAGACGAACTAAGACTATGGTACGAGCACTACCTCACTGCCGGGCGAAGGAGACTAGACATTCGGACATGGGGACCGCAGAGAACGCAGAGAACGCAGAGTTTCACGTTGGCTACCGCCTCAGCGACCTCTGCGTCTCTGCGGTTCAAACCTCTTCTTCTGAACGCGGGCCAGTGCCACAACCCAAAAGTGTAATATACAGACCAGTGTACAAGATGCGCGCACCGTGCGCGCATGATACGAACTAAGACTCTATTGGTCCCATACCCCGCGCGGCCTCAAGACGTGCCGCCCGGGGGTCGCGTTACGGCTAGCGACGCAGCAATTCGGCGTCCTGTTCGTGCTCGTCCCAGTCATCGCGCTCGTCCTCGAAATCAAACTCGTCGTCGAAGTCTGCCGCCGGCTTTGCGGGCCCGCGGAGCAGGACCTTGCGATTTCGTTTGGCCATCGCCGGCGCAGGAGGCGCCGCGTGCTCGCCCGCCGTGCTCCGCATGCGCTCCCAATCGTCCAGCGAGATCAGCACTTCGCGTGCCTGCGAGCCGGCGTAGGGCCCCACGATCCCGTCCTCGGCCATAAAGTCGATCAAGCGGGCGGCTCGCCCATAGCCGATGCCCATCGCGCGCTGCAGCAGCGAAACGCTCCCGCGGCCTTCGCGGACGACCATGTCGACCGCCGCTTCGTACAGTTCGTCGCGTTTCTTGAACTCCGTCGGAGTCGCGCCGGTCTCGTCCGTGATCTTGAGGTTGATCAGTTCGTGAACGAAATCCGGCTCGGTCGTGCTGACAAAATCGACCACGCGCGAGATCTCGTCGTCCTCTAGGTACGTGCCCTGGCCTCGAAGCAAGGTGCTGGTCCCGGGCCAGAGGAACAGCATGTCGCCGTTGCCCAGCAGTTTGTCCGCCCCCATCTCGTCCAACACGACGCGGCTGTCCGTGCGGCTGGCCACCTGGAACGAAATCCGGGCGGGCAAGTTGGATTTGATCAGCCCGGTGATCACGTCGACCGTGGGTTTTTGCGTCGCCAGGATCAGATGGATGCCGACCGCTCGGCTCTTTTGTGCCAGCCGGATGATGTGCTGCTCGACTTCTTTGCCGGCCGTCATCATCAT
Organism: Candidatus Anammoximicrobium sp.; assembly: GCA_032229885.1. GTDB lineage: Bacteria > Planctomycetota > Planctomycetia > Pirellulales > Pirellulaceae > Anammoximicrobium. The sequence goes on along the minus strand of JAVYAJ010000297.1, from coordinate 20,408 downwards.
GTCGGCAATCTCGTCGGCCACGATCACGATGAACGGCAAGTGCAGCGGAATCGCGGCGCGTTCCTCGTCCGACTCCGGCAGCAAGCGGCTCATCAACTCGTCTTCGTCCAGTTGATTGTAGCTGGCGATGTGCCGCACGCCGGCGCGAGCCAGCAGCGCATAGCGTTCCTCCATCTTGTCCACGGCCCACGCCAGGATGGCTTCGGCTTTGCGCATATCCGTGACCACTGGATGCATCAGATGAGGCAAGCGTCCATAACCGCTCAACTCGACCATCTTGGGATCGATCATCAACATCCGCACTTCGTCCGGACGCCGCGTCATCAGGATCGAGGTGATGATCGCGTTCAGGCAGACGCTCTTGCCCGTGCCAGTGCGTCCAGCGATCAGCAAGTGGGGCAGCGAGGAAAGATCGACCAACAGCGGGCTGCCCGAGACGTCCTTGCCCAGGAACAGCGGCACACGCATCTTGCGGACTTTGGCGCCGCCCTCTTCGATCACTTCGCGAAGCCGGACAACCTGGCGTTGCTCGTTGGGGACTTCGATGCCCACCGTGTTCTTGCCGGGAATCGGCGCCACGATCCGGACGCTGGGCACCCGCAACGCGATGGCCAGATCGTCGGCCAAGGCGGTGACCTTGGACAGCCGCAACCCGGCTTCGAGTTCGACTTCGTACTGAGCCACGACCGGCCCCGTCTCGATTTCGACAACTCGGACCTTCAAACCGAAGTCGGCGAACGTTTTCTCCAGGATCTTCGCCTTGCGGCGGACCTCTTTTTCCTGCTCGTCGAACGAGAAATCGTCGGCGGGCAGCAGCAGGTCCAGGCTCGGGAGCACATAGTCCAAGTGCTCTTTCCCGCGGCTCGCTTCGTCCAGACACTGCATCACCGCTTCGCGGGCGTTGCGGTCGGTCGGCTTGCGGATCCGCAGGTCGCCACCATCGGGCAACTCCGCGGGCGCGCCCGTCACGGGGGACGCCTGTTTGAGCGCCGGCGTCCGTTTCGTCCGTCGCTCGGCCGTCGCCTCGGCGTCTTCGCCGATCGCGTCGTCCAGCTCGGCGAACTCATCATCCGCGATGTCGTCGGTTTCCCGAGCGCGGAACTTGATCGACACGACTTCGTCGAATTCGTCGAGCACTTCGTGTGCGCCATCTACGGCAGGCGCGTCTTTGCCGCGCGTCGACGGACGCGGGCGTCGCTTGGGCAGCAGGCGGACGGCGCGGGCGGGGACGACCAGGCCGACGAACGCGATCCTGGCCAATAGCCGCAGCAACACGTAGTCCGTACACAGCAACAGTCCGCCGCAGAGCAGACTGGCCGCCAAAATCAGACTGCCGGTAATGGCGAATCGGGTGTGCAGAAGGCCTTTGGCGAGCGCTCCCAAGTAGCCGCCAGAACTGATCACGGGTCCGGGCGAAATGCGCGGAGCGAGGATCGCGATCATCGTCGCCATCCCCAGCAGCGAGGCCGCCCAACCGACCGCGCGAATCAACGGCGTGTCGACCTGGCGGCGGCGAAGCAGGTAAAAATCCAGGACCCCCAGCGAGATGACGACGTAATAGGCACAGGCGCCACAGGCGTTGAACAGCAAGTCGGCGGCATACGCGCCCCAATAGCCACAGCCGTTGGCGATCGCCTCGTTCTGGGGAAACACGACCAAGTCCGGCTCGTACACGTGCCGCAACGGCCCGGTCGGTTCGTTGATCGGGTCCGCCGGATCGAACGTCACCAGTGCGATGCCCAGAAATACGGTCAGGACAAGCAGCCCCAGAGCCAATAAATCCGAGGGCAGATTTCGATTCTCTAGCATGGACGCGGCCTGTTGCGGGTGCGGCATTCCGTTCAGAATGGCTCGCACGCGGCACTTAGACTCCGACGGCTTTACCGGGCGTCGATCGTCCGTGGGCCCATCCGTGCCCAATCCGAGTCCGTTGTGTCTGTCTTACGTATTCGGCAAGCTCTTTGCAGGTTCGCCACTTTCCAAATCGTGGGCGTTCAGATTTGCCTGGATTCCGTGACACACAACACCGTCTCGACGGGTACAAAACGTAGGACCGAAACGGCTACCGTGGCGAACGGCTGCCCCTATTCTACGCCGCCCGTATCGCATCCGACGCGCGGGGCGCCTAGATGAAGCCCGGTATTTTCACGGCGCGGATCGGGATGATGGAACTGGCGAAAATAGAGGGGCGCGGCGACACTCAAAGCGCGCGTCCCGATCCACGCCGCCGGATCGCCAACCGCGATCCCTCGACGTGCGGCGGAAGGGATCAGCCAGACTTTTTTCTTTGGTGAAACGGGACGCTCTGTGCGACCGCGCACCGACAGTAGCCGACGGCCCGCATACCAGCCGCATGGGGTTCGGGAAAAGGGGCGGGGATCACACCGCCTGGAGCCCGTCTTCGGCGGTGGCGACAAACGGCTCGGCGCGGCGGCGCTCGTTCCGGTCGAGGCGGATGCGGATGGCCTTTTCCGATCGGATCATTCAACAATTCGATCGCCCATCGGGTCGTGGCGTTTTTTTCAGACGAGAGCGTCGGGCACCGCCACGGCGCCGCTGGCCGGCAGATGTCCGACCCGAGCGGCGAGGGCTGTGCACAGCGCGAGCGATCCGACGCGCGTTTGCGCAGCCGGCGTCGAATCCGTGATTCGACGCTCGGCTTGTCTCGGACTAACAGGCGACGCGTGCCGCAACGCGCGCCACACGTCCGGTTGCCATGCGGCTGAGGGCATGGCAACCGGTACGTCGTGCAGCACGATCGATTTGGTTACCGAACGGCCAACTGGCCGATCGCGCCTGGAGCGGACTGCGCGATCAGCGTCTGCACGTACTGTCGGTCAGAATCGCTCAGACGCGCCATGTCGACAGTTGTCGTCTTGCCCGTATCCTTCAACAGACGAACCTTGCCGTCCAGGATTTCAATCAGCTTGGCTGTAACCTGGAAATGGCCCGTATCGTCCACCCAGGTTCGCATCGGCAGATTGCCCGGTTCGATCATTCCAAACGGATCGGCGGCAGGCGCCGGCTTGGGCGCCGGGGGCCCGAACAGATCGTCCAGCGAATCCGTCTTGGGCTGCGCTTTCGGCGCCGCTTCTGGCGCGGCTTCCGGCTTGGCCGCGGCTGGTCCGAACAAGTCGTCCATGTTGTCTTTGGCCGGTTCGGCGGCGGGCGCCTCGGGCTTAGCGGCCGGCGGTCCGAACAGGTCGCCCATGTCATCCGTCTTGGCAGGCTCGGCTTTCGGCTGCTCGGCGGGTTCGGATTCGGCCGGCATCTCGGGCGCCGCGGCTGGCTCCTTGGGCAGATCGCCGAACAGATTGTCCAGCGCATCCTTGGCCGCCGGCTCGGCTTTCGGCTCGTCGGCAGGCATCGTCGGCTCGGCCTCGGCCTTCGGCTCTGGTTCGGCCTTAGGCTCCGGCTCGGCCTTAGGCTCCGGCTCGGCCTTCGGCTCCGGCTCGGCCTTCGGCTCCGGCTCGGCCTTCGGCTCCGGCTCGGCCTTCGGCTCCGGCTCGGCCTTCGGCTCCGGCTCGGCCTTCGGCTCTGGTTCGGCCTTCGGCTCTGGTTCGGCCTTCGGCTCTGGTTCGGCCTTCGGCTCCGGTTCGGCCTTCGGCTCGGCCTCGGGCTTCGGCGCTTCCGCCGCCATTGCAGGCTCGGCCGGCTTGGGTTCGGGCGCGGCTGCCGGTTCGGCCGGCTTCGGCTCGGGCGCGGCTGCGGGCTCGGCCGGCTTGGGCTCGGCCTTAGCCGCCTTGGGCTTCTCTTTCATTTCGACCGGCTTCGGAGCCTCTTTGGGATGGTCCGCCGGTTTTGCCTCTGGGGCCGCCGGTTCTGCTTCTTCCTTCGCCGGCTCGGCTGGCTGCGCCGTTTCTTGCTCGGGCTCGGCTGGCAGGACTTCGTCCTCCTGGCCCTTCGCGTCGTCACAACTCCAACAAGTGGCGACGCACGGCGTTGGGCAACATGACGCGGCGCGGCGGGCGCGGATGGCGCACAGCCAGCGACATGCCATCGCGGAATCGATCGTCATCAGAAACACAATGACCCATAACAGAGTCACTTTGGCAACGGAGAACCATTTGCGGCGCATTCGTTCAGCCTCCCAGTAATACGTGTAAACATGCGAGTCGGCCAATGATCACCTGTCGCGCGCACCGGCCGGGAAGGGCTTCGAGGTGTGCGTGACCGCGGACGGGATCGCTTGATAGTCTAATCTTCCTAACTTGCCTATGCAACCAGCCATTTTATCGTATCTGGAAAAGTCTCGGCAAACATTAACGCTTTCCAGAGAATCCATTGCGAACCGCATTGCGCGTGTGCCGCCCGTGCGTCGTGTATCAGCCGTTCGGCAACGATTCCGGAGCCACAGCCGCTTGTCAATTCCTGGGCAAGTAGGTAACGTTTTAAGGTCTCAATACAGGAGAGCATACTCGAGATGATCACTACGACCAGGACGAGTCGCCTACCGGACAATCAGCGCGTGGTCATCACTGGCGTGGGCCTGACGTCGCCCGTCGGCAACTCGCTCGCCGAGTTCCGTCGCCGTCTGCTCGAAGCCAGCAGTGGGGTGCGCGAATACGAGATCCGCTATTTTGGCAAGACTGTCGCGGGAATCTGTGACTTCGACGTGCGCCGATATCAAGCGCGCAAGGACGCTCGTCGAGGCACGCGCGCAGGGAGCGTCGGAATCTACTCGGCGAACGAAGCCGTCCAAGATTCCGGGATCGACTGGGCGAACACGGACAAGGCTCGTGTGGGCGTCTACATCGGCGTGACGGAGCATGGAAACGTGGAGACCGAGAACGAGATCCACGAGTTGAAGAACTATGGCTACGACACGTCCTTTTGGTCTCATCACCATAATCCGCGGACCGTGGCGAACAATCCCGCGGGCGAAGTCGCGCTGAATATGGGCATTACGGGGCCGCACTACACCATCGGCGCGGCGTGCGCCGCCGGGAACGCGGGGCTGATTCAAGGCGCGCAGATGCTGCGTTTGGACGAGTGCGACGTGGCGATCTGCGGAGGCGTCTCGGAGAGCATTCACACGTTCGGGATCTTTGCCAGCTTTCACAGCCAGGGCGCGTTGGCCGTGCACACCGATCCGTGCCGCGCCTCGCGGCCCTTCGACCTTCACCGCAACGGGATCGTCGTCGCCGAGGGCGGATGCCTGTTCATCGCCGAACGTCTGAGCGACGCCCGCCGTCGGGGCGCGCGAATTTACGGCGAGTTGGTCGCCTATGCGATGAATACGGACGCGACCGATTTTGTCCTGCCGAACCCCGAGCGGCAGGCACAGTGCATGGAGTTGGCGTTGAAGCGGGCCGGGTTGACAGCGGACCAGATCGACATCGTCAGCACGCACGCCACGGGCACGCAGAGCGGCGACGCGCAGGAATGCTTGGCGCTGCGACGCGTGTTCGGCAACTCGAAACGGACATTTTTCAACAACACCAAGAGTTACATCGGCCACTCGATGGGGGCGGCCGGAGCGTTAGAACTCGCCGGGAATCTGGGCGCGTTCGACGATGGAGTCTGTCATCCCACGATCAACGTGGACGAGTTGGATCCCGACTGCACGCTGGACGGTTTGGTTCTGAACGAACCGCGCGAGATCGGCAAGCCGACCTACATCCTCAACAATTCATTCGGGATGTTGGGCATCAACTCGGTGGCCATCATCCAACGATTCTGACACACGGTCGGCGGCTCGATCTGATCCACAGCCGCGCAAGACCACGAGACAAGGAGTGTACGACTCATGACGCCTGTCGAAATTCGCGCCGAGATCATCAGCATCCTCGAGGACATCGCGCCCGACGAGGATCTAAGCCAGTTGCAGGACGACGTCCCGTTCCGCGAGCAGATTGAGCTTGACAGCATGGACTTCTTGGATATCGTGATGGAGCTGCGCAAGCGGCATCGCGTCCAAATCCCGGAAGACGATTACCAACAACTGGCCTCGATGGCCTCGACCGTCGCTTATCTGGAGCCTCGCCTGAAGGACGCTTGACCGATCCGTCCGCGCGGGCGGCAGGCCGCCCCTGCGCTCGCTTCCTCGATCCGCCAAGTGCTCGATGTACGACACGATCATCATAGGCGCGGGAATGTCCGGCTTGGCGGCAGGCATTCGCCTGGCGCACTACGAGCAACGTGTGTGCATCCTCGAGCGGCATAACACGATCGGTGGTCTGAACTCGTTCTATCGGCTCCGTGGCCGCGACTACGACGTCGGTTTGCACGCCGTCACCAATTTCACGCCGCCCGGAACGAAACGCGGGCCGCTGGCGCGGCTGCTGCGGCAGTTGCGTTTTCAATGGGAAGACTTTGCCCTGGCGCCTCAAATCGGCTCGGCGATCGCCTTCCCCGGCGTCGAACTGCGATTCAACAACGACGTGGAACTGTTGGCCTCGGAGATCGCCCGCGAGTTCCCCGCCGAGCGGGACAATTTTCGGCGGCTGATCCAACGGCTGGTCGACTATGACGACTTGAATCCGGCTCATTTCGAGGCCTCGGCTCGACAGGTGCTCGACCAGACCATTGGCGAACCGCTGTTGCGAGAAATGATCCTGTGTCCGCTGATGTGGTACGGGAACGCCGCGGAGCGCGACATGCCATTCGGTCAGTTCTGCATCATGTTTCGCAGCATCTTTCTCGAAGGTTTCGCCCGTCCGCTGGCCGGTGTGCGGCTGATCCTCCGCAACCTGATCCGACGGTTCCGTTCGCTGGGCGGCGAGTTGCGGTTGCGGGCCGGAGTGGCGAGGATCAAGGTCGAGGGGTCGCGAGCCGTCGGGGTCGTGCTGGACAACGGACAGGAGTTGCAGGCCCGCCGCATCCTGTCCTCGGCCGGATTGGTCGAGACGCTGCGAATGTGCGATGACGCGCGTCGCCCGGGCGCCCAGACGGTCGGCCAGATGTCGTTCGTCGAGGCCATCTCGATCCTGGACCGCCAACCGCAGCAATTCGGGCACGACCGGACCATCGTCTTCTTCAACGATTCGGACCAATTCCACTGGCAGCGGCCCGGGGCGCTGTGCGACCTGCGAACGGGCGTCGTCTGTTCGCCCAACAACTATGCCTATGCGGCCGGCGAGGGCCTGCCGGACGGAGTCCTGCGCATCTCGGCGCTGGCGAGTTACGACCGCTGGTCCGCGTTGGAAGAGGATCAATACCGTCTGGAAAAACTACGTTGGTACGATCGGCTGACCGAGGCCGCCGTGCGGTTCGTCCCGGACTATCGGCCTTATGTCATCGACACCGATATGTTCACGCCGACCACGATCCATCGCTATACGTGGCACCACAACGGGGCGGTCTACGGTGCGCCGGAAAAGCGACTCGAAGGGCGGACGCACCTGGACAACCTGTTCCTGTGCGGCACCGATCAAGGCTTTGTGGGGATCATCGGCGGAATCGTCAGCGGGATTACGATCGCCAACAAGCACTGTCTGAAAGACTGACCGCCGCGCCTGATCGAAAGCGGCGTGATTGCTATTGCGGCCGCTGACTTTGCCCGCGGCCGGAAGTCGCTTGCGCCGGACGGCGGCGCTGCCGGTCCGCCTGTTCGCCAGGCGACGGACCAACGCCTCACACGAACAGCTTTTGGAGATAGTCGAGCGCCGCGCGGATGTGAGCTTCGGCCGCCCGAGACGGGGCGCACTCGATCGTCAGATAGCCGCGGTATTGCTGCTCTTCCAACATGCCCAGCAGCGTGGGGAAATCCGCGGCGCCTTCGCCCAGCGGGGTTTCCAGCCCGCGGCCCAGCGAGACATCGCGCACCGCGTCGCGCGCATAGGCGTGCTGGACATAAGGCCCCAAGGACGCCAACGCGACGCGCGGCGAGTGGCCGTTCAAGATCAACATGCCCGGGTCGAAAGCGACGCCGAGCGTTCCGTCAGGCAGGGCTCGAATGAGCCGGGCCAGATCCTCGCCGGGCTCGGCGCCGGTCCGCGCGCACAGCGTCGCTCCGACCTGCTGCGCATGCCGCCCCAAATCGCTCAGCGAATCGACCAGCAGCGTCCAAGCGGCTGCTTGCTCCGATTCGGGCGTCTGACCCACGAGCACCACCACGACCGGCGCGCCCAGTTTGTACGCCGCCGACAGGACGCGCTGCGTCATGGCGATCCGCCGATCCAACTCGTCGGCGACCTCGTATCCATGGCGGGTTTGAAAGCGCATCGCGCAGATTTTCAAACGATGATCTTCCAGCATTTTCCGGATTTCGCGGACGCCGGTCTGACTCAACTCGTGGACATTGAGATCGCGCTGCGCATCGATTTCGACCGCATCGGCGCCCAACGCCGCTGCGCGTTCGAGCGCGCGGCGAAACGGCAGTCCCAAGCTCGGCACGTAGATCCCCGTCTTCAACTGCAGCACCCCTTCGCCCTTTCTCATTAAACGATCCTCTTACGCCTACGCGCGCTCACGCTCGCGCCTGTGCTCGTGCCCGCCTTCGATCGTCCCTCACCCTCGAGCCACCCTCGGGCCGGGTCCACCGAGCGGCTGTCTCGGGTACTGGGGTTCGAGTAAATTGTTCGAGCGGCAGGGCTTTTTCTGTTTGCCGTTGGACGCAGCGTTTCGGTGGCCTGCCCTGTGACGCGCACGATCCGCGCCGCCCGTGATCGAGCGTTCGCCGCGGAGTGCGCGCGCGGCGGGGCAATTCGTCGCGCCCCGCGCCGTGGCGCAAAGCGCATCGCGCCAACCGAAAGGACGGGCGTGTGTGGGCGGGCGACGCACGCGGCGCGGGCGAGATTATACGAGACCATCAGCGAGAGGAGAATATGACCCAACTTCGAGCCATCTGCGATCACCTCGACCAGTTTGCGCCGCCCGGATTGGCCGAGGACTGGGACAACGTCGGGCTGTTGGTCGGCGACCCCACGGACCGTGTCGAGCGGATCATGATCTGCTTGACGATCACGCCGGCCAGCGCCGAGGAAGCGGTGACCGCCGGCGCGGATCTGATCGTCGCGCATCATCCGCTGCCCTTCCGCCCGCTGAAGCGGCTTACGACCGAGGCCACGCCGAGTCGCCTATTGTGGACGTTGATCCGCGCCGGCGTCGCCGTCTACAGTCCGCATACCGCGTTCGATTCAGCGGCCGGTGGAATCAACCAGCAATTGGCCGCGGGCCTGGGGCTGGCCGCCGCCGTGCCGCTGGTGGCCAGCGATACGGTTCCACCGTTGGGCGCCGGGCGTTGGGGCAGTCTCGCTCGGCCGACGACGCTGCGCGAGTTGGCCAGCCGGCTCAAAGCGTTTCTCGGCGTCTCCGGCCTGCACCTCGTCGGGGATCCGGCGCGGCCGTGCCGGCGCGTCGCGGTCGCCTGTGGGGCCGCCGGCCAGTTCCTCGAAGCGGCGCGTCAAGCCGGCTGCGATACGTTGGTCACCGGCGAGACCAACTTTCATACGTGCCTCGAAGCCGAGGCTCAGGACATCGCCCTGTTGTTGCCGGGACACTTCGCCAGCGAACGGTTCGCGGTCGATGCGCTGGCCGACGCGCTGGCCGCGCAGTTCCCCGAGCTGACCGTCTGGGCCAGCCGCTGCGAACGCGATCCGTTGCGATGGGTATGAGCCGAGTTCCGCCGTTCCGAGGGCTTCGCGAACGAGCCTCGCGACGTCGCGCGCGTCCTGCCCATTTGTTGTCGCCCATTCGGGTTCGTCGTCCGCCCGCGTGGCGACGATGCGCGCGCAGGGCGACGATGCGCTCGCGGCGATCTTGGCTGCGTGTCGCCGAGCGTCGCGCCCGCCTGGGCAGATTGCCTGGGTGCGCGTCCGCGGCAACCCCGGGGGGCGTCGGCAATCATCGTGCGACGGATTCGCGCGATCGGACGCCGGCTTCGATCAACTGGCAATCCGCCGCGTAATCCTCGGGGTCGCCCACCAGCCACAGACCGCCGGATCCGGGGGACAGGACTCGGTCGGTCAGCGCGTCGGTCACGTCGCGCCGCGCGGCCAGATCGTAGACCCGCGCTTCGCCGCGTTTGACGGCCACGTCGAAGCGCTGCGAAGCGAATCCATCGAGCGAAGCGAGGACGATGTACCGCGCCGCGGATGCCGCGCCTGGGCGAGCCGTGCGGCACGCAAAGCAGTGCGCCAGAATCTGAGGATTCGAACTGGTCACAAAATCCGACTCGTCGTCCTCGCGTTGCAGGTCGCACAGGATGGGCGAGATTTGTGCCAGTTGAGCGAACAGCTCGCCGGCCGCCCGCGTGTTGGCGGTCTCGGTCCAGTCGGCGTCCCATAGTTGCCGTTCGCCGGGCGAGGACGGGTTTGCGGCATAGAACATAATTCCCGTCGCCCCTTCGGCGATGGCGACCCAACCTTGCAGCTTGATTTCGCCCGGCTCCGGCGTTCTCATTCCGCTGCGGTAGCCATAGTTCGGCGGATCGAGCGAGGCGGTTTCCGCGGTTCCCCAGGCCTGAGGCATGACCCACAGTCGAGCGCCGTGGCGACGGCAGGCCTGGGCATAGCTCCGGACTTGATTGCGATAATAGGTGATCGAGCGGTGGGGGTTCGATGGTCCGTTGCGAGGCGACCAGAAAAATGGATAGCAATCGTGCGTAATGACCAGCGGGTGATTCGTGGCGAGATCCGCCTCGGCCGCCCGCAGATTATTGTGCAGTACGGTTGGCGGCTGGTTCGGGGCCAGGCGGCGGACCAAGGCATAATAGTCGGCCAGTTCGCGCGACAGATCGGGCGAGATTTCCTCGGTCAGGCTCCAAGCAGCCAATCCCCAACGATCAGCCAACGGAGGAATCGCCGCGGCGGCCCGCGGCAGAATCGTCCGCTCGAGCGATTGCCGCCGCGCCGCAGGCGTCGCCAGATGCTCGTAGTACAGACTGCCTTCGCCGCTACCTTGGTATACGAGCCGAATGCCCCGCGCCTCGGCCAACGGTAGAACTCGCTCGAGCCCGGCCAGCGTGCCGTTGGAGACGTAGACTGTGTTCATGTGTAGTCGGCGCATCTGGTCGAACAGCCAGCGGCACTCGGAATCCGAGCGGCTGCAAATGCCGTCGTAGATCCCCAGCGGAAGCCAGTCCTGGATCGGCGGAATCTCGCGATCGGTCGCCTGGCGCTCGCGGTCCGCGTTCGGTGAAACGTAGTTGGCGAACCGATCCACGGGCGGCGACGGGGCGGTCGGCGGATCCTCGTGCCACAGACAGAGGCTGTCCACGTCGTAGACACACGGGTCGTCGGGACGCTCGAATCCCGGCTGGGCCGCCCAATACAGGTTCATCGCCGTGACTCGCTGGCGGCGAAAGCCGCTGATGTCGAACGTCTGAAAGTTCCAGTCGTCGCCAGGTCGCGGTCGCACGTATTGAAACGGGCCGTCGGCGTCCTTGATGCCCAGCAGGATGGCCCGCATCGGCGCGGCGCGAATCACTCGCGTGGCTGCGCCCAAGCGATTGTGCATCGTCAGATCGAGCGCTGGCAGGCTGCGATTCAGCGCATAGTCGCGTCCGTTGGCCGGGAACGACGCCCGCGCGAACCGCTGGCCCGTAAAGGCCAGGCCCGTGTCTCGCCCGCCCGTCACGATTTGGCAGCCGCTCCATCGCGATCCGTCTTCGAAATCTTCCCAGATTCGCGGGGCGGCGGGCCGATCGACCCAGCGCAAGCAGATCCGGGCCTGGTGCGAACTGGCCGCATCGTCCTGTATGACCAGTCGATTTGTCCCCGTCGCCAGCTCGGGCAGGACTACATCGCGCGTGTCCAGTTCGGCCTCGAACAGCGTGTAATACAGATCCACCGTCGATCCCGGCGAAGCGTCGGCCGACAGTTGCAGCCAGATCTGCGAATGGTCGAGGTTCGAAAACTCAACCGGAAAACGCGGGGTTGCCTGCCCTTGTCCGACGGTCTGCGCAGCGATCAACTGTGTCCGCTGCGGATCGGCAAACAGTCGCACGTGGACGACGGCGTCGGCGCGGGCCAGCGAATCACAGTTGGAAGAAACGCGAAACGTGCGAATGCGCAGCGACGGCCCAAACGCGATCCTGTACGTTGCCGTCAGCGGCCGCCGCTCGAACAGACGCAACAGGTTCATGTCCGCGCCCACGCGGCGAACGGGCTCGAGCGGATCGAAACGCCACTTGTCGTACTCGACCAGCGTCCGTGGATCGATCCGCTGACCGTGCTCGAATTGCGGCTCGCGAAAGATATCGAATCCGGTGTGATAACCCCAGCGCCCCGTGCCGTCGGGACGCAGGATCAGGACACTTTCGCTAAGCATGTCTTCTGTCAGTCGTTGGCCGTTCAGGACAAGCCCGCGTGTCTTCCGCACCGGCTCGGCCGTCCGATCCGGGATGCCCACCACGTAGATCGTGGGCACGACTGGCGGCCCTGGATTTTCCACGTCGATCTCGCCGGGCAAAGTCGTGAAGACGCGATCGAACTCGCCCCCGCGCGCTGTCGCCTGGATCCAACTGGCGGCGGCAATCAACAGCCCGACCATCAAGAGCCGCAGCTCGCGTCGGGGCCTGCGGGCGACCCGAGGCCAAGTCGCCGGCCCGCGGCGCGCATCGGCCTGCGTGGCCGAGATCTTACGAGCCGTCGGTGCGTCAATCGCTCTCATCGCGTATTCCTCCAGCCTCGTATCCGGCCGGCGCGCCGCCGCCGGTCAGCATCTCCGCCGCCCCGCTTTTGCAGCTCGACGAGACACCTGCGTTGACCGACAGAGAACAAACGCCCGACGCCGGCAAAACACACAAAACGCCAGACGCCAAGTATACAGCGCGTGCTCACAACCGCTACCAACGCCCAATACCCAGCGCCAAACAACCGACAACCAATGACAAATAACGAACAACCACTGCCCACTGCCCACTGCCCACTGACCATTGACCATTGACCACTGACCACTGACCACTGACAACTGACCACTGACCACTGACAACTGACAACTGACAACTGACACCTCCCCATTGCTTTTCCGCCGCGTCGGCCACATGCTAAGGACGGAACGCAAACGAACCGAGGAGCCCGGGCATGGGGAAGATCGGAATCGGCTCGAACCTCGAGGCCGGTCGCACGTCGCACAAATCGTTCGCGTGGCGCGTTCAGTTCGCGGCGGCGCGAGGCTGTTGCCGCAGCCCCGATTTTGTCGTCCACTTCGGCCGATGGTTGTCCAGCTTATCAGCCTGGACCGCATCCTTCGCGGCAAGTTTATCTAACGACGGCGGGCGACGCGCCGTCATGGCCGCAACCGAGTGGACGCGACGGAGCGCGTCCCTCCAGGGCGGTGCACAGCGGTGGGGCCTAATGTCGCGCGGCCGATCATCCCAGCCGGAGGATGCGGCCGAGCATCTGCGGCGGGCTGCGCGGCCCGCGGCCGAGCGCGGCGGGTGGCGCGCAAGCGCGCGTGCCCGGGGCCCGTTTCCCACTGCACGGCGCTCGTCCGCACGACTGGTCTGCGGATGGCCGGCGCCTGATTCGCAAGCGGGTGGTGCGCCGTGAATGGTGTGATTCGCGGCGGCCCGTCCAGCGGCGAGCCGCTGGCGGAATCGAATTCCGACTCGTGCGCAGTGGGCGGAATCATCCTCTGCGGCGGCCTCAGCAATCGGATGGGGCGGCCAAAAGCGTGGTTGCCGTTCGGAACCGAGACGATGTTGCAGCGAGTCGTGCGGCTCGTGGCGCAGGTCGCCGATCCGTTGGTTGTCGTGGCGGCCGTCGGCCAGTCTCTGCCCGCGCTGCCGTCGACGGTCGCCATCGTCCGCGATCAACGTCCCGAGCGGGGGCCGTTGGAGGGCCTGTGCGCCGGGCTGACGGCGCTGGACGGACGCGCCGCGGCGGCGTTCGTCACGAGCTGCGACGTGCCGCTGCTGGTTCCGGCAGTCGTCCGGATGATGGTTCGCCAGTTGGGCGAGTTTCGTGCCGCCGTTCCGGCCGATGGCGACTTCTGCCACCCATTGGCCGCGGTATATCGGATCGACGTGTTGCCCGAGGTCCGCGCGCTGCTGGCCGCGGATCGACTACGGCTACAGCTTCTGTTGGACCGGGTCAGCGCACGGCGCGTGCCGGTCGCCATGCTTCGCGAGCTGGACCCTGCTCTCCTGACGCTGGCTAACTTGAACACGCCTGCCGAGTATGCGGCCGCCGTACGACGCGCGGCCTGCGACGCGCCGTTCGACACCGCGTTCGGCGCGGATCTCGGCGCGGACGATCCGTCCGCCGCACAGGGGCCGTCGTAAGCGCGCGTTTTGCTGCTAGTTCTCAGCCGCGGAGAGCCGGCGGCGCCGATCGTATCCCACGCGGGTCGCATCGCGCCAAAAGAATTATGGACACCCGCCTGTTTTTGGTTGCAGGACGATGATAGACTGACGCCACACTCGGCGGCCGGACCTCATGATTCGGCGCGGGCGGACTGTAGACAGGGCGATGGCAAGACGCATGGGGCGTCGTCCCGCGCTCCGACGCCGGTCAATTACAAAGGAGCGACACGATGGCGGCAGGCAGCGAAAGACTGGCACTCGATGGCGGCCCGAAGGCAGTCACGAATACGTTGACGGGATGGCCGAGTTTTAACGAGCAGGCGATCGAGTCGGTCGTGCAGACTCTGCGATCGGGAAAGGTCAATTATTGGACCGGCCCGAAGGGTATGCAGTTCGAACGCGAGTTTGCGGCGTGGCAAGGCAGCAAATACGCGATCAGCGTCGCGACGGGAACCGCGGCGCTGCACGTATCGCTGGCCGCGCTGGGGATCGGTCCGGGCGACGAAGTGATCGTGCCTAGCTATACGTTCATTGCCTCCAGTTTCTCGGTCGTCCAGGCGGGCGCCATCCCGCGATTTGCCGACGTAAACCTCGACGACCACTGCATCAGCATCGAATCGGCCGAACGGCTGGTGACGCCGCGGACCAAGGCCATCATGCCGGTCCACCTGTACGGCAACGTCTGCGACATGGACCAGATCGCGGCGTTCGCCAAGAAGCACGGACTGTTCGTCATCGAAGACAATGCCGAAGCGTTCGGCGGGTCGTACAAGGGGCAGAAGACCGGCACGCTCAGCGATATGGCGGGGTGCAGCTTTTGCCAGAACAAGACGTTCACGACCGGCGGCGAAGGCGGCATGGTGACGACCGACGACGAGGAACTGGCGTGGCAAGCCCGCAGCTTCCGCGATCACGGCTACGACGTGCGCAAACGAATGAACTTGCTCGAGCTGGAACAGCGCCTGCCGTACATCCACAACCGCGTGGGCTGGAACTATCGGATGACCGAAATGCAGTCCGCGATCGGCTTGGCCGAGCTGGCCCGCATGGACGACTGGAACATGCCGGCTCGCCGTCGCAACGGGCGGATCCTGCTGGACGCGTTGGCGCCGTTGCCTCAAGTCAAGTACGCCCCGATCGACACGCCCGATCGCCAGAACGGATGGTACGTGTGCGCGTTCTCGCTGGACATCGAGAACATGCAATGCGACATCGAGCAGTTCGTCAAGGCGGCGGCCGCCGAAGGCTGCCCCTGCTGGAAGGTGTTCTGGCCGCAGTGCCACACCGAACGGGCGTTCACCGAAGGAAACGGCTTTGGCCGCACGGGATTCCCGTTCAAGTCCACGGAGTACACGGACCCGGCCAGCGTCGATTACAGCAAGGTTGACGTCCCGAACGCTCGCTGGCACGAGACGCACACGTTCACGTGCTTTGCGTACCCGACGTTCTCCGCCGAGGATACGCAACAGATCGCCGCTGGCCTGGTCAAGGTCATCAAGGCATACAGTTGACCGTCGCCGCTGGGCGAACGGCATATTTGCTTGACGAAGGGGTGTCCGCCCGTCCGGCGGCGCCCCTTGTGTCTCGTTCCACGAAGGCGTCGGCGCGGTTCGCAACGGGCATTCGCCGTGCGTTGTCCACAGACCAGACAAAACGAAGACGTGCGCATCATCGCGGCGCATTGCGTTTCACGACATCTTGTGCATGCCCGGCGCGGATGGGCGGCCCTGGACGGGCGTGCGTTGACGACGATGCGGCTACAACAGGTCGCGATCCCGGCGCCGCTCGGCGAATGATTGCTCGTATCCGGTTGGAAAGTGTCGCCGAATTATCCGCCACGCCGACGCCTGATGCGTGTCCGGATCGAACAAGGACAATAAGATGGCCAAGCGATCGAAAACCAGCACGATCTACCAGTTGAAGATCACGCTCAACGACATCACGCCGCCGATCTGGCGGCAGATTCAGACTCCGGAGTGTTCGTTGACCAAGCTGCACGAAATCATTCAGACTGCGATGGGTTGGATGTTTTCCCATCTCTGGAGCTTCACTGTCCACGGTGTCGAGTACAGCGAAACCGAGTATGGACCGGGCCTGGAAGACTCGTCGTCGATGAGGTTGAGCAGATTGGCGGACGAGGGCGTGGCAGCTTTCGAGTATACCTACGACTTTGGCGATTGTTGGAAGCACACCATCCACATCGAACAGACCCTCGCGCCCGAGGCAGGCGTGAAATATCCCCGCTGCGTGGCAGGCGAGAGGGCGTGCCCGCCGGAGGACTCTGGGGGCCCGTGGTTTTACGACGAGTTCCTGCGAAAAATTCGGGATCCCCAACACCCAGAGCACCAAGAACTGCTGGAGTGGCTCGGCGGCGAGTTCGATCCGGAAGAGCTTGACTTGGACCTGATCAACCGGAGACTTCGCTCCTCTGCCTGATTGTCTGATCGCGGCGGTTTGTGCAGGATTCGGCGCCGGCGGGGCGAGACGCTGGTCGCCGCGACAGAGACGTCCCGCCGATGATAAGCTCGGCGATGGGCTAGACGCTGGCGTGCGCCCCGCGCAATGCCCAGATTCCATTCACGCGGCGGCGTTTTTCCCGCTTTCCCGGCTTTTCGGCTTTTTCTCACGGCCGGTTCTGTCTTGCCTGAAACGCTGGCCGCTTGGTACACTCGCGGCTGTCACGCACGGAAGGTGCGGATGGGCTGCGCGCGTACTGCATGACAGCGGCTCGCGGGCCATGAACCGGTCGGCTGCGCCGCTGGCGACGACAAGGAGGTCGTCTTGTTATCCCACTGGTCGATTCGAAAAAAGCTGTGGCTGGGCGGCGCGATCCTCGGCGTCGGACTGAGCATCTTGGCCTGCAGCAGCCTGCGGGGCGTCTACGCGTATCGCTGGCTGGCGCGCAGCATCAGCTACCAGCGGGCCACCGAGCTGCGCCTGGCGATGGACCTGTCGTTCAACGTCGGCGAATTGCGGGCGATTGTCAGTCAGGTCCGCCGCCGCGGCGACTTTGCCCCGCTGGCGCCCAATCGTCAGGATCTGCGCGAGGAGTTTCGGGCCGAACTGCTGAAGGTGGCCGACGCGCTGTCGGGCTATGAAGAGACACTCGGCGTCTACGAGACCGCCGACGCTCGCGAAGCGATGGCCTCGTCGTGGGCGCCCGAGCGGCAGACGGTTGCGCAGATTCGAGAAAGCCTGCGGCAGATCGCGAATCTGAATCGGGACGACGACTGGGTGTTCAACCAGGTTCTGGTCGAGGATCTGGACGCAGCCTTGTCCAAACTTCATCTCCAGACGCTGGAGCTCCCGCAGCACCTGCACGAGCGGCTGCGCGTGTTGGCCGGAGATGTGCGGGGCGAGTATCGCACGTGGATCGTGCTGACCTGGGGATCCGTCGCGCTCGCGCTCGTCGTGCTCGTCTGGCTGCGCGCCTTTTTCCGTCGCGCCGTGTTCGCGCCGCTGGGAACGCTGGTCGATGGCTGTCGCCGGATCGCTCGCGATGGGGAATTCCAGCATCGGATTCAACTGGCGACGCACGACGAAATCGCCGAGCTGGCCGCCGCGATGAACGACATGAACGGGCGATTCCTGAAGATCCGCAACGACCTGGACCAGCAGATCCGCGAGCGTGACGAACAGGTTCGCGAACGGACGAAACAGGTGGTGCGCAGCGAGCAGTTGGCCGCGGTCGGCTTTTTGGCCGCCGGCGTGGCCCATGAAATCAACAATCCGCTGGCGTCGATCGCCTGGGCGGCTGAGTCGC
The DNA here is from genome assembly GCA_032229885.1 of Candidatus Anammoximicrobium sp. GTDB lineage: Bacteria > Planctomycetota > Planctomycetia > Pirellulales > Pirellulaceae > Anammoximicrobium. The sequence goes on along the minus strand of JAVYAJ010000297.1, from coordinate 2,454 downwards.
TCGAGATGCGTCTGCACGACATCATTCAGGACAACGCCGACCAACCCGATAGCGAGCAGGACGCGGACATCGAGATTCTACGGAATTACCTCCAGAAGATCCAAGACGAAGCGTTCCGCTGCAAAGGCATCACCGAAGGGCTGTTGGATTACTCGCGAATGGGCGACGTGGAAAAGCACGATGTCGAGCTGTCCGAACTGGTCCAAGGCGTGATCGACATGGTTCGCCACCTGGGAAAATACCGCGAGAAGCAGATCGAATTCGTCAGCGAAGGCCCGGTGATCGCCGCGGTCAACGCGCAGGAAATTAAACAGGTCGTCTTGAATCTCATCACCAACGCCCTGGATAGCCTCAACGCGGGCGGGACGGTGAACATCCGCTTGCGTCAAACCGACGGCGTCGCCGAGTTGGTCGTACGAGACGACGGATGCGGGATGACGGATGAGGTTCTGCAGCATCTGTTCGAGCCGTTCTTCACGCGACGGCGCGGCGGCCAGGGCATCGGTCTGGGACTGTCGATCACGTATCGGATCATTCAGGACCACGGCGGCGAGATTGTCCCGCACAGCGACGGGCCCGGACACGGGTCCGAATTTCGAGTCACCTTACCATTGACAGCCAGCCATGAAAATCATCAAGAAACCCGGCAAGCCGCGTAACGGACTCAAGATCCTGTTCGCCGACGACGACGTCTCGATCCGCGAGGTCATGCAATTGGAGCTCGAGCGGATGGGGCACGAGGCGACGATCTGCGCAGATGGCCAAGCGGCCGTCGCCGAGTTGGAACGCAACACGTTCGACTGTCTGTTGGTCGATCTGAACATGCCCGGCCTGAACGGCATTCAGGTCATCGAACGAGCCAAGGAATTGGCGCCCGAGACCGAAGCGGTCGTGTTGACGGGCAACTCGTCGCTGGACACCGCGATCGCCGCCTTGCGCCAAGGCACGTTCGACTATCTGACCAAGCCGTGCAAGCTGGTCGAGCTCGAGTCGCTCCTGGTGCGGATCACCCAAAAACGACAACTGACCAACCAGTACCGGGCTCTGAAACAGCGCCTGGCTCGGATCGAAGGCAATATGAACTTGGTCGGCGCGAACGCCTCGATGGAACGCGTGCGGCTGCTGATCGGCAAGGTTGCGCCGACCCATTCGACGGTCCTCGTTCTGGGCGAGACCGGAACCGGCAAAGAGCTTGTGGCAAGAGCCTTGCACGAGCAGAGCCTGCGGGCCGCCAAGCCGTTCGTCCCGGTCAACTGCGGTGCGCTGCCCGAGGCGCTGATCGAAAGCGAACTGTTTGGCCATCGCAAAGGCGCGTTTACCGGAGCGGACGAGCAGCGGGTCGGCCTGTTCGAAGTCGCCAACGGTGGGACGATCTTTTTGGACGAGATCGGCGAGTTGCCCAAATCGATGCAAGCCAAACTGTTGCGCGTGTTGGAGAACGGCGAGATCCGACGGATCGGCGACAACGAGGCTCGGCAGATCGATGTCCGCGTGGTCTGCGCGACGCACCGAAATCTGGCCCAGATGGTCGAAGACGGCAACTTTCGCGAAGATTTGATGTATCGCATCAACACGTTCGAGATCCTGCTCCCGCCGCTGCGGCTGCGGATCGACGATATTCCCGAACTCGCCGCGCATCTGTACCGCCGCTTTGTCCCGGCCGTGCGCGAGCGCAGCGACCTGTTCACGCCCGAGGCCATCCAACTGCTCAAATCCCACGCCTGGCCGGGCAACGTTCGGGAACTGGCCAACGTCATCGAGCATGCCACGATTTTGTGCGATGGTCCTCCCATCTCGCCGGAACACCTGCCACGCAGCTTCAACGCCCGCAGCGTGCGGATGCCCGCGCTCGGGCCTGTGACGCTCCGCGAACTGGAAATGCACGCTATCCATCAATCGCTGGAACGTCACGAGGGCAACAAGACGGTGGTCGCCGAAGAGCTCGGCGTCAGTCTCAAAACGCTGTACAACAAGCTCAATCAATCTCAAGATCTGGAACGTAAATCAGCGTAGGTTCGGCGCTTTGGCCCGTCCTTCGGTCAACCTCTCGCGCAGCCAGATCCCCGCCTAGGCCGACATGACGCCGCCTTGGCTCGGCGCACCGGTCGCGTGAAACGCGGCAAGCGGCGCCGCCTCCGGCCAACTTGCGGCCCGCGAGGAACTTCGAGCGGCCCGGCTGCGTCGAAGTGACGCGATCGTGGCTCGAGCGGTCAACGGACGAGCGACGCGGCCCGTGTACTTGCGAATGCACAGACACGGATGCCCAACGATCCTTCGTGCGACCGAGGCCGGAACAGGCTAGGGCGGACTCCAGGCTGTCTGTGCCGCATGGAACGTGACTTTGGTGCGGTCAACCTAACGGGCGGCCTCACAGGCGCCCGTCTGCCGCCGACGCTCGCCGCGGAATCGTCGACATCAGGCAACACAGGAGAAGCGGCAAACCATGTCCGCGCG
>JAVYAJ010000296.1:0-5650 GCA_032229885.1 Candidatus Anammoximicrobium sp. | reverse complement strand
GCGCGGCGTCAGTCCTGGGGCGTTGCCCCAGGCTACGGTGATCGGAGGCCTTCGGCCAAACAGATTCTTGGGTTGCGGGCACTGGCCCGCGTTAGGATTGAGCGAACGTGGAACGGGAAGTCGTGCCGGATTGCCAGAACAACGATCTGGACACGAGATGATGGTAAGCGAATCGCTCGGCAACGACCGCCAGGGGGTTGCGCCGTCCTGGAGGGACGCGCTCCGTCGCGTCCACTCCGTCGCGTCCACTCCGTCGCGTCCACTGCGTCGCGTCTACTGCGTCGCGGTCATGGGGGCGCGGCCACGACGAAGCGTGGCCCTCCAGCGTGGCCCTCCAGCGTGGCCTTCCAGCTGGACCCTCGAGCTCGACCTTCCAGCGTGTCCGTCAAACGTGGCCTTCCAGCGTGGCCTCCAACGTGGCATGGGCTTGCCTGGAGAGATGTGTTCTCGATTGGTAAATTGGGCAATGATTGTCCGTAGTCGACGGCAACTTCTGACTTGCCGCGCCAGTACAACCAACATCGGAGAATCTGCCATGACTCGATCCGAGCGATCGCCACGGCTCGCGCACCACATCCTCAGCCGAGTTGCCAGCCCGAACCGCCGCCTGGCTCGGCTGCTGGCTATCTGTTTGCTGCCGAGTGTTTGGCTCGTATCCTACGTCGCCGCGCCGACGGCCGCTGCGGCGGACTTGGCGCCGGTCGCGACGCCACGCGACGTGCCGATCACGGGCGCCGCATCGCCGGCCGATCGTATCGCGATCCAGATCGACGAGCGCGCCGGCGCGTTGACGGTGGTGATCGACGGGCGGACGGCGTTGGTCTACCGTTTTGGCGCCGACGTGGATCTGCCGCATTTCGATCCTTTCAACAGTGCCAGCGGCCGGCCGATGACGGTCAAGATCACCGAACCGTATCCGCATCATCGCTCGTTTTGGGTCGCCGATGAACGCGTGCAGTTGGAAGGCCGATCCGAGCGCGCGAACATCTATTCGGCCCTGTACTCGGGCGTGATCGACAAGCAGCGTTCCAAGTGGCCCCTTGCGCCGTACAGACAACGTTCCGTGCATGTTGCGTTCGAGAACGTGACCAGCGCGGGCGACACGGCTCGGTTCGACGAGACGCTGACCTGGCAAGACGGCGACATTCGACTGTTGGACGAGCTGCGCAGCTATCGTTTTCGCGCGTTGGGCGATGGCGAGTATTTTCTGGACTTTTCGGTCCGGCTGCGGGCCACCTATGGCGCCGTGACGATCGCCCGCGACACGGCCCATTACGCCACTCCGTACATCCGGATGAACGACGTCTTCAATGTGGAAAAGGGCGGCGGCAAGATCGTCAACAGCGCGGGCGACGTAAACCAAGCCGGAACCAACAACCGCTTGGCCACCTGGGTCGATTATTCGGCGCCGCTCGGCGCGGCGCGCGGCTGGGAAGGGCTGGCCTGCCTGATCCATCCGGATCAGAAGCCTCCGCACCTGTGGCTGACGCGCGATTATGGCACGTGGGGGCCGCGCGGCCCCGAAGGGTATCACAACGCGACGTTCACGATCGCGCGCGGCGCGAGCCTAGCCCAGCGTGTCGGCCTGCTGGTCCATCGCGGCGACGCGGTCGATGGCAAAGTGGCCGAGCGTTATCGGGCCTATGCTACCGGAAACCTATGAGGGCGACGCGCGCCACGCAAATGACAAATGACAAAGCAAGCGGCGCCGCAAGACGAGCCACGGATGGACACGGATGGACACAGATCGCAGGGATGAAGAAAAGCGGTTAGGCGCGATGTCTCTATCCGTGTCCTTTGTGTGAGCCGTGGTTTTCTTCGATGTTTCTTGGCTCTTGTTTGGTTGCGGACTTCGAGCGCGTTAGAAAATGCCACGACCGGCGGCGGGGGCTACGCAAGCGCAGCACAACGGCACGCAACGAAACCCACAGAGAAAGAACGACATGTCCAAGACATCCGCAAGGGATGGCTGCGGCTGCGCCGCGTCGGGCTGCCGCCCGGAACCGACGCGCCGCCAGTTTATCGAATTGGCCACGGCTACGTTCGCGACGGCCGGTGCGGCGGCGCTGGCTGGTGCGGCGGCAGCGGTGGCCGGGCCCTTTGAATCGGCCGATTTCGAAACGCTGGTCCCGGCGGACAAACGGCTGTCGCCGCAGTGGGTCGAATCGCTCGCGACGCGGGGCGAACGGGCTGTCTACTGCGGCGACGAACTGAAGACGATCGGTATGCCCGTGGGCGGCGTGTGCGCGGGGCAGTTGTATCTTGGGGGCGACGGGCGGCTGTGGCGTTGGGACATCTTCAACCAACACGTCCGCACGGGGTCGGATCACTATGCGCATCCGCTGACGCCCGCCTCGCCGCTCGAACAGGGCTTTGCGCTGGCGCTCGTGTCGGACGGACGGACTCAAGTGCGGGCGCTGGACCACACCGGCTGGGCCGAGATCTCGTTTCGCGGCGAATATCCGATCGGACACGTCGAATATCGAGATCCTCAGTGTCCGGCAAGTGTCCGGCTCGAAGCGTTTTCTCCGTTCATTCCGTTGGACCTCGACAACTCGTCGCTGCCCGCGACGATCATGCAGTTCACGATCACCAATGAAAGTCAGGCGACGCTCAAAGCCCAGCTTGGCGGCTGGCTTGAAAATGCAGTCTGCCTGCACAGCGGGCCCCGTCGGGATGCGGCGCGCCGGAATCGTGTCATCCGCGGCGAGCGGCTTATTTTTCTCGAGTGCGGCGCGGAACCAGCCAGCGCGGTACCACGCAGCGTCCGTCCCGACATCGTGTTCGACGATTTTGAACAGCCGACGTATGAAGGCTGGCAGGCCACCGGCACGGCCTTTGGTTCAGGCCCGATCGAACAAGCGCGGATGCCCGCGTATCAGGGCGATGTCGGGGCGCATGGCCGACGGTTGGTCAATACGCACAACGCGCGCAGCGGCGAGTCCGTCGCGCAGGGCGACGCGCACGTCGGCACGCTGACCAGCCGCGAGTTCACGATCGAACGAAACTTCATTCACTTCCTGATCGGCGGCGGCGCGCACGCCGGTCGCACGTGCATGAACCTGATCGTCGCGGACAAGGTCGTCGCCTCGGCGACCGGCGCGAACGACAATCGGCTGGCGCCCAAAAGCTGGGAGGTTCAGCGCTGGCTCGGCCAGAAGGCTCGCTTGCAGATCGTGGACGACGAACGGGGCGGCTGGGGCAACATCGGCGTCGACTGGATCGTATTTAGCGACGAGACTCGTGAACCGCTTGGTCCGCTGGCGGACGAGGCCGACTTCGGCACGTTGGGCTTGGCGCTGCTGGCGCCGACGACCGACGATCTCGCAATCGCATCCGTGGCGGATTCGCCGTTGCCCCAGGGCGCATTTGTCCCGGGAGCGGACGCGTCTGACGGGTCCGTGGCCAAGCCGTTTGGGCAGAAGCTTGTAGGTTCTCTGGCGCGCGAAGTGCGAATCGAACCGGGCCAATCCCAGACAGTTGTCTTCGTTCTGAGCTGGCACTTTCCGAACCTCAAATTGAACGAACGTTTCGGTTTGACGGGGCGGTCGTATGCGACGCGTTTTCGGTCGGCGCGCGCCGTCGGCGAGTACGTTGCGGCCAATTTTGCTCGATTGTGCGAACAGACGCGGCTGTGGCGCGACACGTGGTACGACTCGACATTGCCCTATTGGTTCCTGGATCGGACCTTCGCCAACACGTCGACGCTCGCGACTTCGACTTGCTTTCGTCTGGCCGACGGCCGGTTCTGGGGTTGGGAGGGCGTGGGCTGTTGCGCAGGCACTTGCGGACACGTGTGGCAATACGCCCACGCCGTCGGACGGCTGTTTCCCGAACTGGAACGTCTGCTGCGCGAGCGGGTCGACTTTGGCTTGGCGCAACGCGACGACGGGGCCATTTCGTTCCGCGGCGAGTTCAACGACATGCCGGCGGTCGATGGCCAGGCCGGTGCAATTCTGCGGGCGTATCGCGAGCATCAGATGTCGGCCGACAGCCAGTTTCTACGGCGTGTTTGGCCGGGCGTTCGCCAGGCCTTGGAATATTTGATTCGCGAGGACGCCGATGGCGACGGGCTGATCGAAGGCCGACAGCACAACACGCTGGACGCCGATTGGTACGGCCCGGTGGCCTGGCTCAGCTCGCTCTATCTGGCGGCCTTGCGGGCCGGGGAACAGATGGCGGGCGAAGTTGGCGCCGAGGCGTTCGCCGAGCAATGTCGGCAGATTTGCGAGGCGGGCCGCGCGACGATCGTTCGGCGGTTGTTCGACAGCGAGTATTTTATCAATCGGCCCGATCCGCGACATGCAGATGCAATCAACTCGGGGACGGGATGCCATATCGACCAAGTGTTCGGGCAGAGCTGGGCGCATCAAGTGGCTTTGGAGCGGGTGCTGCCGGCGACGGAGACTCGCGCCGCCCTGCGGGCGTTGTGGCGTTACAACTTTACCCCCGACGTCGGCCCGTACCGCCAGGCGAACAGGCCAGGGCGGTGGTACGCCATGCCCGGCGAAGGCGGTTTGCTGATGTGCACCTTTCCACGGGCGGATTGGAATTACGACCGGGCCAAGGGCCGTGGTCCCGACTGGGCGGCCGGCTATTTCAACGAGTGCATGAACGGATTCGAATATCAGGTCGCCGGCCACATGCTGTGGGAAGGCATGGTGACCGAGGGGCTGGCGATCACGCGCATGATCCACGATCGCTATCACGCGTCGCGGCGGAATCCGTGGAACGAAGTCGAGTGTGGCGATCACTATGCCCGGTCGATGGCCAGTTATGGCGTGTTCCTGGCTGCCTGCGGCTACGAGTATCATGGCCCCCGCGGTCGGCTTGCGTTTGCGCCGCGTCTGACGCCGCACGATTTCCGCGCCGCCTTTACCACTGCCGAAGGCTGGGGGACGTTCTCGCAGCGACGGACTGATGGCGAGCAGACTGGCGCGATCGAATTGAAATGGGGCCGGCTAAGGCTGGCGTCGTTGCAGTTGGCCGTCGCCGAAGGCGCGCGTCCGACGCGAGCGGCGGTGACCGTGGACGGTCAACCGCTGGCGGTTGCGATCGAGGTCGAAGCGAGCCGCGCGCGGCTGACGTTCGCCGCGCCGCTGACGCTGACGGCTGGCCAATCGCTGCAGATTCGTTTGAGCTGAACATGCGGGATCGTGCGGCGCAGGGCGCGCCGAACGACGAACGCGCCGAGTTGCTGCGCAAGGGAAACCGTCCGAAGCGCGGCACGGCGAACCAGACGCTGCCGCGGTCGGTTGACGCCGCGGTTCATCGCGCCACCCTCCGGCCGTGAATTGGATTGCGGTTGGGTCCAGCGCGGCTCGGCCGACGTGCGATCGTCGAGGCTAAGGATTGTCTGAAAAACCGCTTCGGATGATTTCGGTCTGATTCATTCAAGACTGCACTTTAGGCGAATTTGGCGCCGAGTGGTTAAATTGATCTTGGCAAAAAAAGGCTCTCGACGATGGTTGGAGTCTCAGTTCGTATCATGCGCGCACGGTGCGCGCATCTTGTACAGTGGTGTGTACAGTGCACTTGTGGGTTAGTGGCACCGGACTGGGTTAGGTGGGGTTGGGGTGGGATGACTGTTGCGCGCCACAGACGACAGGGGGCGTGTTGGCCGAAGGCCATCACCACCGTAGCCTGGGGC
>JAVYAJ010000295.1:0-1859 GCA_032229885.1 Candidatus Anammoximicrobium sp. | reverse complement strand
GGCGGCGTCCGTGCGCGCACTGGGACGCATGGGACCGATGGGACAGCCGTTCGTCCGTGTGGGCACGCGCCCTTGGACGCCCCACGACCCCATCAGCGGCGAGGACCCCATCAGCCGTAAGACGCCGCTGCCACCGTGTGCGCAACCGCTCACAGATCGCGCAGCACTTCGTCTAGCGGATCCAGCCAGTCGCCGACGGACGCCAGGACATCGTCCAGCCGGTGCTCGCGATGCTGCGCGGCGTGCCGTCGCGGCGCGATCGTCAGCCGCGCAGTCTCGTCGTCCGTCACAGCCCACCCGGACGCCGGTTCGGCCAACAGCGCCGCCAGTCCCGCATCCGTCCGAGCTGCGGCGCTCGTGCCGCGACCAAGCTGCACCGAACGCCCGCTGCCCAGCACCGGCCGCAACAGCTCATCGCCGGCCGCGCCGACCGCCACCGCTCGCAGCGGGGCGAACGCGGGTTGCGGCAGCCGCTGGACACCCGGCGACAAGGCATGGTCCATCAAGTCCCCATCGCCGCCGCCGTGTTCGTCCGCATAACCCAGCACGTGGCCCAACTCGTGAGCGATCACGGTCAGCAGATCGAAACCGGCCGCGCGCCCAGCGGCGCCCAGCGAACGATCGCCCGTCGCCCAGCCCATCCCGGCCGCGTCTCCGTCCAACCAGATCGTCCGCGTCCACGCGGACGCCAGCCCCAACGTCTGGCCCGGCAGATCGGCCACGATCACTTCGACATTCGCCAGCCGAGCGGCCGCCGACGGGTCCGCCGCGGCCCACAGCGCCACGGCTTGCCGAACCAGATCCGTCGGCGCCGCGGCCAATGTCGCGCCTGCGACCGCCAGCGCATCCGGAACCCCGCCCGCGGCCAGCAGCGGGTCAAGCTGCTCGACCCGCACCGCGTCGCCGGTCACCGTCGCGCCGCCGTCGTCCGAGAGACGAACGGTCAAAGTCGAACCCGCTCGGACCTCGAATGAAATGCCCAGCCGTTTCCACCAGATGCCCTGGTCCGCGATGTCGTTGGCTGCCACCCGCTGGTTGACGATGACCGTTTGGTTCTGCGAAACGCCCGCCTGATCCACCCACGACACCGTGTACTGGGCGTTCGCGGTCCGCGTGCTGCGCTCAAAGTACGAAGTGGCCACGCTGAATGTCCCGACCGGCAGATTCGCGAACGTCCACTGCGCATAATCGCCGCTGGCGTCGCCGTTGGCCAAGGCATAATCGCCCTGGTATCCCGAGCCCGCCCGGTTGGAAAAACCCGCGGTGGCATAGTACGCCGGGTCGCCGTTGTCCACGTAGATCGGCGCCGTCAACGGCGCGCCGCCACCCGATGTCACGACCCCCTGAACCGTGAATCGGAACGGCGACTCGTCGTCGTCGTTGTTCGCAAACGTGATCAGACCGCCGTAGTTGCCCAGGACCGCCGCGTCCAGACGCAGCGTGAACGTCGTCGATTGGCCCGCGGCGAGCAGCGTGCTGCCGAACGGCGTCGTCAGCGTGAATCCGGCGGGCGGGATCAGCGACGCGGGCAGCTCGAGCGGTCCGCCGCCGTCGTTGCGCACCGTGATCACCCGCGACACCGCCGTACCCACCGAGGTGCCGCCGAAATCCACGATGCTCGAGCCGCTGGTCAATTCCGTGCCTTCGTCCAGCACCGTGATCTCCGGCTTGTTCAACTGCTCGACGCGCACCGCATCGCCGGTCACCGTCGCGCCGCCGAAATCCGACAACTGCACGCGCAGCGTCGTATCGTTGCCGACCTGGACCGCGCCGCCGAGCGCGGCCCACCAAATGCCTCGGTCGAAGATGTCCTTGGCCGCCACCTGCTGGTTGACGTCCACGGTCCGGGTCTGCGGATT
>JAVYAJ010000294.1:0-21977 GCA_032229885.1 Candidatus Anammoximicrobium sp. | reverse complement strand
TTGCTTCAATGGGGCCGTGACGCTTTGGCCACGGAAAGTCCGTTCTCGCAAGTTGGTTTGCGGGACGGGGATGGGGTGAGTTTTGCGAGCGGTGGGGTGTTTGTCAACGGGGGCGAGGCCTCCGTCGCAGGGGATGCTGTCGTTAATCATTGTCTCGTCGAAGGTTACGACGTGCGAGCGGGGGCGGGGATTTTGTGGGCGCCGGGCCGCTCGCGGGGATCAACGCGTCGTAAACACGGGGTAGTTGGCGAGTTCGCGGGTCAAGACGCGGGCCAGGAGCCGGGTCTGGATCTCCAGCAGACGCCGGTAATTGACGCGATAGCCGAACAGCGGGTGCGTGACCAGCGTGTCCATCCGCTGTTCATAGGCGTGGAAGAATTTCTTCCGTCCCTCGGCCGTCAACGCGACGGCATTGCTCGCGCGGATGAAATCACGCGGCGTCACCATCCGGGTGTTGATCGCCGACAGGACGGCCGAATCGGCGATCAAGGGCCTGAACGGCTCCATCAGGTCCAGGGCCAGCGAGGCGCGGCCGAACCGCGGCTGGTGGAAATAGCCCAGATAGGGATCGAAGCCCACGGTCTGGGCGGTGATCGTCAGATCTTTGGCTAGGACGCTGTACGCCAGGCTCAGCAACGCGTTCACCGGATCTCGAGGCGGACGGCGGTTGCGGCCCGCAAAATCGAACGTGAACGACGGGACGCTCGAGGCGCCCGCATCCGGCGAAGCCGACGCGCTCGAAAGGCCTTCGGGCGACGAAGCGGCGCCCGCCTCCGGCGGCAGGTCGGTTGGATTCGAGCCGTCACGCTCGCCGCCCACTTTGAGCATCCCGGCGAAGTGGCTGAAATACACGCGGGCCGCATTGCCCTCTAAGCCGAGCAGCACGTCGAACGTTTCCGCTCGCTCGGCGTCGTTCTGCATGCACTTCATCTGGATCAAGGCCGATGCGGGAGGTTCCACGTGGTTCCGCTGCAACATGGTTCGCTGGTTGCGGATCTTGCCTGCGATCAAAGCCCGCGCCAAACGCAAGCAGAACGACGGCGTGTCCGCCAGACGGAACTGTTCACGCCGCAAGAAGATGTTCTTGACCCCCAGCCCCTGCGTCACGCCGTAGAACCAACCGCCCATCGAGAAATAGGCGATCGGAATTTCCGCTTGACACAAGGCTTGGATGGCCTGCGTCGTGAGCTGGATGTTGCCCAGCAGGTTGAGCTGGCAGATCTCGTTCAGCCGCACCGTCTGCACCGTGGCCCGTTTGTCGCGAACCTCCAGCACTTGGCCGGATTTTCCCACGTACAGCCCAGGCGTATTCAAGTACAGCGGCCGCAGGTCGTCGCGAGCGGGAACCAAGCGGCGAACCTCGCGACACGACGGGCGCGACACGTCCGCCGCCAACATCGCGCCCGCGCCATCCGGGGCCCGCCAGACAGCCTCAGAGCCGGCCGTCCCGCTGCCGTCGCCGCCCGGTTCCGGAATTGGACGATCCGTCGGCGAACCGGCGGCGGAGGCTTGCCCGCGAGTTTCGCGGTCGAACAGCGTCCGTTGCGTTCTCCGCGCCGACGCCGACGGGGCGGTGGCCCGGGCTGACACGGACGGGGCGTTGGCCCGCGCGTCGGGAGCGTCGAGCTCGAATAGCGTCCGCTGCACATGCGGCGCAGAAGGGCTACAACTCTCGGGCCCGGGAGCGTCTGCCTGGTTGTCCCCCGCCGCGGGTTGCGTTCGCGACGCGGAAGGCACAGGCGATGAGTCCTGGAGCCAGTTCGTCTCGTCCGGCAGACAGATGCCCACCAGCGAACAGCGCGGGCACTTCGGACTGTCGACCAACGGCGGCGGAATCCGATCGCTGGCGGCGACGGCCTCTGCTTGGCGGATCACCTCTTCGGTCCGCCGCAACAGGGAATCGTCGATGGCGATCCGCACGCGTTGGCGCGTTGCCGCATAGTAGACGATGGCCTCGCGACAGTCGTAGCCTTGATCGATCAGGATCAGGGCTTGGACGGCCAACTGGATCCGGTCCGCGTCCCAGGCTTCGAGGCTTCCGTCCGCGGCGACGCAGGGCCGCCCGCGTTTGTAATCCACCGGGGTGACTTGCGCGCCGTCCGACTCGAGCACGTCCAGCTTGGCGATCACTCGGTATCGATCGCTGGCGAGCATGACGCTCCGCGCCCGCACCGTCTGGCCGGCTTCGGCAAGTTGTTCCGGAGGCGGCCAGTCGTCTTGCCGTTGGTCGACGCGGCTATGCCCCAAGGCGCCCTCGATCGTCTCGCGATTGTGTACGAACAGCCCTTGGACGTGCTCGTAGTAGAACAGCCGAGGACAATAGGTGAACTCGTTCAACATCCGCGCGGGCAGATAGCCGTCGGACGTGGATTCTGGTCGGCCGATCATGGCTCGGTCTCTCGATGGTCAGACGACGATGCACGGTGCGCCCAGCGGCGTATACGGTTGTCCGAGCGCGGTGATCACCCGCTCGCCTCGGCCCTCGGTCGGCCCCAGGTCGACGAACAGCACCTGGTCTTCGTTGTGCTTGATGATCTCGCTCAATGCGTGGCGGCACTTCGCCAGATCGACGGGCGTCATCTGGCACTCGAACACCGAGTATTGGAGATGGTCTCCGTAATCGCGCATGGTCTTGAACACCTTGCGGAGCCGCTTGTCGTCGCAAATGTCGTAACAGACGAGGTAGGTGTTGCGCATGGCGACAGCTCCTCTGGAACAGAGTGGACGGAATGATACGCGCTTCCCTGCCCCGCAGTCGGCTATTTTTCGACTGTAGTTGGCCGCCGGGAGAAATCAAGAACATTCGTGAATGATCACCTCCCGTGCAGCGCGCGGCAGGATGCCGCGTCCACAGTTGGCCGCCCGGCAAAATCAAGAGCGGTCGTCAATGGCCACAACGCGAGATCGATCGCCGCGCCACCGGCGGCGAAGCGGATTCACCGGATTTGATGAAGCGGATTACCGAATTGCCAAAGAGCTGGACCGGACCGGTCGACAGGGCCTCGAAACGCACCGCCCGGCTGCATGTGGATTATTCTATGGCGTCCGGACGCGACTGGCTACGCCTCGACCCAAGTCCTCGCGTGGCAGCGGCATCCTGCCGCCGTTGAAATTCGCGGCTTGCTCATTCTCGGATGCCGGGCCGCAGACCTGCCGCAGGATGCCGCAGCCACGGGGGCTGTTGGTGTCGTCGCGGTTGCGTGCCTTCGCTTGTGGATATCCTGTCTCGAATACGACACGGAGGCGTGCAACGGACGTTCTTTGTTTCCAGCAAAACCACTTCTCCTGTTTTACGAGGCATTCTTCAGGCCAGAGCTTCGCCCTAACGTGGGCTAACGCCCGTAACCCAAGAATCTGTTTGGCCGAAGGCCTCCGATTACCGTAGCCTGGGGCAACGCCCCAGGGTTGACGCCGCGCGTGCCTCTTTTGGCCGAAGGCCATATTCATCCGGGCCGCGGTGACATGTTGATGTTGGCCTTCGGCCAACACGGTCGCGATCATCTCTGACTCCTGGGGCGTTGCCCCAGGCTACGTTGGTGATGGCCTTCGGCCAACACGCTTCCCGTCGTTCGTGCTGGGCAACGGCCATCCACTGCTACTTCCGCTTACATCGAGACATCGTCAGTTACCCACAAGTGTAATGTACAACCCAGTGTACAAGATGCGCGCACCGTGCGCGCATGATGCGAACTAAGACTCTAATGCCAGCAACCCGAGTTGATGGGATCTGTAGTGGCGAGCCGCTCCCAATCACCGGAACAACAATCTGGACAGGACATCACGACAAGGGAAATGATAGGGCGACGATCGCAAGGAGGCGCACGGATCTAGCGAGACGCGTTCCGTCGCATCCGTCCGGTTGCGGCTACAACGGAGCGCGGCCCTTCATCAGGGGATGGGCTTGCTTCGAGCGATGCGTTTCGGTCTGATACACCAGACGACAATTGTCCGTAGCGGGCAATGCATCCTGGCCCGCGGCAGGCGGGGACGTCCGCACGACCGACGGAGACGCCGCGGACAGCGACACTGAGGACAACGGCGCCATCAACGGCATGAGGAGACCAATATGATCCAGCGCGCTTCGATTCTGGTTTTGGCTTGGCTGTTGGGCTGGGCGAGCGTGGCCGCATGCTCGGCCGCGGACCCGGGGGCGGATGACAAGCCGATTCGCTTGATTTTGGTCGGCGATTCGACGATGGCGTCGTACGCCAAGCCGCCGGCCGATCGGCCGGATCTGACCGGTTGGGGCCAGGTGTTTAGCCAGTTTTTTGGGGATGATGTGACCGTGGCCAACCATGCCAGTTCGGGGCGGAGCACCAAGAGCTTTATGGTCGAGGGGCGTTGGAAGAAGGCGTTGGCCGATCGAGGCGATTATGTTTTCATCCAGTTTGGCCACAACGACAGCCACGTGCGGGATGGCAAGATCGTCGTCCCACCCGAGACGGATTTTCGGGACTATCTGTGCGCGTATATCGACCAGGCGCGAGAGGCCGGCGTCAAACCGGTGCTGATCACTCCCGTCGCCCGTCGCACGTTCGTCGACGGCGTGCTGCGAACGTCGTTGCAGCCCTATGCCGACGCCATGTTCGCCGTGGGAAAGGAGAAGGACGTTCCCGTGATCGATCTACATGCGGCCAGCATGGACCTGTACCGCGAGTTGGGCGACGACGGCAGCTCCGACCTGAGCGCCTCGGCCAGCGACCGCACCCACTTCTCGCGCAAAGGCGCGCTGGCCATCGCGCACCTGGTCGCCGACGCCTTGCCCGCGGCAGTTCCCGAACTCAAGCCCTATTTGAAGCACGGTCGCCATCCTTAACACGGCGCAGACGAGAGAACGGCGGGCCGGGCGGCGCGCGCGTCGCCAAAGTTGCCCGCGTGCGCAGCGCGCGTGTCTTGTCGCCCGCGTTCTCGATTTCCAATTGTCGCGGCACGGTCCGGTTCCGGCCGCTCACACTGCCCGACCCCGCATCGCATTTTGCGTACCGGACGCGATCTGGCCGATGGATGCGGCGGGCGGAACGCCGGGATGGAACCCCGGTCGCAACCGGTGCGAATTTCAGAGCGTCTCGGGCAGCGTGTAAGGCTGCCGACGCTCGCGATCCAGATACCGATTGGCGTCCGGGTCGTCCGGGAAGATCTCTTGAACGGGATCCCAGCGCAGGCGGCGACCTGTCCAGCGGGCGATGTTTCCCAGATGACAGACCGTGATCGATCGGTGGCCGATCTCGACATCGGCGACGGGTCGGGCCCGTGTTTTGATGCACTCGATCCAGTTGCCCACGTGGTTTTGATCGCCGCCCTTCGCCTGGCGCAGGATCTCGGCGGCGATCTCGGGCGGATTCGTGTTGACCCGGCCGCGGGTCAGGTCCATCTTGCCGTGCTGACCGAAGAAGATGCCGCCACCGCCGCTGCCGTTGTCCAACTTGACTGTCACGCCGTTGGCATAACGGTAGAAGATCATGGGAACCTGGCACAGCTTGTCGCCTCGGGCCCGCGATTCGGGCGCCGTGTAGACGGGGGGCGAGAATGGACCGCCTTCGGTCCAAATCTCGACCGGGCCGCTGTCGTCCATTCCCAAAGCGCATTGAATCTGGTCGAGTCCGTGCGCGCCCCAGCCGGTCATCTCGCCGCCCGAGCAGGGACGGAACGACAGCCAGCCGGGATTGGCGCGCGGAGCGAACAAGTCCTTGTGATAGGGCGCCAGCCGCGCGGGACCGCACCACATGTCCCAATCGAGACCTTCGGGCGCCGGTTCGCCCGGAAAGGCGCATTCCCAAGGGCTGGGGTAATTGCAGCCGACGACTTCTTTGATTTTCCCCAGTTTCCCGGAGCGAATGTATTCGCAGGACAGACGATTGACGGCCTGCGAACGCTGCTGGCTGCCCACTTGAAACACGCGACCATATTTGCGCGCAGCCTGGACCATCAGTCGGCCTTCGCGGATCGTCAGACTCAGCGCTTTCTCGGCGTAAATGTCTTTACCGGCTTGGCACGCATGGATCGCGATCAAGGCTCGCCAATGATCCGGCGTGGCGGTCACGATGGCGTCGATATCCGAGCGATCCAACAGCCGGCGGTAGTCCTGGTACGGCTCGCCGCCCAGCCGCTTGCAGGTCGCTTCGGCCCGCGGCAGATACACGTCGGCGATCCCGATGAATCGGGATTCTTTGAATCCCAAGGCGGCGTGCAGCACGCCGCTGCCTTGGCGGCCAATGCCGATTCCCGCGATCCCGAGGCGGTCGTTGGCGCCCAAGCGTCCGTCGGCCGCCAAAACGCCGCTGGGGATCACCCGTGGCGCGGCGAAGCTGGCAACCCCTGCCGCGATCGCGGTGCGCAGCAAAGCGCGACGAGACATCCGGCCGGTGGAGCGACCAGCAACCGAGGCCGCTTGCGCCGGAACCGTCGTCGGCGAGGCGGATAAATTGTCGTGAAATGATGCACGAAGTCGCAGGCGCGGGGCTGATTCTCGCGACATCGAAGGATCCTTTGCTATAGGTGAAGGAGATGGGCGCATCGAGACGAACCCGGCGCAACGCACGAAGACCGGCGCGGTTTGCTGTCGAGTCCTACGCAGTATAACGCGGCCAGCGACCCGCTACACATCGGCCGACCGCCCCGGCGTCGCGGACGCTACAGCGTCAGGGTTACCTCCACGGCATCGCCCGCGACGGCCAGCGCCTCGTTTTCCAAGACCACGCGAACGATCGCGCCGTCACGGCGCAATGTGGTCGGGACGGACCGTCCGGCGACGGTCAGCGCGGCGGTGGTCGAGCCTGTGCCGTCGGGCAGCTCGAAGACCAATTCCCGCACCGGCAGCCGACCGTGGCGCACCTCGATCCGTTCGGTCTGACGGCCGGCCTCGCGACGTTGGATGAACAAGCCCCATCCTTCCGACGCGGTGAAGAACGAGCGATGATCCGCCGCTTGCCAACGGGGACGGAATCCCAGGACGCCGCGCGGGCCGTCCAGCGTCAGGCCTTGGGCGGCGATCAGCAACGACCAGGAGCTCATCGCCCGCGCATAGAACTTGCCGCACTCGAGCTCGTTGAACGGATTGCCCCCCGGTCCGGAGTTCAGCCCGTCGCGACGACGTCCGTCATAACGGCTGCGGGCCATGCGGACGATGCGTCGCGCCGGTTCGAGCATGTCCTCGTACACCATGGCCGCGGCCACGGCGTATTCGATGCCCGTCCAGACCTCGTCCGCATACACGATGAACGGCTTGGGGCGGTCGTCGTGCGGCCAGGTGCACATCAGCAGGCCGCCTTCATCGTCGGGAATATAGCGGCGCGGAACTTGTTTGAAGCCGACGAACTGCTCGCGGAAATTGTGCCGCATGACCGCGGCCAGCGCAGCGCGAATCCGCTCGACGGGATACAGATAGCCCAGATCCAGCATGTGCGCCCACCATTGACCCAGCAACTGGTCTGAATGACAGCCGTTGTTATAGTCGTTTGCGGGCGGCTTTTCCGGGGTCTGGATGTAATACTCGCCGTTCCACAACGCCTGGTCCTGATTCTTCATCCCAGTCCGTCGGATCTGTCGCCAGCGAGCGGCGCTGTCCGTGTCGTCCATCACGACGGCCATCTGCTCGGCCGCGGCCAACGCGCACAGGTACTGCGAGCCGATAAACGTATTGGGACCCGATACGGCGCAATCATAGGTGTTCGGTTGACGCCCTGTCGGCACGCCTGCGTGCACGGCGTCGATCTTCTCGATCAACCAGTTCATCGCCTTCTTCACGCCGGGCCAGACCTGGGCGAGAAATGCCGCGTCAGGGCTCGTCTGATGCTCGCGATAGGCGCCTGCGATACAGGCACAGTGCCCGTCCGTGAATGCGCCGTACCGCGCGTGCTGGCGATGCGAAGTCTCGCCGCTGTCGTGCAGATAGGTTAGAAAATCGGACACACGCATGTTTCTTCCCACGTCCGGGAACAGGCGGGCGTGGGTCTGGGCATAGTTCCAGACGTGGGTGCAGTTCAGCGGACAGCAGCCATAGCTGCCTTCAAAGCCGCCAAAGTAACCGTCCTCGGACCAAAAACAGGTGGGACCGCGCAGAATGACGGCCTGCGAAGCCATCGCGTCCAGGAACTCTTCGGGCAAGTTCGACTGGTACAACGTCTGATGGTACAGTTGCGTCCCGGACCATAACGCCTCGGCCTGCCGAGCCACCTCGCGCGCGACGGCCAGCGCGTCGGGCCAGCGGCGGCTGTAGAGATTGCCCGGATGGTGGAACCGTTGGACGTTGGGAAAGTGCCAGGTGATGACGAACGTCGCGGTCTGCTGTTGGCCGGGCAAAAGCGTCAGCGGCACGCTCAAGGCGGCGTTGGCCGTCTCGCCCGCGGGACTGACCACGGGCTTGTCCGAGGCAGGCTTGGCCGCGCGCGGGTCGGCCACAAAGGCTGCTAGCTCGTCGTGAGACGTCCACGCGGGCAGCACGGTCGCCCGTTCGTCGAGGGCTGCCAACGACATGCTTCCCCAGCCCGGAGTTCCCGGGGTCAGCCGCCCACCGGGCGGCAACGGCTCGCCGCTGGACGCCGCCAGCAGCGCGCTGCCCCAACTCCACGGCAGGCCCGCCGCCAGCACGAGGATGACTCGACCCTTGCCCAACGGTCCCTCGACAATCAGGGGATCGCCCGCCGGGGTCGTCGCCCAGACGCGATATCCTTTCTCGCCCGAGCGGCAGCCGCGCAGGCGGGTAAAACGGCCGACGCGCCAGCCGTCGGCCGCGCTGCGCACGGCGTCCGGACAGCCGCCCGTCAGCACGACATTCTGGCCCGCGGGCAGCTCGGCCCCGTCGGCGCTGTCGAACGGCAGGCCAATCGCTTTGGCGACCGTCTCGGCCGACGTGCCCTGTCGCAGCAAAGGTTCTGGGGGCACATCGGAGAACAGGATCTGATCCACATTGATGTGGCCCCAGCCGCCCGACTCGCGATCGACGATTTCGACAACGGCATCCTTCCCCCGCAGATCGCTCACATCCCAACTGGCCGGTTCGAGCGCCTCGCGGTTCTTCCCTGTGGCGGTCCGGACGATCTGTCCGTCGACTTTCAGGTTGATGCACGTCTTGCCCGGATGTGCGCCTCCGCCGATCAGAAAACCGATATATTTCCGTTCGATGCGGAACGGCTTCGAAGTGGCTGTTCCCTGCGGGCCATCGCCCGCGATGAAGGTGTTCACCAGCCCGCGGCCTGCGAATCCGCTGACCACGTGCTGGCCGGGTTCGGTGCCGCGCGAAGGTCGTGTACCGAACGCCTCGCCGGTGAGCGTCCACCCGTCGTAAGAACTCCGCTCAAAGTCCTCGAACAACACGGCCAGCGCGGCCATGTCCAGCGACTGGTCGCGCAATTTGGCGACGGCGTCAAAGAAAGCCGGTTCGAGCCCGTCGAGCAGCGCCGTGCCGCCATCCGCAACGATCCCGCTCAGCGCTTCGGCCGCTTGGGCGCTGAACGCGCCGGCACGGACCAGCCACAGCAGTTCCGGCCCGGGCACTTCCGGCCCTTCCGCCGTGCGGACTTTGACGCTGCCCGATTGGACAGGATCGGGCGACTTGTCCATCGCCACGGCCACCAGTCCCGGCTGACGGACTGTGCGGTTGCAATTGCCGCCGTAGCCCGCGAACCGTACGCCCTCGATGCCCGCGGCGCCTTGGCTGCCGACCGCATTCTGCAGCGTTGCCCAAAGAGAAACCTCCGCGGCTCGATCGCTGGTATTGCGGGCCGTTACGCGAAATATCGCGCACGGTACGCTGGAACTCGCTGTGTCCAGCGGAATCAGCGGATTGAAGGCTTCCAGCAGCACCTCGACCGGCAACGCGTCGTCTCGGAACTTGAGCCGGGCAATGGGATAGCCGCCTTCGTATTCGAGCTCCTGAATCGGCGGCAATGAAGCTTCGCCAACGGTCTGCAGCAAACGGGTTGTGGTCGGTCCGTCGCCCGTTCGTATCGAGACGCCGAGAAAGCTGTCCGGGGTCCGCGTCTCGCTGAGATTGTTGTAGATCTGCCAGACGGACAGACGTCCCTGACCATCCAGCCAGATGCTGCCTGTGCCGATGCCGCCGATGGGCATCGCGACCGCCTCGAGGTGTTGCCCGCGATAGACGCGAGGCGGTGTCGCGACGTACTGCGGCCAAGTCGGCAAGCGGCGGCCGCCCGTTTCCTTCGCCGCTTCCGCCCACGCTCCAGGCAGCCACGGCAACTGGCCGAGCAACGTCATTCCTGCCGCGCCAAACGTAATCCGTCCGAGAAACTCGCGCCGACTCGTGTCGCTCGGCTGGTTGTCTTGGCAGTTTCCTCCCACACAGCCGCAAGCCCGTCGTTCTACCACGGATCGTCTCCTTTATCGTTTTGTGCACGCGCACGGGACCGAGGACGTCATGAGACTACGCGTCGAGGCGCTGGGGACTCGGCCCACGTCAAACACGGGCAGATCCCGTGACGCGCGACCGCGAGTTCAATTCTGGCGTAGCTGGGCGCGTCGGCGTGCGGCTGCCCTAAAATCACGATCGAACAACGCACCCGCCGCAGCATCGATAGGATATGGTGCGCCGGGGCTGTGGTCTATTACACCTGCAACGCAGTCAAAAAAATGCGCAACTTCAAACACTTCATTCCGTCAGTGCCGCCCCGCACGTGACATTCAGGCGCGATTTCATCTCCTTGCCCTCTACGGCAATTCGTGCTTGTCCGGAAATCTGCTGGGCCTCGTGATCTCCCAGGCCCAGGCGCTTCTGCCACCTCCGACAGATCCCGCGCGCGTACGACGCTAGTCGGGCCGTCCCTCCTCGACGCGCGCCCTGCCCACCCCGCGGCGCATCAGCGCCTGTAACTCGGCTAGATGGCGTTCGTAAACCCCGCGTGGATCGACGTCGTGCTGTTTGCACAGCGAGACGGCCATGCCGAGCACTTCGCCCATCATCCCGGTCGTCCGTTGGACCCGCACCGCGCCGAGCGCGACGTGCGTGACGCTGATGTTTCGTCCGGCCATGAACAGGTTGAGAACGTCCGCGCTGTACAGGCAACGATAGGGGATCGGATAGGGCTTGATGGGTTTCGAGCGGGCGATCGAGCGAAACGCTTGACCGGGGAAATGCTCGGCGTTTTCCGGGTGGGGGTAATGGAGATCAATGGGCCACGTGGCGGTTACGGCAGCGTCCGGGTACAGACGTCGTTCGACCAGGTCTTGCTCGCACAGGATCACGTCGCCCATCAGTCGGCGAGACTCGCGTTTGCCGCCGACATAGGCGACCCACGTCAGGCGGCGGTTGGCAAAGCGGTCCTTGTCCGGGCTGTGATTCTTGAGATAGGCCCAGTTGCCAAACACGGCCCGCAGCCCCAGATCGCGGATCTGTTCGATATCGCGGATCTGGTCGCTGCCGATGCCGGCCTCCCAGTCCCAGTCGCCGCGCGTCAAACGCTGGTACGTCCGGTCGTCGAACGCCACGGCCCACGGGCATTCGGGAAACGGCGACGGCGCGGCGGCCTGCTCGCTGTTCCACTGCACCGAGGTGCCCATCGTCAGCGGGTCGGCCTGTTCGGGCGCCAGCGATTCGCCCGTCTGGTCGCGACTCTCGCGTCCCGTGCGGCACGTGGCGCCGGCGAGAAAGCCCACGGTCGCGTCGCCCGTACAGTCGGCAAACCAGCGGGCTGGAAACCGCAGTTCGCGCAGATCGGTCGTGCGACAGGCGACGACCGCGCGGATCCTGTGGTCGTCGTCGCGACGCTCGACGCGGAACGCGTGCATGTTCAGGAACAGGCGGATGTTCGGCTCGGCCAAGACGGCTTGCAGCTTTTTGTCATCCTCGTAGTTGGACGCGGGGCCTGCGTTGTGGGTGGTTCGCGTGGGCTCGGCCTTGACCGCGGCCAGCACCTCGCGGCTGCGCGGTAGATCGGGTTCCCGCTGGGCGTCGTGATAGTTCCAATAGCCGATCGGGCCGATTTCATCGACCAGGTCGCCCAGACGCGGATAGGGCTGCTGGTGAATCTGGCCGGACAGGCCGACGCGGACCTCCGAGCTGTTGTTCCCGCCCAGGACCGATCGGTTTTGGATCAGCGCCACGCGGACGCCGAGCCGTGCCGCGGAGATCGCCGTACAGCACCCGGCCATCCCGCCCCCGACCACGACCAGGTCAAAGTCGCCTGCGTCCGGCGGGACGTCCGGCAGGCCCAGCAGGCCGCGCCGCCACGGATAGATCGCCGACACTTCGTTCGGCGGCGCCAGCGTCGCGTCGGTGGTCAGCACGATCGCGTCGCAGCGGCCATCGAAGCCGGTCAGATCGCGCAGACGCAACTCGACCTCGCCGCCAGCCAGCTCGGTCTGACCACCGTCCTGCCAATGCCACTGTGCGCCCGTGACGCCGAACGTCGTCGGCAGCGCCTTTCCATCGATCAGAAGTTGGAACTTGCCGGGCGCCCCCGGCGCATCCCACGAGGCGGCCCAATCGCGCGTTCGGACCAGCACGCGATACGTCCCTGCCCGCGGCACGGCGATCGTGGTCCGAGCGTCGGCCACGGGAACGCCCAGCCCGTGCGCCAGCAGATAAGGCGAACCCACCTGCTCGAAAGACTGGGTGTCGATCACCCAGCCGCCGCGCTCGCCAAACGATTCGGCTTCGACCAGAACGGTATCGGCCGAGCTGGATGCGACGAGCAGCCCGTAGGCGAGCCAACCGGCGAGGGACACGATGCGGATCTGTCGAAAATTGTTCTGCATGAATGACTCCTGTGGATGCCGCATCCGTCGCCGAGCCCGATCGCGCGAACTGCGCCTCGCGTGCGCCAAACGCGGAGCGGCACACCATTTGTACTGTACGCGCGGCTGTCGGACGCGCGATGCGAGACGCGCGGCCAAGCGTCGCTTGTCGGCGAGCGTTTACGCCGCGCCGAGCGATCACGACCGGCCCGAACAATCGCTAGCGGCCCGAACAATCGCTAGCGGCTCGAACGATCGCGACCGGGCGAAACGAGTGCGACCCGGCCCGAACGATCACAACTGGGGGCATCGATCGTGTTCGCCTGGGCGTGGCGGCCGCCGTGCATTGTGACGCGCGGTTTGCGGCGGTACAAGACTCTGGCATGTCGCACGGCCGGACGATATGCTGAAAGCCTTCGCCTTGGTTCACACCCCACTCTCTGATACAGGAGCCCGCACGATGAAACGTCGTAATTTTCTGCTGACACTGGGCGCCGCCGCCGCGAGCACCGGGCTGGTCGGTCGGCCGCTGTTTGCTCAGCCCAAGCGTGGCCGCGTGTTGTACTTCACCCGCAGCTCGGGATTCGAGCACAGCGTGGTCAAACGCGATGGCGACAACTTGGCGCACTCGGAACGGATCCTCGTCGAGTGGGGCAAAGAGGCGGGGTGGGATGTCGAGTGCTCGAAGGACGGAAGCGTATTCGACGGAGACCTGGACAAGTACGACGTGTTCGCTTTTTACACCACCGGCGACCTCACCCGCGAGGACAAATACGGCAACCCGCCGATGACGCCCGAGGGAAAGAAACGGTTGCTCGACGCGATCGCGGCCGGCAAGGGATTCGTCGGCTTCCACTCGGCCACCGACTCGTTCCATTCGCCCGGTCCGCACAACCAGAACCAAGCGAAACCCGATCCGTATATCGCGATGATCGGCGGCGAGTTCATCGTGCACGGGCGCCAGCAGGAGGCCACGCTGAGCGTGCGGTCGCCAAAGTTCCCTGGCGTTCAGGATCTGGGCGACGGCCTGCGGGTGCTCGAGGAATGGTACGCGTTGAAGAACTTTGCGCCCGATCTGCACGTGATCCTGCTGCAAGAGACCGCGGGCATGGTCGATGCGTGCTACCAGCGGCCGCCGTTCCCGGCCACCTGGGCGCGGATGCATGGCCAGGGCCGCGTGTACTATACGTCGCTGGGGCATCGCGAGGACATCTGGACCAACCCCAAAGTCAAGGCCCTGGCGCTGGGCGCGTTCGACTGGACCCTGCGGCGCGTCGATGCCGATGTGACGCCCAATCTGGCCCAGGTGGCGCCACAGGCAAGCCAGTTGCCGCAGGGTTGATTCCATCGGCCGCGTCGGGAACGACGCGGCGATCGTTGTGACCGTTCGCGGCGCTGCGCGGCCGCGAACGCCTGGCAAGCGCAACGCGAAGCGGCGCGCGGCGTCTACGCCCCCCGCGCCGCGCCGATCTTTTTCTTCAATTGTGGCCAGCTCAGCGTGTTGGCGACGTCGGCCTTGGTCAAGCCTGCTCGGCGGGCCTGCAGGACGCCATATCGGATATCGTCCAGGCCTTCGGTCTGATGGGCGTCGGTGGCGATCACGATCGGGATCCCGTGGCTTTTGGCTGCTGCGCAGGCGACATCGTCCAAGTCCAGCCGCATCGGATTGGCGTTCAGTTCGAGCATCTTGCCGTACCGCACGGCGGCGGCAAACACGGCATCGAGATCGACATCGTAGGCGTTGCGTCGATTCAAGAGCCGACCCGTCGGGTGCGCGATGCAGCAGACGTGTGGATTGGCCAGCGCATCGACGATCCGCGCCGTGATCTGGTCGCGAGGCTGTTTCTGGCCATAGTGGACGCTGGCCACGACCCAATCCGCCTGGGCCAGCACCTCGTCCGGAAGATCCAGCCCGCCGCGTTCCAGGATGTCGCACTCGATGCCTTTGAGGATCGTAAAGCCCTTGCCCAGCCGTTCGTTCAGCCGATCGATCTGCTCCCATTGCGCCAACACGCGCTGGGGATCCAGGCCATGCGCCATGGTCACGCGCTGCGAATGGTCGGTGATGGCCAGGTACTGCAGGCCGCGCTGGCGCGCCGCGACGACCATTTCTTCGATCGTGTCGCGGCCGTCGGTCGCGTGTGTGTGCGCGTGCAGATCGCCGCGCAGATCCTCGAGCCGGATCAGTTCGGGGAGTTCGCCCTGCTGGGCCCACTCGAACTCGCGCCGCGCTTCGCGCAGCTCGGGCGGAAAGCAGGGCAGGTCCAGCGCGGCGTACACGTCCTGTTCGGCGGCCCCCCCCACGTAGGTCTCGCGGTCGCCGTCGATGTGGAATACGCCGTATTCGTTGATCTTCAGGCCGCGATGCTTGGCCAAGCCGCGGAGGACGACATTGTGGGCCTTTGAACCGGTAAAGTATTGCAGGGCCGCCCCGAAGGATTCACGAGGCACGATTCGCAAGTCGACTTGAAAGCCGCTGGACAGGCGAACGGACATCTTCGTGTCGCCGCGCCCCAGCACGCTGGCCACGCCCGGAAAGTCGCCCAAACGATCCATGACCGGGGTCGGATTCTCGGCCACGACCAGCAGATCCAGATCGCCGACGGTCTCTCGGCCGCGACGATAACTGCCGGCCCACTCGAGTCGTTCGATCCCCGTGACGGTCTCGACGTGTCGGCGGATCTCCTGTGCGATCTGGTCCGCTTCGGCCCAATACATCCGCTGATCGGCCGCGGCCGCCACGGCGATTCCGTCCAGGATTGCCTGCTCGGTCTTGGCGCCGAACCCTTTCAAGCCGCGGACTTGGCCCGACTCGCATGCCTGTCGCAGCGCGTCCAGCGACTGGATGCCCAACTGATGATACAGCGCGGCGGCTTTCTTGGGCCCCAGGCCGGGAACGCGCATGATGGCCAACACGCTCTCCGGGATCTCGGCCAGCAGCTCGTCCAGTTGCGGCAGTTGGCCGGTCTGAACCAACACGGCCACCTTGTCACCGACGGCTTTGCCGATCCCGTCGATTTTCAACAACTGCCGCGGGTCGTCGGCAACGATCGCCGCCACGGATTGCGGCAGATCGTGAATCGCCCGGGCGGCGTTGCGGTACGCCCGCACGCGGAACGGATTTTCGTCCTTGAACTCCAGCAGATCGGCGATCCGCTCTAACGTTGCGGAAATCTCGGCGTTCGTCATGTTCACCCCGCGTGCAGTTCGACGACATCTTTGTCGTGCGGCGCATAGTCGCCCTTGACCACCGTCCCGTCGTGGACGTTGACGCCCCACACCCGGGCGTGCCGGAAGTTCTGGGCGACGTCCTTGTGGATCAACATGGCGACGTCCAGCACCGTTCCGCCACGTGGAATCGTGAACGGTCGCTCGTAATCCGGCTCTTTGTGCGTCGGCAATTTCGTGTACACCCGAACCACGTCCAGCGCCGCATAGATCGCGTTGCGCAGGTCTTCCAGCCCCGTGCCCTGCTGGGCCGAGATCGGGTATTGGGAAAAGTCCAACGGACAGAATTCGCCGAGCATCTCGCGCCGTTCGTCGGCGGCCGGATCGTCGATCTTGTTCAGAACCAACAAGGTCTGCGTGTAGGACAGGCCGACATCGTCTTCGTCCAGGTACGATTGCCTGGCCAGACGAGTCTTCGTCGTATTCAGATGGTCCACGACCGCTTGCAATGCGTCGATGCCGTCATCCGTGCCCACGTCCGCCATCAGCAGGACGAGGTCGGCGCCGCGGATCAGGCCCTGCGTCACGGGGTCGAAGACGTCGGCGGTGATGGGCGGCGTATCCACGAGCTGCACGAACACGTCTTCCCAGGGCATCATTCCGGGGATGGGCTCGCGAGTCGTGAACGGATACGAGGCGACCTCGGGCGTGGCTCGCGTAAGGCTGCGCAGCAACTGGCTCTTCCCGGCGTTGGGTCCGCCGATGATCACGGCTCGCCCCGCGCCCTGCCGCGGCAGCTTGAAACCGACGGCCCGTTTGCCTTTTCCCTTCCCCGCCTCGAGTTCCTTTTTGGCCTTGCTGATCTTCTGCTTCAGCTCGGCGTTCAGCTTGTCGGTGCCCTTGTGCTTGGGCAGCTCGCGGAGCATCACCTGCAGGCAGTCGAGTTCCTCCTGCGGAGTGCTCGCCCGGCGATACTCGGCTTCGGCTTTCAGGTATTGAGGCGTCAGGTTGGCCGGCATGGTCTTCGCGCTCTGGACCCGCGGCGGATCGGCGGACGACAGCGGCCGCCGCGGATGAAAACGGGGAACATCGCCGCCTGTGCTGACCTCAGTTATACGCCCGGCCGTCGGCCCTGTCACGTGGACAAAAGCCTTCGGATGGCATCCGGCCGGTCGACGCGCACAAAGCGGCTCGGGGATCGAACGGAGCGGACGAGCGACCGCGGATGGATGGTGGCGTCTGGCTCGCTGACCCGCGCGAACCGTCCGCCCCGCCTGTTGGCCAACGCGGCGAAAATCCGCGCTCGTCGTCGCAACAGGGCTTGAACGCGGCTCGAACGAGTGCATATTGTGGCGGTGACCTGAGACGGATGTTCCGCTGGCAGCCGCCGGGAACCCCACGTGACCTAGCGGCGCTCGGCTGCGGCGCAACGCTGGCTAGCGACGAGAGAAAGCTGACGCCGCTCGACGGCGTGACCTCGAGCTCTCGATAATCGACACAGGCACGTACCGGCCACGCCCCGTCGTGGCCGCCACGCATGAAGGGCCGCGCCCCGTCGTGGCCGCCAAACATGGAGGGCCACGCTCCGTCGTGGCCGCCAAAGGACGCCGCGGCCCCGGGGCCGGACGACGGACGAGACGCAGCGCGCCCCTCCAGGACGGCCCGGCAGACAGCTCACGGCGATCAAGACTGGTTGTTGTCGAACGCGTACTCGCGTGGGAGAAACACCCGAAATGCCAAGGCGACGGACGACGATTTCCCATTTACGGCGCGGTCGGATTCGACGCGCCGCGCTGGCCTGCGGACTGGGCGCCGTCGCGTTGGCGGCCGGTGTGACGGGAATCGTCTGGCGCGCGACTCGCCCACTGGACGCCGCGCCGGCCGCGGCGGTTCTCGCCGAACCAGAGCCAGACCGACCGATATTCGAGGACCACGAGTCGCAGGTGACTTTCATCCTACAGGACGATCAAGGCCAGATCCCCACGTTGTATCTGTTCGCGGCCGCCGAGCAGAAGGGCGCGGCCCGGGCCGTCAACACGCTCCGCGGAACGCCCAACGAGCGCGGCGTCGAAGTGCATTTCGAGGCGATTCGCTTTCGCCGCGACGACCAGGATCCGGCGGTCGTCTGGGCACGAGCGGTGGGCATCGCCAACGAAAGCGAAGGCAAGACGCCGATCCCGCTTGACGCGCTGGATTCGGGCCAGCCGGTGGATTTGCAATTCTCCGACGAGATCAACGTCCCGCTGGTGGCGCATGTCGTCTACAGCATCTCGCTCACCGTCCAGTACGAGCGAGCCACTCAGATTTTGACGCTGACCCACTGCACGGGCAGCATTCGCTGGAAGATGTTGGCCATGGACGCGTTCGACGAAAGTGAATTGCCGACCGTCGTCCACGGCCGCAAGGGCCAATACCCCGAGAAACCCGTGCTAAACTTGTAGCGCCGCTCGGCGCGAGGCGAGGGCGTCGCGGCGCGCTGTGGCATCGCGAACTTGCGGACGGATCGAGGCTTTGTCGGTTTACTTGACACGCGAACGATACCTTCCAGGTCAGGAGACACGCACATGGCGCAAGGGATGAATCGACGGACGTTTCTGGCCGCGGCGGCTGTCGCCGGCGTGGGGGCGGGCACGGTGGTCGGCGGTGGCAGGGCACGCGCAGCCGACGCGGCGCAGACCGTCGTCGTCGGAGTCATGGGACTCGGTCGAGGCCGCAGTCTGGCGACCAGCTTTGCCGCGAAACCGGGCGTGGTCATCAAATACGTCTGCGACACCGATCAGGCTCGCGCCGAGGCCGGGGCCAAAGCGCTGCAAAGCATCGGCGCCAAGCCACCGCAAATCGTGGGCGATTTCCGACGCATCCTGGATGACGCCGAAGTCGATCTGTTGGTCTGCGCGGCGCCCAACCACTGGCACGGGCCCGCGACGATCCTGGCTTGCGCCGCGAACAAGCATGTGTACGTCGAGAAGCCTTGTTGTCATAATCCACTCGAGGGCGAGTGGATGGTCCAGGCGGCTCGGAAATACCAGCGGGCTGTCCAGATGGGCAGCCAGCGCCGCAGCGCGCCGGGCACGATCGAAGCGATGGAAAAGCTGCGGGAAGGAATCATCGGGCGAGTCTACCTGGCGCGCGCGGTGTACAACGCCATGCGGCCCTCGATCGGCACGGGCCGGCCGGCGCCCGTTCCGCCGGGGCTGGATTACGAACTGTGGCAGGGCCCCGCGCCGCGACAGCCGTATCTGGACAATCGGATTCCGTACAACTGGCATTGGTTCTGGCACTGGGGCAACGGCGAACTGGGCAACAACGGCGTGCATTCGCTGGATCTATGCCGCTGGGGGCTGGGCGTCGACTTTCCAACGCGAGTCACCTCGTCGGGCGGTCGCTATCGTTGGCAGGACGACCAACAGACGCCCGATACGCAGACCGTTTGTTTCGAGTTCGACGGGGGACGACAGATCACGTGGCAGGGCCTGAGCTGTCATCGACACGATGCCAAGTTCGTGACCTTCTACGGCGAAGACGGCGCCCTCGAGATCGAGGGCAACGGCACGTACACGGTGTTCGATGCCCGGGATCGCCCGCGCGACAAGGCTGGCGCCCCCGGGGTCGGCGATGCCGAGCATGTCGCGAATATCATCGAGGCGATTCGCAGCGACCGGCCGCTGGCGTTGAACGCCGAGATCGCCGAAGGCCACAAGAGCACGCTGTTGTGCCACCTGGGAAACATCGCCCACCGCACCGGGCGGACGCTGCATTGCGAGTCGGCCAACGGGCGGATCCGAGACGACGCCGAGGCGGCCAAGCTATGGGGCCGTGAGTACGAACCGGGTTGGGAACCGCAAGTGTAGAGCGGCCCGGTGCGCCGCGAAGACTAGATCTTGGGATGGTCGCGGTCGCGGCAGCGAGCCATCCTACACGCGCGTGAGTGCGGCATGGGGGATCTGCGGCAGGATGCCGCGGCCATGGCCATCCCGCACGCGAGCGGGCGCCGCGGCCCGCCGCTTGAACGTTGCACGACACTCGAACCATCGTCACCAGGGCGTTCCAGAACAGAACGGGCGTCCGAGCAGCGAGCCATACGATGAGCGATCAAGGACACATTTTGTTTGCCGCCCAGCGGTTCCGCGTCGAATCGGTTGCGGAAACGCTGCCCGATGGCGAGGTCAGGAATCGACAGGTCATCCGTCATGCCGGGTCGGTGGGGATCGTTCCGGTGGTGGATGAAAACCGCGTATGCCTGATCCGCAACTTTCGGGTGGCGACCGGTCGCGCGCTGCTCGAGATCCCGGCGGGGACGCTCGAGCCGGGAGAAGACCCGCGCGAGGCCGCCTTTCGCGAGTTGACCGAAGAGACGGGCTATCGGGCGCAGGCCATGACCCCGCTGGTCGCCTGCTATCTATCGCCCGGCATCCTGGACGAGCGGATGCAGTTGTTCGTCGCGACCGGACTGACGCCCGGCGCCGCGGCGCGCGAGCCGGGCGAGCAGATCGACAACGTGGTGACGACCTGGGACGAAGCCGTCGGTCAAATCCTCGCAGGCCAGATCGAGGACGCCAAGACCATCGTCGGCCTGTTGACGTATCTTCGAAAGCGGCGGGACACGTAGGCGCCCCGTCCGAGGGAGCACATAAGCGGCAGGATGCCGCTTCCACGGGCGCGCCGTCCGGCTTGTCATACCGCGATGAACGTGCGACAATGGACGCGCGGACGGATGATCGTATTTGCGCGAGTGGATGGCTCGATTCCGAGCCGTGTTTTCTCGCGATGTTCGACCGCGCAAAGCGATTGGCAGAGTGGCCGACGAAGATGTTTCTATCGACCCCCGCGAGGCAGGAGACCTGGCCATGAGTGAGCGCAAGATTCTGTTCCCCACG
Organism: Candidatus Anammoximicrobium sp.; assembly: GCA_032229885.1. Classification (GTDB taxonomy): domain Bacteria; phylum Planctomycetota; class Planctomycetia; order Pirellulales; family Pirellulaceae; genus Anammoximicrobium. Next base: position 1,242 of record JAVYAJ010000294.1, on the reverse strand, counting down.
GACTTTTCCCACACCGGCGATGCGGCGTTGGATCTGGCGACATCGCTCGCGCGCGAGCGCGGCGCGACGTTGCTGATCGTCCACGTCGAAGAGCCGCCGGCCGCGTATGGGGCCGGCGAGATGTATTACGGGATGCCTCACCCGGTAAGCGAGGATCTGCGGACGATGCTCGATCAGGTGCAGCCGACGGATCCACAGGTTCTATGCGAGCGGCGGCTGATCACCGGCGATCCGGCGATGGCAATCGTTCGGTTGGCCGAAGAGGAGGGTGTCGAGCTGATCATCATGGGCACGCACGGCCGCACCGGGCTGATGCGGCTGCTGATGGGCAGCGTGGCCGAGGCCGTCGTGCGGCGTGCGAGCTGTCCGGTGTTGACGCTGCGCCAGCCCAGTAAAGAAGCCGCCGCGCCGACCCCGATGCAACCCGGCGAGGCGTAGAGTCCCACGCTGCGCAAGTGGCGTACAGGCACTCGTGCAGCTCAAGACCCCGATGCAACCCGGCGAGGCGTAGAGTCCCACGCCGTACGATCCGCGCGTCAGGTGGGCAATCTGTACGGTGGTTTGTGCACTACACGATTGAGTTGCCGGCGAGGGCCAACGTTTGGATTGGATGGCTGCACCGCGGGAACCACGAATCGACACGAATCCAACAAATCCGGACGTCGCTTCTGGCTAGTTCGGCTGCCCATCCGTCCCATTGGTCGCATCCGTCCCATTGGTCCCATCCGTCCCATTGGTCCCATTGGTAGTTTGAAATCGCCCGTTCCAGAATCAGTTCCCACGATGCGCACGACGCGCACATCTTGTACGTTGGTGTGTTCCTCAACGCGGGCTGTCGCCCGTAACCCAAGAATCTGTTTGACCGAAGGCCTCCGATCACCGTAGCCTGGGGCAACGCCCCAGGGCTGGCGCCGCGCGTGTGCCTCTTTTGGCCGAAGGCCATATTCATCCGGGCCACGGCGATACGGTGATGTTGGCCTTCGGCCAACACGGTTTCTGTCATCTCTGACTCCTGGGGCGTTGCCCCAGGCTAGGGTGGTGATGGCCTTCGGCCAACACGCCCCCTGTCGTCTGTGGCCCGCAACAGTCATCCCACCCCAATCCCACCTAACCCAGTCATGTGCCACTACCCTACAAGTGTACTGTACACGCCACTGTACAAGATGCGCGCACCGTGCGCGCATGATACGAACTAAGACTCTAACGCGGGCCAGTGCCCGCAACCCAAGAATCTGTTTGGCC
>JAVYAJ010000293.1:0-5638 GCA_032229885.1 Candidatus Anammoximicrobium sp. | reverse complement strand
TTGCTATCACCTCTGACTCCTGGGGCGTTGCCCCAGGCTACGTTGGTGATGGCCTTCGGCCAACACGCTTCCTGTCGTCTGTGCTGCGCAACAGTCGTCCAATGCCAATTTCACCTACGCGGGCTGTCGCCCGCAACCCAAAAGCGTAGTGTCAGACCACTGTACAAGATGCGCGCATCGTGCGCGCATGATACGAACTAAGACTCTATATCCCGCGTCTTTCCAGCGAGCAGGCCGAGCGACGCGGTGCAGACTGCGTCAGTTGTCTCTCGAACGATGCTCACCAGTCTTTGTCGACCGCCACCCCTCCGCGGCGGAACTGGCGAAGCTGCTGTTGTTTCTCGCGATGCTGGCGATCGCGTTCGCGGATTTGGCGCATCAGCGATTCGGCTTGTTGCCGCGTCATCTCCGACGTCTCGCGCTTGCCGTCGGCGGCCTGCGGCGCGGATTGTTGGTCCTGCTGATCGTCCGACCGATCCTCCTGTTGCTCGTTCGGCTGTTGATTCTGCGACTGTTGGTCCTGTGACTGCTGCTCTTGTGACTGCTGGTCTTGTTGTTCATCCTGTTGTTGGTCTTGCTGCGGCTGTTTGGGCAGCAGGTCGGCGATCTGACGCAACAGCTCGAGCGTCTGCTCCTGGCGTGGCAGGGCATCGCCGGGACGGGCTTTTTCCAGGTCTTCAGCCGCTTGTTGCGCTAGCGGCGCGATCTGAGGTCCGACTTCGACGGCCTTCTGCAGCGCGGGCCGAAGATCGGCGGGCGCGGCCGTGGACGCGGCATCGCCAGACGACGATTTCCCGGGCGGCGGGGCAGGGCCGGCCACGGGCGGAGGCAATTGTTTCAATTCCTGCTCGGCCCGCCGCGGCAGGACTTCGCCGCGGCGACGGATGAGCGTCTGCTCGTGCGCTTGTGCGGACAAGTCGGACGCGCGGTCGGCCTGCTCGTCCGGCTGCGCGGCTGTCTTTGCCGCCGGCGGCGCGGTCTCCGACGTATCTTGCTCGCCCGCGTCCTCGTCCGCCTTGCCCGTGTCGTCGATCGCGCGCTTGGCGCGAGCCACCAGTTTCTGTTGTCGAGCCATCGTCGTGGTGACCAGCAGCGGAAAGGGCGCCACGGCGAGATAGATGTCCTCGAGCGAATCGAGCGCCGCCTGTTGAGCGCCGCCGGCGGCGACCAAATCCTGTTTGGCCAGATCTCGAGCCGCCTGATCCATGCTTTCGTGCGCACGGTCGGCCAACCCGTGCAGCAGGTCGATGGCGTGCTCGACATCCGCGGCGGCGGTCTGAGGCGGCGCGGTGGGCGCGCCGGGCGCGGGCGTGCCGGGCGCGGGCGGCGCGGGTTGAGCGAGTGTCTCGCGGATCTTGTCTTTCAGCGGCTCGATCTCGTCGGCGAGTTCCCGCTGTTGCTGCCTGGCCGCGGATGCCGCTTGACGGCGAGTCGGCGAATCGTCCTGGTGCGCAACAGCCTGAACTGCCCGACGCAGCGTCGTCTGTTCGGTCGTGATCCTCTCCAGCATCTGCAGCAGGTTCATGTCCTTGTGCCGTTGTTGTCGGTCGCGCTCGGCCCACGCCTGCTGCATGTATTTGATCCACTGCCGGAGCAATTCCAGGTTGTGCCGGGCGTCGGCGTGTTCGGGTTGTACTCGCAGACAGTCGCGATAGTGGGCCACGGCCTGTCCGAGCAAGTGCAGGCCTTGCTCGCGAGTCTCCGGCGCGGCCGATTCGGGCTGCGCGCCGAACAAGGTCCGCGCCTTCGCGGCGGCCAGTCCCCCCAGGTTGTAGTGCGAGGCGGCGGCGATCTGTTGATCGCGTCCGAGCGCCGCCCGCTGGAACAGTTCGACGGCCTTGTCTGCATCGCCGCTGGCGGCCCAGGCGCAAGCCTGATCGTAGGCGATCCGCGGATCGTCCGGCAGGGCGACGTCGGCTTCGGCAAAGTGGCGAGCCGCCTCGGCGTACTGGCCGCGGGCGAACTCCCGTACGCCGGCCGTAACCCGCCGCGCGGCTTCGCCCGTCGAGCCCGTGGCCGGACCTGACGGGATCAGCCCGCCGAACAGCAGGCCGGCCAGCAGTGCCACGCGGCCGACGTTCCGCGCGTTGCCGGCGGGCGGTGATATCGCGTGATCGCGAGACTTCTGGCGATCGCCAGCGCGCAGCGCGTCCTCCGTCCGGTACGCGTCGGTACGGGCGTCGGCGCCGTTATCCTTATCGTTATCCCTATCGTTGTCCTTGTCGTTGCCCGCCCGGCGGCTTCTGGCCGCCCGCGGCACACGCGGATAGGGGCTGACGAGCATCTCGCCCAGCAGCGCGATCAGCGCCAGGAATACGAACCATTGAAATCGCTCGGCATACCGCTTGCGTTTCTCGGCCTGGATCTCGCCGCGCGTCAGGCCGGCCAGGTGTTGCTCGTAGATCTTTCCCAGGTCGTAGGCCCGGGTGCGGGCGGGGATATACGCGCCGGACGTCTTGAGCGCGATCTCTTTCAACAGGCGTTCATCCATTCGCGACCAGATCTCCTGGCCTTCGTGCTTCAGGTATCGCACCTGGTTCGTGTCGTCACGGATCGGGATCCGACGCCCCTCGGTGACGTCGCCGAGACCGACCGTGAAGATCTTGATCTGACGCTCGGCGGCGCTTTCAGCGGCTTCGAGCGGGAACGAATCCTGGTCTTCCCCGTCGGTGATCAAGACGAGCACTTGATCGCGATCGCGTGTGACGTCGAGCGATTCGACCGCTTTGCGGATCGCGTCGCCGATCAGGCTTCCGCCGCGTGGCGCGGTGTTCGTATCGACCGCCTCGAGCGCGTTCAAAAAGAATCCGTGGTCGCTGGTCAGCGGCACGACCACCGCCGGAGCCCCGGCAAACGCAATCAAGCCGACGCGATCGCCCGACAGTCTGGCCAGCAGATCGCGGATATCGGACTTGGCGCGTTCCAAGCGGTTGGGCGCTACGTCCTCGGCCAACATCGAGCGCGAGACGTCCAACAGTACGAACAGATCCACGCCGCGGGCCGAGACGTGCTCGAAATAGACGCCGAACCGCGGACGCGCCGCGGCGACGATCAACAGCGCGACGCCGACGATCAACATGCCGCCCTTGACCCAGGCGCGCCGCGCGCCCGACGGCGGCAGCAGCCGCGACAACATCACCGCATCGGCAAACCGCCGCGCGGCGGCCGCGCGACGTCGGTGCGCATAGAACAGCACGGCGGCCAGCGGCGGCAGCACCCACAAGGCAAACAACCAGATCGGGCTTTCCCAACGCATATCGCTATGGTAACGAACGAAAACGGGTGGCGGACAACACGGCTTGTGCGAGGATCAGGCCCAGGCCGGGCAGCAAGAACCAGACGTACAGTTCGCGGTACTCGGTGTACAGTCGCCCCTCGGTGGCCGTCTTCTCCAAACGATCGATCTGAGCGTACACATCGAACAGGGCTTGCGTGTCCTGGGCGTTGAAGTATTTTCCCCCGGTCACCTCGGCGACCATTTTGAGCGTCGCTTCGTCCAGCCGCAGGTTCTGCCGAACCAGCACCGACCGGCCAAAGCTGTCGAGGGCGGGAAACGGCGCGCTGCCGTTGGCGCCGACGCCGATCGAATAGACCTTGACGCCAAACGCTTTCGCCGCCTCGGCGCCCTGCCGCGGATCGGCGATCCCCGCGGTCTGTTCGCCGTCGGACAACAGCAGAATGACCTTGCTCTTGGCCTGCGCGTCCTTCAGTCGATCGACGGCCATCAGCAGCGCGTCGCCGATCGCCGTGGCCGTTTCCTCCTCCAACAACGCCCGGTTGACGATCCGTCCGCGAGCGTCGGTGATCGGACGCGCGACGTGCACCGTGTCCAATACCTGAAGCAGCGCGCCGTGATCGAGCGTCAACGGCGCCTTGGCCTCGGCATAGCCGCCGAACGCGATCAGCCCGATCAAATCGTCGGGGCGGCCCGGCAATCCTTCGCGACCGACGACGAAATCGCGAAAAACGCGTTTGACCGCCGCCAGACGATCGACCCGCTCGCCGTCCAACAGAAAATCCAGGGCTTGCATGGACCCCGAACGGTCCAGGCACATCTGGATGGCGATGCCTTCGGTCCGCACGCGAAACTCGCGCAGGCCGCGCTGCGGTCGAGCCAGTGCGAGGACGACCAGCAGCAGACCGGCGGCTTGCATCCACGGCAGCAGCCGTTTTACGCGCATCGCCAACGTGATCGGCAGGCCGCGCAACAGGGCCGCGCTGCTGTACAGCACGGCGTGCGGACGCCGCCCCCAGACGTTCCACCACACGGCGGCCAACACGATCGGGGCCAGCCCCAGCCAAAACGGATCTTGCAGACGCCAGTCCATCATGCGGCCTCCGAGGGCGGCAGGCCCAAAAAGTCCTGAGCCCGCCGGAACGTCTGCTCGATGTCGTCGGCGGTCGGTTGCCGAGCGGCGAACTTGACCAGATCGGCAAGCTCGAGAAACGCCTTCAACCGCGTGCGTTCGTCGGCGGAAAACAGCTCGCCTCGGCCGATCTCGTGCAGGAACTCTTCGGTCGTCAGCTCCGGCGCTCGCACGCCGGTCGTCCGCTCGATGAAACGCCGGACGATCCCTGTCAGGCGGACGTAGAACGCCTTGACATCCGTGGCCGCCAGATCCTCGCGCAGCAACGCGTCCAGTTCGAGATACGCCAGTTCTTGCGCAGACAGCGGGCGTTCGACAACCGCGCGACGACGACGCCACCACCAGAAGCCGACGACGCCCAGCCCGGCAGCCAGCGCCGCGGCGAGAAGCCACGGGCCGCGAGCCATCCCGGCCGGAGGAAGCTCGACCGGCCCGGCCAACGGTTTCAGCGCGTCCAGGGACGGCGTCGCGGTTCCCTCGATCGACGTGACCTCGATCTCTAAGGCCTCGGTTTGGATCGTGTGCCGCTGGCCGTCACCCGTGCGGCGGCGGTCGGTAAAAGCCACGCAAATCGGATCGATCTGCAACGTGCCGGCCCGCAGCGGCTCGAGCGTGTAGATCTGCCGCTGGATCTCGCGATCGCCGCGGATCTCGGGGAGCGGCTCGCGAAAATCATGGATCTGAAACTCGCCGATCGCTTCGCCGAACGGCGGTTTTTCGACCTGCACGCCCTGGGCGGCGTCGATCGTCAACGTCAATGTCGGCTCGTCCGACAGACGCGCGGGCGCCGGGGCGACTTCGACCGTCAGTTTGATCAGACCGCGGTCGACTTCGGTCCGTGCGACGCCGTCAGCCGCCGTCCGGCGCGCTGCGCCCTGCGCGATGGGCGCAGACGACCGCTGCGCGGCGGGGGTTGCCTGGGCAGCGGAACTGGACGGGGCGCTGGAACTCGACTGCGCAGCGGAACCCGACTGCGCAGCCTGGGTGCGCTCTGCCGACGCCGTGTCCGCTGGCTGCCCGCCACGACAGCCGCTTGCCGCGAGCAGCACGACGACCGCGCCCGCGAGCCATGTGTACCGAGCCGCGTGGCGGAACTCGCGGCGCGTGGCCGAGCCGGCTCCACATGGGCACGACGGACCGAGCGGGTTGCGATCCTCGCGCCGCCCGCGAGAACCGGGTTGTCCGCGCCGCTTGGAAAGGTCGACCGAGTCGGGCAGACCGAGCAGATCGAGCCGGTCGAGCCGGTCGAGCCGGTCGAGCCGGTCGAGCCG
>JAVYAJ010000292.1:0-10195 GCA_032229885.1 Candidatus Anammoximicrobium sp. | reverse complement strand
GTCAAGTTCAGGCCGCCCTTGATGAATTGGCCGCCGGTGCCAGACGTCGGACGATAAGTCAAATCATCGTCTGCGCCGGCGCCGACGACAGCCACGTCGCCGCCCGCCGCATCCAAGTCGATTTGCTCGACGCCCGACAGCGAGATCGTTCCCAAGCCGCCGCCGACGACGGTCGCAGGTTCGGCCAACGTTACCTTAAGCGGCGTGCCGTCGCCCGTCAGCACGGCCACGTCAGAGGCGTCCGGCGAACCGCCCTGGATGTCAATCGTCGTAAAGGCGTGGTCCGCCGCAACGATGAACGTATCATTGCCGGCAAAGCCGCCCAGAACCAAGGCAGTCAGGCCTGTCGGTGCGATCGTCGCTCGACCCGCGATGGTCACGTCGCCCCGATCCGCGCCGCCCGTGCCCGCGACAACGGTGAAGACGTCGTCGGCGTCGGCGCCGTTCACGGTCAACGTGCCGCCGCCATTCAACGCAATCGTACCCCCCGCGCCGTAGTTCACAAACGTGATCGGCGCCGTGTCGGTTAGGATTGTGCCCTCGTCCGCGGCGGCCGCGGGATTGACGGTGTAATTGGCCGAACCCAGTACGCTCAGCCCCGTGCTGATCCCGGCAACCACCTTAATCGCCTCGACGTCCGCGCCATACGTCACGGGCACCGGCTCAGCATTGGTGATCGTGCGGGTCGCGGTATCGATCGTCAGGACGCCCGCCACGTTCCCGTTGACGATCAGCGTATCGCTGGCCGTGGGATCGCCGCCGGTGACCGTGATGCCGGTCAACGACGTGGGCGTCGCGCCGTTGTTCAGATGCACCACGTCGTCGCCCGCGCCTGCATCGATGACCAGAGTCGTTTTTTGCGAGAACTCGATGGTCTCGAAGCCATCCACGGCGACCAGGCCCGTGACATCGCCCCCGAAGAACGGCGCCCCGCTGTTTGGCCCCTGCACGTAGGAGATCGCATTGCCAGCGCCGGTGCCGTTGACCAGCAGGGTCGGGGCCGGGACATTGTCTTGGATTGGTTCGAGGTTCGCAAAGTCGATGCTCATCAGGCGCGCACCGCCCGCGTCTTGATACTCCAAGCGGCCAGCGGTCGCCGCCGGGCCCGGCGAGTAAGCCACTTGATGGAACGTGCCGGCAACGCCCGTGACCTGTAACAGATCCAAACCAGCGCCGCCGTCGAACACGATCGGGGCGCCCAGCGGTCCATCGCTGGCGTCCACACGCAGCGTATCATCGCCTGCGCCGCCGCGAATGATGACCGCCGCGGATGCCGCGGGGGCAAACGCGGCGTCCGGCCTCTTCAGGGTGATCGTGTCGCCGCCGTCGCTCAGATTGACCGTTAGACTGTTTGCGGGATTGAGGAAGGTGGTGTATTCGAAAGTCGAGCCGTCGATGGCCATCCAGCCAGAGATGCTCGCTCCAAGCGGAAAATACGCGGGATCATCATCGGCCAGCAACACGTCCGGGTTGGGGCCAGGCGGCAGATTCAACACCAGATCGTCCGCGGTTCCGGCCAACGCCAAGGGTTCGGTGTTCGAGTACGTGACCAACCCCGCGCCGGCCACGTCGACCGTGCCGGACTCAGGCCCCGTATAGGTGCTGATCACCGTGCCAACGTTGTAGCCCGTGATGACCAGCGAGTCGTTGTCCCCGCCGGATTCGCCGGCGTCGTAGACGATCGACGCCGGAATCAAACCCTGGGAATGATCGACGATCAGCCGATCCGTGCCGCCCAAGGTATTGACGATGATCTGCCCCGTGACCCCGAAGACGGGAACCGTCAGCGTATCGGTCAGATGGCCTAAGAATCCCGGGGCGTCGAAAATGCCGCCCTCCCGCGTGATTTGATAATTTGCCCCGTCGAACGAAATCGTGATCTCGTCATCCGTATCGTCCCCGAACTCGGTCAATACGAGGTCGTTGCCAATGAATTGGGCGCTGAACGGCATGCCAGCGAGAACTTTCGAACTGGCCTCGTAGTTCCGGTACGTGATCGTGTGCGTCCCCATCGTCACAGTCCCGCCGTAGTCCGGCGCGCCGATATCGACGCTGGGCGTCGGACTGGCGTTGGGGGTATCCACCGCGTGTGGAACAAGGACTGTCAGATCGTCGGTCCCCAACATACCGTCCAGGTCCACGTCCATGCCCAAATCGCCGTCAATGATGACCTCGTCGTCGCCACCTCCCGCCTGGATTAGGATCGTATTGGCAGCGTTAACGAGGAAACTGTAGCTGTAGGTAGTGCCGCCGAATCCAGGCACGGTGATGGGCGTCGTGTGTGCGGGATCCTGGAATGCCTCGACCGTGACACCCACAACGGGCCCGCTGCGAACGAGCGTGATCCTGTCGTGGGCGCCCGTGCCAGAGACCAGGACCGTATTGGGTTTGGCGCCAACGTTCAGATCGTGCGCCAACTGGTCGTAGTTCGTAACCCATCCGTTGCGCGGCGCCAGGTCGTTATAGTTGCCAAGCACGCCCGAAGGCGGAGAGTTGCCATCGCCACGGATCACCGGATACCGCGTAAAGGCGATCGACGACGTCGTGGCGTTCGTGTTCCGATACGACATGACGTCGGCTTGATGCATCAAGTTGATGGCCGTGGGCGGAACGGAATTCGACGGGTTCCACGTGATCGAGTTGGTGATCGCGTGTCGCAGACCGAAAAGGTGTCCGGCTTCATGAGCGATATTGTTGATCGTATTGTTGGGGAACGAGTTCGTCACAGAGAACACAACACCGACATCGTCGTGCGCATTCGTTGCCGTGTATAGATCAGGGGTTTCGCCAAAGCCGCTGTCTTCTGGGGAAAGCCCCCCTCCAGTGCCACCGTAGATCAGTTGGTTCGGCCCACCTGGGTCGGCGATGAAGGTCGCGACGAAAATATAGGCGTCTTTCCAGCCGGCATTGCCAGCGCGCAGCGTGGTGATCACATCGCTCATGCTGGTGGCCGCGGCGACCGTTCGGCCATCCGGCGTCGATTGGGGGGTGCTGGTCAGTTCGATAACGTTCACGTCCAGGCTGGCATACGCGCGTTCGACGATGGCCAGTGCCTGAGCCCGTTGTTGTGGCGTGTACGTCTGCGCCACGATGTCCAGGTTGCCCGCAGAATTGAACCCGCCGTTCTCGCCGAGTTTGGAACCTAAGATCGCGTTATGCCCGCCCGACGCGTTCGCGATATCGCGAAACGCCCCTTGCGTGGTCGACAAAACCCCGCCCGGGAAATTGTCGCCGTAGTCGATGAACAGGTTCGCCGTCAACAGCAGACGAGCTTCCAGGGGTTCGATGTGCAGCGACGCCAGCGCACCGCGCCGGCCCATGTTCTTCCGTACCTGGGATCGGCGCCGATTCCGCCGCTTGCGGCCATGTCCGAGGTCCGTGTCGTCATTCGTTTTGGAATTCGTGTTGAAAAACATCGGTGAAAACCCTCTGTCAAAAGATTACCGATTCGGAACCGATACGTGGCGGGAAGCCTGCGATTAACACTATCTGCGGAAATGGGAGTAGCCACACAAGCTACGAATCCAAATATCCAACCGCTCGAAAACAATTAAGGCGCCTAGCCCAAATCAAAAAACAGAGATTGTGCGACATTCAGCGAATATCGGAACGTCATCCATTGTGCGGGCACGATCGCGCCCAGTGGCGATACAACCGTCGACCGGTGAGGCGGTCGAACCGCTGAGGACGACACACAAAGATTGTCTCATTTCTGCCCCACAATGCTAGCAGCGAGAGGACAAGGAGACTCGCGAATAAGCAATCTGCCCAACGAACACAATGTAGGGGACTATGATAAACTGTATCATTAAAAAATTTCAAGCAGACAAGCTAAAATTGTTAGATTATTTCAATTTTCCAAGGAACCTCGTGCACTTAGCACAGTCGAGCGGAGAGTGCGAACCCGCGTTAGGCCCATTGTCAGCCGCGCCCGACAGCCGGACGCCAACCGCAGCTCAGCAAGGGCGAAACCAGCGGGACACGAGAGCAACGCCAGCCACACGCATTCATCACCAGGGCCGCCCGCCGGCGTCGGACGGTGGCGTCCAGCAGCAGCGTCCAGCAGCAGCGTCCAGCAGTGGCGACGGGCGGTGGCGACGGCCGGTGGGTGGATTCGAGCGGAGCGCGTCAGGACGCCGACAGGCCCCGCGCGACGTAGGTCGCCAGACGTCGACTGCAGCAGCAGATGAGGCGGGGGGCGAGCGAGCCGCGCGTCAAGGCGTGATCGGCCCGATGTATCCGGTGGACAGGGCCACGTCGTCGTACCACACGGTGTTGTCTTGACGGGCTTGGTGGACGTAGACGCCGATGTCGAACCGCTTCAACCGCACGTCGGCCGATGTGCGCCAGCGGAAGCCTCGATAGTGGATGTACAGCCGGCCATCGATCCACGCCGCCAGTTCGCCGTCGGCCTGTCCCACGTCGTTGGCCTGGATCATGTGCTCGAGGCAGTACCAGCGGTCGCGCTCGAGAACGACCCGCTGCTCGGCGATCGGCTCGAGCATGTTGCCCCAGTAATTGCCGTCGCGATCGCGCCGCATGTCCATCCAGTAGGTGTAGAGGAACATGTAACCCGGCGGCGAAACGCGACGCCAATCGCACCAGGGCTCGAACGCGCTGTTGAAATGATCGTCGCCCCGCGGACGTTTACCGGCCGAGCCCATGGCCCGATATCGATCGGATCCGACGACGGCCGCCAGGCCGCCACCGACGTGATTCAGATTGCCCTGGTCGTAGTCGGCGGCAAACTTGATATAGCGACGAAAGTACAGCCGATCGTATCCCTCGGCGCCCAGCCAGCCGCTGGCCCCCGCGCCGGATTCCCGTCCGTCGCGGGCGACCGCCGTGAACTGGATCGCGCCGCGGCCCGTGTGCGCGGCCGCGACGAGCGCGGCTCGTCCCTCGGCCAGCCCGCGAATCTCGAAGTATTTCTTCAGCGACGCCGGCGACTCGAAGTCGTCCTGAAAGACAATCGCGCCCGGCCGTTCCAACGCGGCCAGGCGAGCTGGATCGGCGCGAGTCTCGGCCGTTACGAGCCGCGGTTGAGGGACGCTTTGCGCCGCGAGGACGCCGCAGTTCAGCCCGACGAGCGCCACCGTCGTCACCGTTGCCAGTTTGCCGAGGATGGTCATCGAAGGGGTTCCTTGCATCGAGATGGTTCACAGCGCGGCCAGCAGCCGCAACCAAACAACCGCCAAGAAATAACGAAGACGGCCACGAATCATACGAAGAAAGACATTGCGGCTAACGGCATTCGTCAGTTGTCAGTCGTCAGTCGTCAGTCGTCAGTTGTGTGGTTCCCGTATGCGCGCACCGCGCGCGTCGTATGGATCCGTGTCTATCCGTGTTCATCCGTGGTTCCCGGCGCTACTGTAAGCACAACACATAACCCCTCAACAACTAGACGCTGTCGCCTGAACACCGAAAACTGAACACCGAACACCACAACATCTACCCCTTCAACAACTAAACCCTGTCGCTGCCTGAAAACATTGGCAACAAGCACGATGTTTGAGGTTAGTAGTACAGGATGCGTCCCACGACAGGCACACGACATGCGTTGGCGAGGTGCGCTGGCGACATGCGCCGACGACGCGCGGTGCCGCGCGCGAACGTTCAGCGCGCCGTCTGCAGCGCACCGACATAGTCGCCGCACAACAGGTGGGCGACGGCCAACAACCGCGCGCTGTCCGCATCGGGCGCCAGGCGGTACAGCTCGTCGGCTGCCTGGCGGGCGGCCGGTCCGCGCCGCCGGCCGATTTCCAACAGGCATTGGCGACGGAGCGACTGCCGCCGACGGTGCGCCGCGACGACCAGGGACAGATCGCACTTGCAGCGGCGGCACGTTGGCGACAGATCTTGCCGCGCGCCGCAGGTCGGGCAGCGGAAACCGTTGCTATCGGCCGATGACGGGCGAGGATTCATGCAAACTCTCGAAAGTCGAGCGGTCGGGCGCGGACGCAGCCCACCGCAGGACGTCAGGCGTCTTCGAGATAGAAAACCAGGTCTTCCAGTCGCTGTGTCGCCTCGCGAAGGTCTTCCAGCGACCGATCGCGGATCGCCGCTTCGAGTTGCTCGCCGAGCGTCCGGATCTCGTCGGCGTCCAAGCCGTCGACCGACCCGGCCAGTTTGCGTGACTTGGCGATCAGGTCGCGAGCTAGGTCGACGGCCTCCCGCAATTCGTCGTCCAGCGGCGGTTCGAGCCCGTCCGCCCCGCGCTCGGTTTCGTCGTCCGCCGCGAACATCGCGGCCAGTCGGGCTTTGGCATCGTCGCGGTCGGTGGCGCGAAACTGGCTGATCGCATTCTCGACCGTCAGCCGCTTTTCCAGCGACGTGGCTCGTTCCATGGCGGTCACGATCAACATGCCGTCGAGATCCAACTCGAACCGCACCAGCACCTCGCTGCCCTGCGGCGCGTTCTCGTCCAGGCCCTCGAGCAGGAACTTGCCGATCGAGTGATTCTGACGGGCGTCCTCGTCTTCGCCCTGCAGGATATGGATCTCGGCTTTTTCCTGGCCGTCGACGCCCGTGTAGTAGATGTCCGAGCGCATGGCGGGCAGCGGCGTATTGCGTTCGATGATCGGCGAGAACAGATGGTGCGACACCTTTCCGTGCAACAAACCGACGCAGGCGATGCCCAGCGTGTGCGGGGTGATGTCGACCAGCACCGGGCCGACCTCGAGCCCCGCGATCATCCCGCCCTGGACCGCCGCGCCCATGGCCACGCACAGATCCGGGTCGATCTCGAAATGCGGCTTCTGCTTCAACTGGCCTTCGAGCATGTGATGGACTAGCGGGATCCGGCTGCTGCCGCCGACCATGATCACCTTGTCGATCTGATCGGCGCGCAGGCCCGCATCGGACAGGGCCGCGTCGACGCACCGCACGGTCTTGGCCATCAGCGGTTCGATCATCTCTTCGAAATCGCGCCGGTTGAGCGTCATCTTCAGGTTCAGCGGAAGCCCGTCCCGCTGGACGATGAACTCTTCGATCAAATCCGTATAGGCCTCGAACGACAACCGTTTCTTGGCTTCTTCGGTGGATTGCAGCAGCCGCGAGCGGGCCGCCATCTGGTTTCGCAAGTCCACGCCGTGCTGGTCCAGAAAATCCTCGCAGATCCAGGTCAGCAGCAGCTCGTCGAAATCGTCGCCGCCGAGCTGCGTGTCGCCGTGACTGGACAACACCTCGATCACGCCCTGTTCGACCTGGACGACCGACACGTCGAAGGTGCCGCCGCCCAAGTCGTACACCAGCAGGCGTTCGTGGCGGTCGCTGCGCGGTTCGTAGACCAGCGTGGCCGCCGTCGGTTCGTTGATGATCCGCACGACCTCGAGGCCCGCCAGATCGCCGGCGGCGCGCGTCGCGTCGCGCTGGGTGTCGTTGAAAAACGCGGGGACCGTGATCACGGCCTTGTGAACGGAACGCCCCAGCACCCGCTCGGCCTGTTGCTTCAGCGTCCGCAAGATGATCGCGGACACCTCTTGCGGCGTGTATTGCTGATCTCCCAACGGCAGCTTGACGTCCTGCCCCATCTTCCGCTTGACGGACTTGATCGTCCGCTCGGGCGCCAACACCAGTTGGTTCCGCGCCGTCTGGCCGACCAACAGTTGGCCGTCGCTGTCCACGCCGACGACCGACGGCAGAACCTGCTGGCCGTCGGCCATCTTCAACACCACGGGACGCCCATCGCGGATGACCGCAACAGCGCTGTTGGTCGTACCCAAGTCAATCCCGACAATTGGTTCCATACCTAGCGTCCTTTCACGACGGGCTCGACAATGCGGTGCGCGAGCGAGAATGACCGCACACGCATCAAGCCCTGTGCGGCGGCGATGGACCGAAGTCCGCCCTACGAGATTCCACTCCAGACCGCGCGAAGTATAACAGGAAATCTGAGGAAACGAAAAGTCTACGCATCGAATGCCTCGGGGGGCAAGCCCTCGTTCGGCGGAGCATCGCCGGACGCGTCCGGATGCTCGCGTGGGCCCGGATCATCGTGCAGCTCGCGCACCGGGTCTGAGTACCGCTGTTCAGAGGGCTCCAAGTCTTCGTCGCCGTTGGCGTCGAGGACTTCGAGCAAACGGAGGGCGCGGGGCAAATCCGGATCCTGGAGAAAACTCAGGTCCGCATCCAACTCGGAATCGTCACTCCACTGGCGGGCATCCTCCGAGTCGAGATCCTCATCCCTGTAGCGCTCGGCGTCCTGGTCCAAGTCTTCGTCCCGGTCCGAGTCTTCGTCCCGGTCCGAGTCTTCGTCCCGGTCCGAGTCTTCGTCCCGGTCCGAGTCTTCGTCCCACGCTGCGCGTTCGGGTCCGCCCGGGAATGCGGCCGCGGGGCCATCGGTGTCCGAGTTGGGACAAGCCTCGTCGGGCTTGCGCGGCGCCGGCCGCGTCGCGCGAACTTCGGCGAACCGCACCACGCGGTCGCGCCAGACGTAGCCGGGCCGGATCTCTTCGATGACGGTTTCCGGGGGGGCGCCCAGAACATCGGCCAACTCGACCACCGTCATCCGTTGCGGGTCGACGCGCTGGCCAACGCACGAGATGCGCTCGATCCGATGTTCGGCCAGCAAGCGTTGGATGCGGGCGCAGATCAGGTCGTAGCCGTCGCCGAGCGATGTCACCACGGGCGTCTGGAGCTCGGCCAGCGTCTGTCGCACGCACCGTACCATCTCGGAGTGCCAGCGGCGAGCTCGCCAGCGTTGCCAGGCGGATCGTTGGGCAAAACGATGTTCCAACTGTTCGACCAGTCGCACCGGCACGGTGTCGGAGAGCCGCCGACGGGCGTTGGCGACGGCTAGCGCGCCGCGGCGCAGGGCCTCGTCCAACTCGATCAGCGCGTCGACCAGCGGGCGGGCGGCGCGGGTCGCGGCCTCGGTCTCGCGCGGTTCGACGTCGTCAAACCGGGCAATCGCGCGATCCAGCCCCGCCACCGCGGTCTGCACGGCCTGCTCGGTGTTCCGTGCGCTCTTGGTCTGCAACTTCAGTTCGTGTCGCAGCGCGGTGAACGCTTCGACCAGGCTCAGCAGGCCGACGGCCGGCTCGGCCGGGGCCCCGTCCGGCGGATCGCACGCTGCGCTGTCCGCCCACGTCGGGCCAGCCAGATCGACACCCGGTCGAGTCCACGCGTCCGCAGCGCACGCGCTGTCGCCCGCGGCGGCCGCCGCACCGTCGCCAGAGGCTTCGGCGTCGGAAGCCTCGTCGTCGAGCTCCGCCAATTCGCGGTTTGTGTGCGTCAGCCACTCGTGAACGCGGCGCAAGATCTGTTCCGGATCCAGTCTCATCGGCATCACACCTCGGCCAGCGACAGGAGGACCGCAGTCGGCAACCGCCGGGCGCTGCGCCGCTTGTTTTCCGCGGCCAACAACGTGTCGAACGTGTGAACCGCGGTCGTGTCCAGCAACCGTCGCTCGAGGCTGGCCACCGGATCGCGCAGTTGGTCGTAGGCGTCGCGGATCTGGGCGAATCGTTGCGGGTCGCGTTCCGGTGGGGATTCGCGAACCAGGGCCAAATATTGTTGGCGAATCTCGTCGGCCGTCGCCGTCGGGTTCAGACCCAGCACTTGGTAGGGATCGATGATCGTCATCGCAAAACCTTGCTATTGTCCTTTGCGCGACTCGCAACCGCATCTCGTCAGGCGGGCGCCCGGGCACCCTTGGCGCACGCGGTCCGGGCGTTCGGTCGGTCATTGATGCCCCGCACGGGCAATGGACGCCCGGGGCGGAACATCGACTTGTCAAGCGGTGGGCGTCGCGCCGTGGAACGCGGATTCGGTTCGCCGACGCCAGGCGATCATCGCCGCCCCGCCGCCAGCGTCAGCGCCGCCGTTTCGAGCGGTTGCGTTTTCCGGAGGGGCTGGGCCTATCCATTGCCCCCTCCATCATCTTCAACAAATTCGGTATGCCTACGTGCGACATAACGGTATGTACGTCCACTTCGCCCGTTTCTATGCGGCGGACAAGCTCGGCGAGCGGGATCTTCATCGACGTGGCAGCGTGGTGCAACACGTTGCCGATGAACTCGGACAACTCGACCCTCGGCGCGTCGTCGATCGGCAGGCCCTCGGCGCGCTCCAATTCGTCCAGGTCCGCGGGATCCAGCTCGAAGCCGCCCCAAAAATCGCCAAACTCGCCATCGTCCGAGTCAAAACCGTACGCATCTGCGTCGTCCTCGTCCCACGAATCGTTGTCGTCCTC
>JAVYAJ010000291.1:0-4029 GCA_032229885.1 Candidatus Anammoximicrobium sp. | reverse complement strand
TATCGCTAAACGGGGGCTTTCATGGCCATCGCGTCCAATCCAGAACCGCGAGTTTGGCTGGTCGGCGAACTTCGTCCGCTGGCCGCGACCTGGCTGGGCGCCTCTGTGCCACGGCCACCCTCGCTGGCCACGGATTCCAAAACACGGTGAATATACTCCGCGCCGCTTGCCGTGTCACTTCGCACGATGGGTTTTCGCTTTCTGCGAGGTCGTGGGCCACGGCCGTCTACGCGGCGACAAGACGCCGCGGTTGATCACGAGCTGGAGCGCCTCGCGTGATGCGTTGGTCTGCGCCGCTCGTTCTCATTCTCGATGCACCGGCGCCCGTGCTGGTGCTCGGTTAATTTTTTTCTGGCGAAGCGAAGGCCTGCCGTTAGCCGATCTGCAATGCGAGCGCGAGGATGAATACGGGCACGAACGAGCGCGAGAGAGCTGAAACCGACCGGTGGGGCGAGTCTTGTCCCGTGTCGTGACCGAAGCGCGGCACGGCGGCCGGGCGCCGCCGCCACTCGATGTGGCCGGCGAGCGCGGTTTGTGGCGTCCCGATGCCGGAATGATCGCGTGCGTGCGGGGCGAAGGTTGCGGTCCACACCTTGACCCCTGCTGCTTTCCACCTTACATTCCTGCATCACCGGTCGTGGCACGGGTGTGAATCTGCGTGATTCGGTGTCGACGTCCGATGGTGTCGGTCATTTTTTATGCTGGCTGTGGGCGAAGGTCTCGACCTGTATACGGTTCCGCACCGGATATGGCCTGCGCGCAGCGAAGGAGATTGTCGATGTCAGACTCGCTGGTAAAAGAACTTGTGGATGCAGGCGTGCATTTTGGGCATCGCGCGAGCCGTTGGAATCCCAAGATGGCGCCGTATATCTATGCCCGTAAGAACTTGATTCACATTATCGATGTTCGCGAGACGGTCCGCGGCATGTTGCGAGCTCGAAAGTACTTGTCTCAGGTGGCTGAGGGCGGCAGTCTGGTGCTATTTGTCGGGACCAAACGGCAGGCCGGCGAAGCCGTGGAACGCGAGGGGTTGCGGTGCGGAATGCCATTCGTCAGCGAGCGGTGGTTGGGCGGATGCTTGACCAACTTTCGCACGGTCCGCAGCCGTCTGGGGCGTCTGGAGGAGCTCGAAACGCTCCGCAGCGGCGACCAGTTGGCGACGTATTCGAAAAAAATGCAATCTGCGTTGAATCGCGAATACCGCAAGATGTATCGCAATCTGAACGGAATTCGCACGATGAACCGGTTGCCCGAGTGTCTCGTCGTGATCGATCCGAAAAAGGAAAAGAACTCGGTTCTCGAGGCCCGGAAACTGGGGATCACCACCGTCGCGCTGATCGATACCGACTGCGATCCGGATCAAGTCGACCTGCCGATTCCGGGAAACGATGACGGGATTCGCTCGATCGAGTTGATCGTCCGTTATCTGGCCGATGCGGTTCTGGCGGGCAAGGCTGCTTTGCCGACACGGCACGACGGCGAGGAAGCCGCCGCGCAGGCGGCGGCTTCGGCCGGTCGGGAACCCGCGGCTCTCGGCGCAGCCGCCGCGGACGAGGTTTTGCCGGTCGCCAATCCGTAGAGCGAACTCGCCGCGGATTCACACCCCTTCCAGCTTCCACCGACTAGGAGATGAACGTTATGGTCGCAATCAGTGCGGCTCAGGTAAAGGCACTCCGCGAGCAGACCGGTTTGCCGATGATGGACTGCAAACAAGCGTTGACCGAGTGCCAAGGCGACAGCGAGGCGGCTGTTCGCTGGCTCCGCGAGCGCGGGGCGCAAGTTTTGAGCAAACGGGCCGATCGCGAGACATCTTTCGGTCGGTTTGGGATCTACGCCAGCATCGACCCGCCCGCGGGGGCCATGGTCGAGCTGAAGTGCGAGAGCAGCCCGGTTGCCCAGAATCCGGACGTCATCCAGTTGGCCAACGACATGGCGCAGCAATTGGCGACGGGGCCGGGGGCGCAGACGGCCGACGAGCTTCTGGACCAACCATCGCCCAGCAAGTCTGGCATGACGTTGCGCGAACAAAAGGACGACTTGTTCAACCGGATTCGCGAGGTCTTCAATGTCGGCCGATTGGTTCGGATCGACGGGGCGTGCGGCGGTTACAGCCACAACGCCTCGACCATCGCCGGCGTGCTGCTCGAGATCGCCGGCGGCGCCCCCGAGCTGGCCAAAGACGTCTGCATGCACATTGCCGCGATGCGCCCGTTGGCGCTCAGCCGCGACGAATTGGATCCCGCCGAGGTCCAGCGCGAGCGTGACATCCTGCGCGAGGCTGCGATCAAGGAAGGCAAGCCCGAGAGCATTGTCGACAAAATGGTCGAGGGCCGGTTGCGAAACTTTTTCGCGGAAAAAGTCCTGTTGGAGCAGCAGTTTGTCAAGGGCGACAAGGAAACGGTCGGCGCGCTGGCTCAACAGCACGGCATGACGATCAAGCGATTCGTCCACTGGGAGATTGGCCAGAACTAAGGCCAGACCGTTTGCGGCGCGCCGCTGGCGCGCTGGCGAGGCGTTGACGTCGACAGCCCCGTTCGTCCGCCGCGGCGAGCGCGAACCGCGGGCGGCCCCTGCGGCGCGCCGCCGCTTGTTGCGGCAGACGAACGAACCAAGTATACTTTGCGCGCACCGCGAGGAAAGGAACATTCGAGGCGAACTTCGGTCCGCCTCGGCCGCGCGGGGCTCGACGGTCGCGCGATCATGCGTCGTCGTGCGCCGCCGTGACCGGGCGCCGTATACAGAGGAAGGATTGTCGCCCCATGCCCGAACCTCCACCACCTGTTGGCACGCCGTTTCGCCGCGTCGTGTTGAAGCTGTCTGGCGACAGTTTTGCGCGCCCTGGCGAACGAGGCATCAGGATGGAGGACGTCGTCCATATCGCGCGCGAAGTCCAGCGCGCGAGACACTCGGGGTGCGAGATCGCGGTGGTCATCGGCGGCGGGAACATCCTGCGCGGCGCACAGTTCAAGGATCAAAACTCGTCCATCCAAGAGGCCACGGCGCATTACATGGGGATGTTGGCCACGGTAATCAACGGCTTGGCGCTGCAGGATGCGGTCGAGTCGTTGGGTGTGGACACCCGGTTGATGTCGGCGATTCGCATGGACGGCGTGTGCGAGCCGTACATTCGCCGTCGGGCGCGGCGCCATCTCGAGAAAGGGCGGATCATCATCCTCGCGGCCGGGACCGGTGGGCCATTTGTGACGACGGACACCGCCGCGGCGCTCCGCGCCTCGGAGCTCGGCGCCCAAGCACTGCTCAAAGCGACGCGCGTGGACGGCGTCTTCAGCGAGGATCCGGAGAAGAACCCGAACGCGGTGCTCTACGGCCACTTGACCTATACGGAAATCCTCGAACGCAACCTGCGCGTGATGGACAGCACGGCCATCGCCCAGTGCCGCGAGCACCGGTTGCCGATCGTGGTCTTTAACTATCGCACGCCGGGCAACATCGCGCGCGCGGTTGACGGAGAGAGGATCGGAACGCGAATCCAGCAAGAGGAACCTGCCACATGAACGCCGAAGAGATCCTGCTTGATATCGAGGAACGAATGGAGAAGGCCATCTCCGTTCTCAGGACCAGCCTAGCCGGCATCCGGACGGGGCGAGCCAACCCGGGTTTGGTCGATTCGATTCGCGTCGACGCGTACGGCTCGACCTCGCCGATCAAGCAGTTGGCGTCAATCGGCGTGCCCGAGCCGACGCAGATCGTGATCCGACCGTTTGACCCCGCCACGTTGAAGAGCATCGAAAAGGCGATCGTGGCCAGCGATTTGGGATTCAACCCGCAGAACGATGGCCGGTTGATCCGAATCAACGTGCCTGCGCTGTCCACCGAGACACGGCGCAAAATGGTCAACCGCATCAAAGAACTGGCCGAAGAAAGCCGGGTCTCGATTCGGAACATTCGGCGCGACGGCAACAAAGCCGCGGATCAGGCCGAAAAAGCCAAAGAGATGAGCGAAGACCAACGCGATCAGGTCAAGGAATCGATCCAGAATCTGACCAAGTCCTACGAGGACAAGACCAC
>JAVYAJ010000290.1:0-11331 GCA_032229885.1 Candidatus Anammoximicrobium sp. | reverse complement strand
TCGCCCTTGCGTGAGACGATCTGCGGCCATCGTATCTCGCGAAATTGTCTCGAGCCGAGTGCTTCCTGACATCGAACGCGGATTGTGGTCCGATCGTCCGCGCGCAGCGAATCACGGGCGAACGAGGCCTGGATGGATGTCTAAGTCGAGGCTCTCGACCAGGCCGGCGCGAAGGCGTTCGATGGCGATCGCGCCCATCACGGCATTGTCGGTGCAGAGGGCCGGTGGCGCGATCAGCAATTCGAGGCCGGCCCGCTGCGTCTCGCCCTGCAGGCGCGTCCGCAGCCTTCGATTGGCCGCGACGCCGCCGCCGACGCATATCGTCTGCAACCCCGTCTTGCGGGCGGCCGACATGGTCCTGGCGACCAGGCAATCACAAACGGCCTCCTGAAAGCTGGCGGCCACATCGGCGACGGTCTGCGGGGATAGTTCGAGGGCTCGGAAGTCCGTGCGACCGGGGCCGGCGATCTGGTATCGAACGGCCGTCTTCAGGCCGCTGAAGCTGAAATCGAGGCGATCTTCGTCGTTGGGAAAGGCGCGCGGAAAGCTGTACGCTTTCGGGTTGCCGGTGGCCGCAGCCTGCGAGATCGCCGGGCCGCCGGGGTAGGGCAGTCCCAACATGCTGGCGACTTTGTCGAACGCTTCGCCGGCTGCGTCGTCGATCGTGCCGCCGAGCGGGCGATACTCGAACGGACTGACACAGTGATACAGGCTGGTGTGGCCGCCGCTGACGATCAATCCGACACAAGGATAGATGTTTCGACCGCTGGCGATTCGACAGGCGTAGATGTGCGCGTGCAGGTGATTGACGGCGATCAGCGGTTTGTCCAGCGCCAGACACAGCGTTTTGGCCGCCACCAGCCCGACCAACAGCGATCCGGCCAGTCCCGGCGTGTTGGCGACCGCGATGGCGTCCAGATCCGCCAAGCCCAGCCGCGCGCGGCGCAGGGTCTCGTCGATGACCGGCAGGATGCGTTCGACGTGCGCGCGGGCGGCGATCTCCGGAACCACGCCTCGAAAACGCCGATGCAACTCGTCCTGCGAAGCCACGACGGCCCCCAGCACTTCGAGCCGTTCGTTGATCACGGCGGCCGCTGTCTCGTCACATGTCGTTTCGAGGGTCAGGATCTGCACGGGCGTTATCGTCTCCGGTTGGGGGGCTTGGTCGGCGATGCTGCGCAAGGGGACTACGCACAGCACGAAAGGTAGAAAAAAGGATGTGCCATCGTGTCCGTCGTGAAGCGTCGGGTGCGGCTCGCGGGAAGCCGCAGGCATCCGTCGCGTGCGGTAAAACTTATCGATTTGATTGGCGGCCGGCATTGGGCGAGTGCCTACTGGGGCGAAGCCGCGCCGGCCTCAAATCGTCTCGACGCGAATCGGCTGGATGTCGAACTTGGGACACTGGCCCAGGAAACGACAGGGGTTGTTGTGGAATACGTCGATCGCTTCTTGCAGTGTATGATGGCGCCGCCGGAATTCGAGGATGCATTCCTGCAGCGTGAACGGATCGCTAGGCCCCCAATCGGCGGATGAGTTGATCAGGATCCGCTCCGAGCCGTATTGCTCCAGAATATCGACGGCCCGCTTGGGCGAGCACTTGGTGATCGGGTACAGCGTCAGACCGACCCAATAGCCGGCGTCCAACGGGCCGCGGATCGTATGTTCTTCGACGTGGTCGATCCACACGCGGGTCGGATCGACCTGCATGTGGGCCAGGATCTCCAGCGTGCGTTTGGTTCCCCGCACTTTGTCATGCAGATGAGGCGTGTGGATCAAGATCAACTGGTTGTGCCGCACGGCCAGTTCGACTTGCGCCTCGAAGATCTCCTGTTCATTCTTGGTGGTCAGGTGAAAGCCGATCTCGCCGACACCCAAGACGGTGGGCTTTTGAAAGAACAGCGGCATATGCCGCAGCACCTCGCGGCTGAGCGGCGGGTTCTCGGCTTCCTTGGGATTGACGGCAACCCAGCAGAAATGGCGAATTCCGTACTGCGCGGCTCGCGTCGGCTCGAACTCGCTGATCTGACGGAAATAATCCACGAACGTCTCGGGGTACTTGCGATCGAAACCGGCCCAGAAGGCCGGTTCGGCCACGGCCACGACGCCTGACATGGCCATCCGTTCGTAGTCCTGGGCCGTGCGGGCAATCCCATGATAATGCGGTTGAATGATCTGCATGTGCCCGGCGCCTCCTCTTTCAATCCAGATCGGAAAACAAGTTCAGCAGCCGCTCAGCGCGGTCGCTTGACGCACGGCCGGCGCTTGCCGTCGGCCGCTCGGCCAGCACGGCCAACGCGCCGTACAGTCGATCCAGCCGCGTGTCCGCCAGCCGCTCGCCATCGGCCAGCGCCGCGCGGTCCAGCCGGTCCAGGGTGGCGGCGATCTCCAGCAGTTGACAGCGAGTCTCGAGAAAGTACGCATTCAACGCCTCGCTTGCGGTGAGCATCGTTTTCCTCGTGATATGAGCGTGAACGTACCTGGGGGGGGCGACGTGGAGGGGTCTACTTCCCCCGCTTTCGCTTTCCCTACAACACGATTCTCTCTTGCTAGTTGATCATGGATGCGATGTGGCTGCCCGCGTCGGATTCGGGCAGGGAGACGTCGCGTTCTCGCCGCTCGTTCCGCAACGCCAACCCTCTCGCAGGCCCGCTCGACCGCGGCGGTTCCCGCGTACCCGCCGGAAAGCAGTCTGCGTATTCCGCGTCTTCTGCGGCAACGCCGCCGCTGCCGTGTGCGCGCGGGAAAAGCGCGCCGCAGAAAACGCGGAAGACGCCGAAGCGGCGCCGTTCCTGCGCGCGGGGGAAAGCGCCGGATACGCGGCAGGATGCCGCGTCCACGCCTGCGGTTCCCGCGTTCCCGCGATGCCGCTTACGGGAAAAACGGAAACAGCTTCCGCAGCTCGTCGCGATTCGGCTGTCGTCCGTATTCGCAGATCTCGAACGCTTCGGCGTACTTGACCTGTTTGCCGAGTTCCTCACCGTACAGTTCGACGAGCTTCGCGCGGCAGTCGTCGGCGATATGGGCGGCTCGGCGGCGGAAGCTGTTGCGGACACGTTCCAGGGCTGCTTGACGCTCGTCCTCATTCTTGGGAACCATGTCGGGATTCCCGGTGGCGCCGCCTTCGACGAACTGCGACTCGAGGCCGGCCAAAGCGTCGACTTTCTGTTCGATCACGTTGTCGATCGCCACCACGACATCGGGCCGGAACGGATTCGGGATCTTGAACCCATCGTACGAGTACAGAAAGACGGGATTCTTCTTCAGCGGCGGCGTATCGGGACACAGGAACGGTACGGCGACCATATACGCCGTGTCCTGCATCAGCACGCCCGTGTAACGGTGGTCGGGATGGTAATCATTGGGCCGATGGCCGATCACGATATCCGCGTTCCATTGGCGGATCAGGCGCGTCATGATCTTACGGTTTTCCAGCGTCGGCATCAGCTCGCCATCGTGGATATCCAACACTTCGCTGGTCACGCCCAGGATCTTGGACGCCGCTTGAACTTCGGCGTTGCGCCGTAGGGCCAGCGGCCCGCCGGCCATGCCCCAGTGGCCGATGTCTCCGTTGGTCATCGAGACCATCTTCACGGCGTGTCCGGCCTTGGCCCACAGTGCGGCGGCGCCGCCGGCCCGGATTTCACAGTCGTCCGGATGCGCTCCGAATATGAGCACGCCCAGCTCGCCGGCGCTCGGTCGGACCGGTAGGCCGGCAAAGGACTTGGCCGTCGAGTACTCGGTCCCCAGTGCCGCCTCGGTCGCCGTGCCCAACAGCGCGGTGGCGCCCGCTGCCGCGGGGGGCGTCGAGCCGGCCGAAACGTCGCGCGGCGCGTCGCCCGGCCGAGCAAACCCGAACCCCATCGCGAGCAACAGGCCCACCACGATTCCGCTGGAAAACACAAAATGCCGTCGCATCGCTAAGCCTCCTGAGAGCTAAGTGTCGTTTCACGGGCGGTCGCGCCACGAATGCCCGGCCGCTCGGGCGTCTTCGAGCCATCAATATACCGTCGCCGATCCGGCGTGCCAAATCATGCCGCGGGCCGCCGGAACCGCGCGTCGAGCGCGTTCGAACCGCCGAGGACAGAGCGGCGAGCGCCGACAACGCGCAAAAAAACGATGGGGGACAAGGCACTAGTCCGCTGCCGCTTTTCCGGATGCCGCGAAGACCTGACGGGCATAGTCTGCGCTGCGTCGATGCACCTCGGCAATCTCCAACGTCTGCGGCGTTTCGCGCTCAGGGCCTTGCTCGAGCACAAGCAACGGACGGATGTCCAGCTCCGCCAGACGGCGCGCGATAGCCCGATAATCGATATCTCCATCGCCGAACGTCTCGCTCCAGATGTTGTCGGTCGACTGGCGTAGATGCAGCTCGATTACGCGCGAGCCATACAGCTCCAGTACGTCGAACAATGCCACCTGCGAATTCCCCGCGCCGCGATACACCCAGTGGGCATCCAGACACAACGACAGCGCCTCGGGGTCGGTTGCGATCATCATGTGATGGAACTCGCGAGCGGCGTGCTGCAGTTCGACGTCATGGTTGTGGTAGGCCAGCCTGACGCCGAGCGCCGCCAGGGCGTGCCCGAGCTCGTTGAGCGCGGCGGCCTGAGTCCGCAACTGCTCGTCGCTCTTGCCCTGTCGATTCGGCAGCGGACGAGGGTTGGTCACGATGATCTCGGCGCCGGCCTCGCGGACACGCTTGGCCAACGCCATGATCCGCTGCGACTCGCGCGCGACGGTGGTCGGATCGTCCACCGCGCTGCCGGTATAGATCGAGCGGATCTGAAGGCCGTGTTTGGCAAGCTTGGCGACCAAGGCGTCCACTTGATCGGCCGAGCTCAGGCTGGGTTCGAGGCCGTCGATCCCGGCGGACGCAAGCCCTGCCAGTTCGTCGTCCAACCCGATCTCGACAGCCTGTTTGTCTCGCCCGCGGATCGCGCCAACCGCCCACTGGTTGATCGAAACGAAGGGGCGATCCGCCGTGCCGGCAACGGTCGTGGCTGCTGTGCCGGCGCACAGCGCGGCTGCCGCGGCCCATCCCGTCTGACCCAGAAACTCGCGGCGATTGCGCAGTCTTTCGGTCTTCGTCACGGCGCGTTCCTCTCTGCGATGGATGCCTTGTCGGTCCACACTCGGGCGCGCAGTATACCACGGACCGCCGCTCGTCGCAGGCGCGTGGCGAGCGCCGTCCGCGAAACACAGCCAGAGATCTCGCGACGCACCGTGTGTATTCACGCCGGCCGGCGGCCGCCCAGCGGTTGCCGGCCCAGAAGACCGCGACGAGCTATGAGACGCGGACATTGCGGTTTTCCCGGGCCCAAATACAATCATGAGATGAGCACGCCCGCCGCCGCGCCCCGGCGGGGGCCAGAGACAACCACGATACGGCGACAAGAATCCAACCCAGGAATCCTCGGATGAGCCAAGCCTCGCCTCCTGTGACTTCGTCATCCGCCACAGCCGGCGGCAACACCGGACTGCCGTCGATTACGATCAACACCGGTGGAAGCCTGTTTCAACGGATGTTGTGTTGGTTGGGTTGGATCGGCTGCTTTGTCTTCTTGACGTTGTTTCTGGGCCTGTCCTCCGGCTTGAGCGAATACTTCGATACGACCGACGGAATTCGCGAAAAGTATCACTCGGGCGCCAAGACGGGGCAGGACAAGGTGGCGATCATCACCGTCGAGGGCGTGATCCTCAGCGGCAGTGGGTTTGTCAAAAGCCAGATCGATCGCGTCCGTGACGACGACAGCGTCAAAGCGGTCGTCGTCCGCATCAACTCGCCCGGCGGTACGATCACGGGGTCCGATTTCATCTACCATCATCTGACGAAATTGCGCGACGAAAAAAAGGTTCCTCTGGTGGTCAGCATGGGCGGGATCGCGGCCAGCGGCGGGTACTATATCGCGATGGCCGTCGGAGACCAGCCACGGACGATCTATGCCGAGCCGACGACGACGACCGGGTCGATCGGTGTGATCGTTCCGCATTACGATCTGAGCGGTCTGCTGACCGAGTTCAAGGTCAAGGACGATTCGATCGTCAGCCATCCGCGCAAACAGTTGATGGCGATGACCAAAGCCATGTCCGAGGACGACCGGAAGATCATGCAACTGTACGTGGACGACGCGTTCGGACGTTTCAAGGATATCGTTAGCGAGGGACGGCCCGTGTTTCGCAACGCGCCGGACAAGTTGGGCGAGCTGGCGACCGGCGAGATCTTTTCGGCGCGGCGGGCGAAGGCGCATGGTCTGGTCGACGAGCTGGGATTCATCGAGGAGGCGATCGACCGCGCCATCGAGCTGGCGGGGCTGGACAAGGACAAGACCCGTACGGTCCAGTATGAACGGCTGCCGTCGCTGTTCAACCTGCCGCTGCTGGGTTCCGGCGAAGGCCGCGCGACGGCGCTGGCCGCGCTGTTGGATCTGAGCGTGCCGCGGGCTTATTACTTGGCGACCAGCTTGCCACCGCTGGTCGCCCCGCAACCGTCGGATGAACCTTGATCCGGCGCGCGGCGCGTCCGGCGCGGCCCGGGACGAACGCGGGTTGCCGAGGCCGCGCCAAATCGCCGCGCCCGTCATCAGCGCGGCGGCCGTCGTCCCCTTGGCTCGTCGCGCGCTGCTCTCTATACTCCCTTGGCTGGCCTCGCCGGCGCGCGTTCGGCCCGTTCCGGACGTCTGCGCGGCGCGCAGCTCGGCGTGGAACGTCGTCGGGCGGACTTCGATCCGCCCTCGCGGCGTGGCGCTCGAGGCTAGCGCCGTCGGCCTTGCCTCGCCCCACGGATCATCTTCGTGGCGCGACGGGTCGCTTTGGACGACGGCCCGCTCTGGGCGACCATCACGGATCACCGCGCAGCTTTCATGCGCCCAACTTCACCCGTACGCGATCCATCGCTTCATTCTTTGAGTGGGTACAGCCATGACAGAACACCATCCAGGGATCTATACGAGAGCCATTCACGCGGGCCAGAAGGCCGACCCGACGACTCATGCGCTGGCGGTCCCCATCTATCAGACGACCAGCTTTGTGTTCGACGACGCACAGGAGGCGGCCGACCTGTTTGCGCTTCGTAAGATGGGCAACATCTACACGCGGATCATGAATCCCACCACCGACGTGATGGAGAAGCGGCTGGCCGCGCTGCATCGCGGGGGCGGGGCGCTCGGGACGGCGTCCGGGATGTCCGCGATCTTTTACGCCATCCTGAACATCACCGGTTGCGGGCAGAACTTCGTCTCGACCACAAATCTGTACGGCGGGACCATTACGCTGTTCACGCACACGCTCAAGCGGATGGGCATCGAGGCTCGCCTGGTGGACACCAGCGATCCCCGCAACGTCGAACAGGCCATCGACGACAAGACCCGGCTGGTGTTCACCGAATCCATCGGCAATCCGCGCAACAACGTGGACGATTTCGAGGCGCTGGCCGAGATCGCGCATCGACATCGGATCCCCCTGGTAGTGGATTGCACGGTAACGCCTCCGCCGCTGTTCTACCCTTTTACGCACGGGGCGGATCTGGTCGTCTACGCGCTGACCAAGATGTGCGGCGGACACGGCACAACCATCGGCGGGGCCATCGTCGAGAAGGGCGACTTTGATTGGAAGGGCGCCGGCAAGTTTCCGGAAATCGCCGAACCGGATCCGTCGTACCACGGGGTGAACTTCTGGGACGCTTTCGGTTGGCACGACCAAGCCCTGGCGCGAGGCATGGCGTTCGTGCTCAAAGCGCGCACCGGCATTCTGCGCGATACGGGCGCCTGTCCGGGTCCGTTCGGCTCGTTCTTGATCCTGCAGGGCTTGGAGACCCTGCCGCTGCGCGCGCATCGACACGTTCAAAACGCGCAGCAGGTGGCCGAGTTCCTGGAACGTCATCCGGCCGTGTCTTGGGTGAACTATCCCGGGCTTGCCAGCCATCCGGATCACGAGCGCGCCAAAAAATACTTTCCCAACGGTCCCGGCGCGATGCTGGGATTCGGGATCAAGGGCGGTTTGGAAGCCGGCCGCGCGTTCGTCGGTTCCGTCAAGCTGTGCGCCCATCTGGCGAATATCTTGGACGCCAAAAGCCTGGTCATCCACCCAGCCAGCACCACGCACCAGCAGTTGAGCGACGCGCAACAGTTGGCCGCCGGGGTGACCCCGGATTTTGTGCGGATGAGCGTCGGGCTGGAAGACGTCCAGGACATCGTCGCCGACCTCGATCAGGCCCTGCGGGCCGCCCAGCAACAGACGGGCGGCTGAGTCTGTGAGGCCCGCGGCAACGACCGTGCGACCCGCGCGTCGCAACCCGGACGGCGCGCTAGCCCAGATCCGATCGCTTGCGGCGCGCCTGGATGGAACCCGACACCGCCGGCTCGGGCTCGCGCGTCGAATGCGGCGCCGGCGGGCTGGACGCGGCGATGTCGATGCCAATGTCGCTGCCAAAGTATTTTTCGCGCGCCTCGGCGTGCGCGAGCACCTCGGCGGGCGTGCCGTGGCACAGCACCTGTCCCTTGCTGATCACGTAGCTGCGGTCGGTGATCTGCAGCGTCTCGCGAACCTGGTGATCGGTGATCAGAATCGAGATGCCCGCGTTGCGCAGGCCGCGGACGATCTCTTGGATGCTCTGGATCGTGACCGGATCGATCCCCGTGAAGGGCTCGTCCAACAGGATGATTCGCGGATCGGAAACCAGACAGCGGGCGATCTCCAACCGGCGCCGTTCGCCTCCGGACAGCGACGCGGCCTTGCTCTTTCGTAGATGGGCGATCTTGAACTGTTCCAGCAGTTCGTCGCACCGTGCGCGGCGTTCGGCTCGGCCTCTTCCCAGCAGTTCCAACATCGCCAGCAGATTCTGTTGAACGCTCAGCTTGCGAAACACGCTGGACTCTTGGGCTAAATAGCCCATTCCGCCATCTCGCGCCCGGCGGTACATCGGCCAGTTCGTCACGTCCTGGCCGTTCAAGAACACGCGCCCGGCGTTCGGCTCGATCATGCCGCAGGTCATCCGAAAGCTGGTCGTCTTGCCGGCGCCGTTGGGCCCCAACAGGCCGACGATCTCGCCCACCTCGACATGAAAATCGACTCCGTCCACGACGCGACGGCGGCCGTAGTTCTTCACCAGGCCCTGCACTTCCAGGATTCTCGTCATCCCAGCCTCCGTGTTCAGTGAATCAGACCCATCCGGCGGAAGTTCGGGAAAAATGGGATCGGCCGTCGCCAAGCGTGAGGCCAGTAGATCAGCAGCGCTTTGCCGATCAACAGATCGCGTCGCACATACGGCGGTGGATGCGGATCGCCATCGTAGGTTTCTCGCGACCAGCTCCGCGCGTCGCGACTCTCCGGACTGTTGTCTCCCATCGGGAAGAACTGGTTGGCGCCCAGCCGGAACCGCACGTTCTCGCGGCGGGCGTCGAACAGTCGCGTGGTCGCCCAGGACTGCGGATCCGAAAACACGGCCATCACGTGGCTCGCCCGGGATCCGACGTACAACAGGTCTTCGTAGTCGTCGGGAATCCGGCCGCCATCGTCGGTGAGATAGGACGACGCCACGTAGTACACGTCGCGCAGGACTTGCAGGTTTTGGACGCGCAGGGCCACGCCCTCTGCGCCCAGCCCCAACGGTTCGAGGTCGCCGGCGTCCTCGGGGCTCCACTTCGGTTTGACGTTCACGTCCGGCGCGTACGTGGTCGGGGCGTCGAACTCGACCAGCCGATCGTTGACCCACAGCAACAGTTGATCGTCGCAATTCGAGAACCGCAGGTCATATTTTCCCGGACCTCGCACCGACGTGCTGGCCGTCGGATGGGCGATGGCTACGCCGTCCGGGCCGACAAACGAACGCTGGCCATCGGCAATCGCAAGCACGGCCTCGCCGGTCGCCACGTCGATGCGACAGGTGTAGTGGACGCCGCCTTCGACCAAGTCCAGCAGGACGCTGCCCGCGTCACCCAGGATTTCGACTCGCTCGGCGTGCAGCGCCAAATCGCCGACCCAGTGCAAGCCCACCGGCCTGTCGCGCGGCTGGCCGTCGTAGCGATCGTTGTAGGGATAATAGTCCGTGATCAACTGTCCCCGGACTTCGCCGTCGTTCAGCCGGCGCGGAACGGCGCCATTGGCGATGTCCGTCCAGTCTTCGAGCCAGGGGACGACGTGCCGGTATCGCAGCCACGCCGGGCCCTCGTGCGAGGCGGCCGTCTCGAAGCCGTGCTCGCCCGGGGCGACGTTCCAGGACGGCGCGCTCGGGTTCGACCAGTCCTGCCAGCGGCTGGGCCATCCGACCTGCTGCAATTCCTCGGCCCGATACCGCGTGTCGTCGACCAACTGCAACATGGCTTTCAGCTTGCGCGCCGGCTTGCGCACGATGTGGAAGTCGCCGGCTGGCTCGACCGCCGCTTCGTGACCATCCGTCGGGCCGGTGTTCTGCTCGGCCTCGGATTCGACCGGGTTCGGCCGCACGTAGATGTCGCCGTGACGGACCCAGAGCGTTTCGTTCGGCAGCCCGACCAGGCGTTTGATATAGTTCTGTTTCGCGTTGCCCGGAAACTTGAATACGATCACATCCCATCGCTGAGGATCGCTCAGTTCGTACGCAAACTTGCTGACCAGAATCCGATCGCCGTTGAACGACCGCTGGTTGGGATCGTGGGCCTTGTCCAGCGTCATCGGAAATCGGCAGATGGGGCACGTCGTCGCCCGCACCTCGCCGACCCCGTCATTTTCGACGCTCGCTCCGGTTCGATACGGACAGCCGCATTTCGGGCACACCACGTCCATGTGGCGGCCTTGAAGCGTGGGCGCCATCGACCCGGTGGGGATGACAAACGCCTCGGCGACAAATGCGCGAAACAAGAACGCCAGGATGACCGCCACGGCGATCGACTCGATCGTTTCGCGAGTCGCCCGGCCGCTGTGGTCCGGGCGCGGCCCGGTCGCGGCCGCCATGCTCTCGCGAGGCTTGGCTTTGCTCATCATTCAACTTTCACGCCTGTCCAGGACAGGAATGGATTCACGAAGTGTTCGTCAGCGACGAAATTTAGCAGAATAGACGGCCCGTCGTAACGTGCCAAGCCGAAAACGCGGGCCGCGGCCGTAATGCCGTAATGAAAGCACGCCAGCGATGATGCGAGTCGATAAGTTGAGGAACAGATCCATCGGCGAGTTGATGTTGCGCATTCGTTCTGGCGAGTCGCTGACGCGACGCGGTGTATTCCCCTTTGTGTGGTACCGGGGCCTGGCAGACCCGTCGACGGAAACGTCGAACGCGTCAAACGTTCCGCCCGGCGTCAGCAGAGAGAACAACCGGGCCTCTTTGCGTGTCGTTCGTGCCTGTTCGGCATCGCCTGCGCC
>JAVYAJ010000289.1:0-33059 GCA_032229885.1 Candidatus Anammoximicrobium sp. | reverse complement strand
CGTATTTTGGTATAAGAGCGTTCATGGCGTCCCTTTGTGGTAGATGTTGCGTCGGGTTTACAACGACATCTACGATACAACACGGAGGGACGCCTTTGTATACCCTTAACGGTGGGGGGTGTCAGCACGTCTCCGGCCAGACTCTGGGGGCGGCACTCGGCTGGCCAACTCAGCCTCGCTCCTCAACAACGACCGGAGATCACTTTCGCAGTCCCTCGAGACACCGGACCCTGGTCTCGAGTCGCCTTCTACGACGGCTCGAATGGACCTGGGGCGCCCCGTTTGGTTGCGGCCGAGCACAGCGAGGCCGCGCTGGGGAATTGGAAATCGAGACTTGCTCACACGAAAGTGCGTAGGGCTGATCTGTTCGGTGAAGTGCCCCGGCAGCATCGTCATCAAGACCTTCGACGCCATTCGTGCCTTGCGCGACGCCGGCGTGACGGTCGCGGGCGGCTTCCATTCGTTGATGGAGAGGGAGTGTCTGGCGTTTCTATTGAGAGGCGTGCAGCCGGTGGTTGTGGTGTTGGCCAAGGGGCTGGGACGGCCGCGCCTGCCGTGCCTTTGGCGAACGGCCATCGACGCCGGCCGCCTCTTGATCTTGTCCTCTTTCGAAGACGACGTGCGCCGCACCACCAAGGCTCACGCGCAGGCCCGTAACGAGTTCATCGTCGCCCATGCCGCCGCCGTCCTGATCCCGCACGCCTCGCCCGGCGGCAAGGCCGAGGCGGTTGCCCGCTCGGCACTCGACCGCGGCAAGCGGCTGTTTACGTTCGATGACGAGGAGAACCAGGGCCTGATCCAAGCGGGCGCCGCACCCTTTGGGATTGCTGAGACATTGAAGACGATTCAGGACGCCGCCGCGAGCAACCGCAGGTGAAGAGCTTCGAGATGAGTCTTCCCGAGGGTCGTGTTGGCATTCGAATTCCCCGGCACGACGCGGATTGGAACGGCTGCGTCTACGCCAATTCTCGGCTGAATGGCTCGTGTCTGAAGCTGAAGTTTGATCAGACAAGATACGCGCACGATACGCACTGAGGCCGTGAGAGTGGAGATGTGCCCTCTTGTTTCCGCGCCTGTGGGTAGTTATGCTTCGCTGCGTCAGCCAAATCCCTGTTTCCCTACGCCCTGAACCGACGAGGAACGTCATGAAACCGCGGCATGCGTTTGGTGCTGTGCTGTGGCTGTGGCTACTTCTGCCGAACGCTGCCGCCGCAGTGGAAATTCACGTCAGCCCGCACGGGGCCGATGACGGTGATGGCTCGCCCGAACGCCCCGTGCAGACGCTGGTGGCCGCCCAGCGAATGGCCCGACGATCGGCGGGCCGCGAGGCGGTGCGCGTCATGATTCACGCGGGGACCTATTGTCTACGCGAGCCCCTTGTTCTCACGGGCGAGGATTCGGGCACGGAATCGGCGCCCGTTACATACACCTCGGCGGATGCCGAGCCCGCGATCCTCAGCGGCGCTCGGGAACTGGAACTCGCGTGGGCGCCCTATCGCGACGGGATCATGCAAGCGCCGACGCCAGCCGAATTGACGATGGATCAATTGTTCGTCAACCAGCGCCAAGAGCCCATGGCCCGGTATCCGAATTTCGATCCCAAGATACCGATCTACAACGGCTATGCGGCGGATGCGGTCAGCAAGGAGCGTACGGCGATGTGGTCGCACCCGGCCGGCGGGTTCATCCATGCCATGCATCGGTTGCGTTGGGGCGGGTTCCACTACCTCATCACCGGCAAAGCTGAATCGGGGGAGCTGGCTTACGAAGGCGGTTGGCAGAACAATCGCCAGATGGGCATGCACAGTGAATATCGCTTTGTCGAGAACATCTTCGAGGAGCTAGATGCCCCCGGCGAATGGTATCACGATGCGAGACAACACGTCCTGTACTATCTACCCCGGCCCGATCTGGATCTGGCGGCTGCGCGTTTCGAGGCGGTCCAATTGCGCAGTCTGATTGAGTTTCGCGGAACGCCGGAGCAGCCTGTCCGATTCGTCACCCTGTCTGGGCTCACGCTGAACCGCGTCGCCCGCACGTTCATGGAGACGCGTGAACCGCTGTTGCGGAGCGATTGGACGATCTATCGGGGCGGCGCCGCGTTCCTGACCGGCGCCGTTGATTGTGCGATCCAAGACTGTAATTTTGACGAAGCCGGAGGGAATGCGGTATTCATCAGCGGCTACAATCGGCGTATCACCATTCGCGGATGCCTGATCAGCGACAGTGGGGCTAGCGGCATCTGCTTTGTGGGCGATCCCGGTGCGGTGCGCTATGCGTTATTCGAGTACGGCCAGCGCGACACCTACGATCGGATTGATCTAACGTCCGGCCCGCGTACGGAAAACTATCCGGCCGAATGTCTCGTGGAGGATTGTTTGATCCGCCGCATCGGCCGAGTGGAAAAACAGACTGCGGGAATCCACATCTCCATGGCGCGACGGATCACCGTGCGGCACTGCTCGGTGTACGAGACGCCGCGGGCTGGCATCAACATCAGCGAAGGCGTCTGGGGCGGGCACGTCATCGAACACTGTGACGTATTTGATACGGTGTTGGAAACCAGCGATCACGGCAGTTTCAACTCCTGGGGCCGTGATCGCTATTGGGGCCTCGACTCAGCCCCCGCGGATCAGCTTGCCCGCATCGCCAGACTCGACGCCATCGAAACCACCGAAATTCGCCACAGCCGCTGGCGCTGCGACCACGGCTGGGACATCGACCTTGATGATGGTTCGAGCTATTACCACATCCACCACAACCTGCTGTTGCACGGCGGGCTGAAGTTTCGCGAGGGCTTTCTGCGGATCGCGGAAAACAACGTGATCGTGGACAACAGCTTTCATCCTCACGTCTGGTACCCGAACAGCGAGGATACGTTCCGGCGCAACATCATCTTTGCCCCATACCGGCCCATCCGCGTGACCAAGCCTTGGGGTCGTGAGATGGATTTCAATCTTTTGCACCAGCTACAGGCTTCCACGCCGTCGCCCGCGATTGTCTTGCAGGAGGCCAGCGGTCACGACGAGCATTCGATCAGCGGGGACGCCTCGTTCATCGACCCCTCGAGTGGCGATTACCGAGTCACACCGGATTCGCCCGCGCGGACTTTGGGGTTTGAAAATTTCCCAATGGATCATTTCGGCGTGGTAAAGCCAACGTTGCGTTCCATCGCCCGGACGCCGAAATTGCCTCGGGGCGAGACATCCGCTGCCACGTTGAAAGGCGCCGCAGGCCGCTGGGCGGGCGCCGAAGTCCAGGAGCTTGTGGGCGAGGAGTTCTCGGCCTTCGGAGTCGGTCGCGAGGATGGCGGACTCTATGTGCGGGTCGTGCCGCCCGATTCGCCAGCCGGCCGCGCGGGCCTGCGAGCCGGGGATCTGATGATGAAGATCGATGGCAAACCCATACGAGAACTCACGCAACCCCCGTCCGACGGTCGCGTCCATGAGCTGGAGGTCGTCCGGGATCAGCAGCCGCTGAGCATTCGGCTCCCAGCCCGTTGAGCGCTCTGTACTGCTAACATCAAATATCGTGAACTTGTGACCATGTTGTCAGGCGGCGAGCGCGTTAAGTTGTTGAAGGGTTACCTGTTGTGCTTGCAGTAGGGCTGTGTCCTCTGCGTGTCTACGTTTCCGCGACGTCCTGGCGCGGGCGAACGGGCCGGGCTACAGGGAAATACGTTTTGGAAACGCAGAGACGGCGAGGACGCTGAGATTTCGGCGCTCCGTCGTAGCGGAGAGAGACATGACAGGCGAATCACGGCGAATGGACACGGATAGCGGAGGACACGGATAGCGGAGATGAAGAAACACGGTTAGACGCGATGTCGTTATTCGTGTGATTCATGGTCCTCTTCAGTATTTCTCGCCCGTGTTGGGTTGCGGCTGCTGGCCTCGCTAGGTACTTTCGAAAACCGCGGCGCGTGTTGGCATCGCCCGAAGACGTGTCTCGATGGGGCGACTCGCAATTAGTGGGATCAACGGAGCCAACTGTCTCAAGTGCCAAGGAATGGGTGGCGCCGATAGCCCAGTGCTTCCTCTCAAGTGATCCCTCACCCGGCCGTATTCATGAATCGCGTTTCGTTTTGCTCGGCTGAAATTTCTTTAGCAGCCATTCCAGCAACGCTCTTTGATCATCGATCGTTGCCCGACGTACCTGAGCCAATAGGTGCACCCGACCCGGCTTTGGGAGTCCTGTGTTCGCCAAGCCTTCATTGCAGTTTGTACAGACGGCACGAAGATTGTTCGGAGAATCATCACCGCCTTTGGATTTGTCGATGATATGCCCCATCGTTAAGCGAATCCTACGATTCGGAACGAATGGATCAGGATCGCCGGCAGCGGCGCCACACATCTGGCAGGTGTAACCATTCCTCTCTAGCACCCAGGCCCGCGTCTCTTTCGATATGTTCCGCTTGAATGCCGGGACCCGTTTGTCGGTTTCCATCAAATATTGATTTGGTTTCAGATCCGCGCGATCTTTGTGGGAAAGGATTTGATATCCTTCCTCGTTTCTTAGTTCTCGCACACGTCGCGCCCATTCAACGGCTCCGCCACTGGCGACCTGAATCTCACGAGATTCGACAACCTTTCCGATGTTGGCCAGGAAAAACTCGAGTATCAACTGTTTTGATCCTTTACGTCGCGCCATGGGAACCTCGTTCACGCGCGCTGTCAGCGTAAGATTCATTCAGTTCGATCAAGATGGCGTGGCGTTCCAATTCGTTGGCGACAAGCCCCGTTGTTCCTGAACCGCCAAACGGATCAAGCACGACGTCTCCGGGACGTGACCCTAAGAGAATGCACCGTCGGGCCAATTCGCGAGGGAATGCCGCAGGGTGGCCATGAGTGCCGGGGTCTGGGCCCAGGATCCAATAGTTGCGCAAGTTCGCGCCCGTATCTTGACGAACGGCAGTAGAGTCGTAGTAGTAACTGGGCGATTTGGCAAACAAAAAAATCTCTTCCGTTGCATTCGTCGGACGGTTCTTAACGCTTTCCGGCATTGCCGTTTTTTTGATCCAAGTGATTTTCGACCTGAGAATCCAACCATCGGATTGAAGGGCGAAGGCAACCCGCCACGGCAGTCCCATCAAGTCACGATCTTTGAGTCCCCAGATCGGTGGAACCTTGCAGTTTCGTTTTTGGATCAACTTCCTGGTGTTGCCGACCATCGCGTTCGGCCCGCAGACTCCGGTTCCACCGTTGCGCGCGTATCCATCGCCTACGTTTAGCCAAAGCGTGCCCTTCGGTCGAAGTTTCGCACGGACTATTCGGAACACGTCCACTAGATTCTGAACGTACTGGTCAGGCGATGGTTCGGCGCCAATTTGATTGGGGTGATCATAATCACGAAGTCCCCAATAAGGTGGCGAAGTCACGCAGCATTGAATCGACTCGTTCTCCAATGAGGGCAGAAGTTGGGAGCAATCCCCAGTAAGAACCGTGAGTTCTGTTCGCTGTCCAAGGTCAAGCTTGAGTTGTACCATCGCATTGCATCCCAGCATTTCAAAGTGTCACCCCAATGATAGCAAAACAAGCCCCGGACAGCCAGATTGGCGGAAAGTGCCTTGACGGTCGAGCGAATGACGATCGATGCCGGGCGTAGCGAGCCAGCGAGAGCGCAGCTCGGACGGCGCCGCTGTGCGAAAGGCGCGGTTGGAAAATGCGTTCGGGTTTGCCAAAGCGAGCGATTCCGGTCGCCGAACACAACGCGGACGGAGCCGGTGCCGGTGGCTTGGACGGCGAATGTCGATGTCTCGAGCATGGGCCGCGAGTTCGTCTTGGGCGATATTCGACGGATCCGACGCGCCGTGGAAATAGCGAACACGTCCATCTGCTCGCCGGCCTGGCGTTGCGGGCGTCGGGGGGATGATTGAACAAAGCGGATCCGGGCTTACAATGCGGACTTGAGGAGGACCAGATTCCATGGCCACGACGAACAGCAACCGGAGAGAGTTTGTTAAGACGAGTGCATTGGGCGCGGTGGGTATCACGATGGGCGCGGTCGGCTTCTCGGCCAAATCCTACGCGATGATTGCGGGCGCCAACGATCGGATCCACGTGGGAGTAATCGGCGTACGGAACCAGGGCACGGTTCATCTCGCCAGTTGGTGCATGCTCAAGGACAGCCACAACGTGCAGGTTCGCGCGGTGTGCGACGTCGACGAACTGCTGCTCGCGCCGGCGCAAAAGCTGGTCGAACGACAGTCCGGCGCCCAGCCGACCGCGAACTGGGATCTGCGCGCGATGCTCGACGACCCCGAGATCCACGCGGTGTCGATCGTCACGCCGAATCATTGGCACGCCTTGGCGACGATCTGGGCGAGCCAGGCCGGCAAGCACGTGTACGTCGAAAAACCGACGTCTCACAACATCTGGGAAGGCCGCAAGATGGTCGATGCCTGGCGCAAGTACGGGCGGCGGATGCATGTCGGCCTGATCAACCGATCGTCGCATAACGTGCGACAGGCCATCGCGTTTTTGCACGGTGGCGGCATCGGCGAGATCTATATGGCTCGCGCGCTGTGCTTCAAAGCTCGCGATTCCTACGGCATGGCCGAGGACAGCGAGCCGCCCGCCACGTTTCACTACGACCAGTGGCTCGGCCCCGCGCCGCTGCGCCCCTATAACGTGAAACGCAGCCATTACAACTGGCACTGGTACTGGGACACAGGCAATGGCGACACGGGCAACACGGGACCCCACCAGCTCGACATCGCCCGCTGGGGGATGCAGAAGGACGAACATCCGGTCGCCGTGTACTCGACGGGCGGGATCTTCGGATTCACGCAAGAACAGGGCAAGACGCCGGGCACGCGGGTGTACGGCGACGTCGAGACCTATGGCCACGATCGGACGACGCAGGAGACGCCCAATACGCAGACCGCCGCCTATACGTATGCCGACGGCAAGATCATCGAGATGGAGACGCGGGGTCGGTACACCAACCACGAGGGCAGTGCGGGGCAGGAGGTCGGCAACCTGTTCTACGGCACGGAAGGTTGGCTCGAGATCAGCGGCAACACGTGGAAGGCCTTTCGTCGCCGCGAACGGCAGCCGTTCGCCCAATCGACCGAACCCGAACGCGACCGGGCCAACAACTGGGCGAACTTTCTCGACGCGATCCGCTCGGGGAAGGATGAAGATCTGAACGCCAATATCCACGACGGTCACCTGTCGACGTCTCTGTGCCACCTGGCCAACATCTCATATCGCGTCGGACGCTCGTTGAAGTTCAACGGCGACCAAGAGCGGTTCGTGGATGACGCCCAGGCCGACGCACTGCTGACGCGCGTCTATCGCCATCCGTACGTGGTGCCGGAAAACGTCTAGGGCGACGTTCACGCCAAATGCCGGGGCATTCGCGACTGTCAGGCCGCGGGGCGACACAGGAGTCTTGGACGCTCGCGGCCCCGGTTCAGATGGCTGGCGATCCGGTAGGCGAAGCCGCGCGTCTCGGGGTTCGGGCGGAGGCACGCGGACGCAAGGCGGTTCAGCGGACGGGGCGCGGGGGACGGGACTTGAGGATCCGTTGCAGCGCCTCGTCGACGCGCGACGCGCTGGCTTTTTGCAGGCTGATGATCCGCAGCCGCCGCGCCGGGTTCCGTTCGGCGGCCTGATCGAGGCTGCCGACGAGCTTGAGGATCTCGTCCAGCAGCGGAGACGGAGCCATGACGATCAGCGAATTGGTCGCCTCGTCGACCGCGACCTGGGGCACGACGCGCGATGCGCCGAGGCTGCGCATCCCGGGCGCCGCGGGCGTGGCCATCGCCGTGCGGGTCAACTGGCTGCGGAAGACGTCGCGAACCACGTTGGCGACCTCGGTGGCTTCGGCGTAGTGCACGGGGACGATCTGAGGCCGCGACGCCGTGCCTTCCTCGGTGTCCAGCGCGCGGATCAGGCCGTCGATGGTCTCGCGGTCGATTCGGCTGCCTTGAACCAGAATTCGATTCAGCCGCTCGTCGGGCACGATCACGACCTCGGCGCCGCCCAGGCGCCAACCGCGGCGGCGCATGTCGTACAGCTCGCGCAGCTTCTCGGCGATCTCGACCGCGTTGGAATGCTTCAGCGGATAGATGCTGATGTTGCGGCCGATCTCGCCGCTGGTCCCCGACATGGCCCGCAGCAGCTTTTCGAACTGTTCGAGCGCCTCGGGGTCGTCGCAGACGATGGTGATGGATCCATCGCTCGGAACGACGTAGATCGGCGCCGCCGCATCAGAGTCGGGCCGGGTGTCGCGATCATCGCGGGGCGTCGGGACCGAGTCGGACGCAGGCGATGAATCGGACGCTGCCGCCGGCTCGGGCGCTGCCGCCGGCCCTGACACGGACGCACGGCGCGACCCAGCCTTGCGCGACTTCGGCTTGCCGCTGGGGTCCGCGGTGTCTGCCGCATCGTCCGCCACGACCGACTGGGCGGCGACGAAGCGGAACGGGCCGGTCGCAGATGGCACGTTCCAGAACGCCGCGCCATCGTCGGGCTTGGGGTTGTCTTGGCTCGCGGGCTCGTCGTTGGGTTTCTCGTCAGTCTCGTCGTTCGCTCGGTCGCCGGCTTTATCCTCGGTGTTCTCGCCGCGCTTTGCGCTATCCTTATGTCGCCGCGCCTCCGATTTCTTTTTTTCGCTCTTGGACGCGCTTCCGGCATCCCCAGCGTCGGTCGCGCCGGCTTTGTCCTTCGGTTGCGGCGCGGCAACCGGGCGAGCGTCGGGCTTCGACCCTTGTGCGGACGGCAATTCGTCGGGGCCGACGACACGGATCTCGTT
This sequence comes from Candidatus Anammoximicrobium sp., assembly GCA_032229885.1. Taxonomy (GTDB): domain Bacteria; phylum Planctomycetota; class Planctomycetia; order Pirellulales; family Pirellulaceae; genus Anammoximicrobium. The sequence continues at coordinate 24,299 of JAVYAJ010000289.1, read as the reverse complement.
GTCGCGCAAGGTCGCCCAGACGCGGCGGATCTGGTCGATCGCCGCCTTGGGATCGCCCGAGAAGGGCAACGTCCGCATGTTCTGGGTGCTCCGTCCGCCGAGCACGCTCAGCCGGGTCTCGCCCATCTTGATCAACAGTTGACGGATTTTCTGTTGCTGGTCGGTCGTGGCGCGGATGAACAGTTGTTGGGTGATCGGATCGACGCTGACCTCGGGCGCGCGACTCCCCTCGTCGTAGAATTGACGGGCGATGGCCATTTCCGCCGAGGTTGGATCGACATATTGCAGGTCGTAGATCTCCAGGTCGGCCTCGTCGCCTCGTAGCTGTTCGATCGTCTTGGCGATCTGGGCGTGGACCTCGGGCGGGGCGACGGCGATCAACTGGTTGCTGGGCGCGTCGACGGACAGATCGGCCTTGCCCGCCTGCTTGTCGAGCATCTGCTCGAGCAGACGCAGCACGGAAGACGAGTCGACGTTGCGCAGCGAGTACATCTGGATGGTCGCCTGGGCGTCCTGACGGGCAGCGTCTTCGAGCGCCTTGATCAGCTCGGCGATCCGTTCTTGTTTCGGCCCCGAGGCTACGGCGACGATCGCATCGTTGTCTATGTCCAGCGACAACTGGACGGCCGGATCGGTGCGAAACAAGGTCATCAACGAACGGAAGGCGTTCGTGACGCTGCCGATCGCGATGCGATGGATCTTCAACGTCGGACGTTGGCCGTCGGGATCCTCGACGTCCATCTGTTCGATGGTCGCTTTGATCTTTCGCTGATCCTCGGGCACGGCGCTGGCGACCAGCGCGCCTTCTTTCGCATCGACCGCCATCTTGGCCTGTGGAACCAGCGCTTGTAGGACGGTCAACGCGGTCTGCGGATCGCCGTAACGCAGGCGGTAGACCTGGCTGGTCATCTGTGCGGCGCCGGTGACGATCTCGCCGACCGCGCGCTGGATGGCCTCGTGATCGGCGGGGGTCGCCCAGGCGATCAGGCGGCGCGGATCCGAGCCGACGGAAAACTGGGCCCCGGGAACGGCCGTCTGCAACAGCCGCATGGCCGTCGCCGCATCGCCCGATTCAATGGTGTATACGGCGACTTTGCGAGCCAGCTCGGGCGGCCCCTTGTCGGACAACCGTTCGACGATCTGCTGGATGATTTTGTGATCGGCGGGCCGGGCCCAGGCGACCATTTGATGCGCTTCGGCGCCGATCGACAGACTGGCTTGGGGAACCGCGGCGCGCACGACGCGCATCGCGTCGGCCACACTGCCGCTGTCCAGCGAGTAGACGATGGCGGTGGGCTCGGTCTCGGGCGGCGCGGGCTTGTCGAGCTCTTCGAGGATCTTGGCAATCTTGGCGTGATCAGCGGGGCGGGCAAACGCCGCCAGTTGATTCGGATCGGCGCCGACCGTCAAACTGGCCCGCGGCACGACGGGCGTCAGCGCAGCCAGCGCGGTGGTAGCGGTCGCATGCTGCAGGTTGTAGATCTGGGCCGTACGGGCGGAATCGGGCGATTCTTCAGCCAGTTGTTTGACCAACTGAGCGATCGCCTCGTGGTCCGCGGCGCGAGCCCACGCCACGACCTGTCGCCCATCGCCGCCCAGGGCACAGTTGGCCTTGGGAACGGCTTGACGCAGGAACTGGACCGCGGCAGTAGCCGCCGTGGGCGTCATGTCCTGAAGATCATAGACAACGGCCGTCGCGGCGAACTCGGGGTCCGGCTTGACATCGACCTCCTTCAGAATCGCCTGGATCCGGGCGTGATCGGCGGGCGTCGCCCACGCGCTGATCTGTTGGGTATCCGTGCTGCTGGCGGTCAGTTCGGCGCGCGGCATGGCGGATCGCAACAGGGCGATCGCGGCGTCGGCGGCCAGATATTGCAACGGGTACACGGCGATCTTGCGCGCCAGCGCGGGCGGCGGTTCCTTCTGCAATTGCTCGATCAGCTCGCCGATCTGTTCGTGATCCTTGGCCGTTGCCCAGACGACCAACTGCGACTCTTCGGCGCCGGGCGTAAAGCGGGCGTTGGGCAGGACGCGCCCCAGGAAGACGCTGGCAAAGTAGACCATTCGCGTGCTCATGCCCTCGAGCGTGTAGACGCGCACCGAGTACGACGCGTCGGGATCGCCGACGACGTCGATCTTGTCGATGATGGCCTTGATCGTGGCCTGTTCGAGCGGCATGGCGTAGGCCGTCAATCGTTGCGGATCGGCCGGATCGACGCTCAACGTGGCGTTCGGCACGGCTTTGGCCAGAACCGTCTGTGCGGCGGCGGCGGTGATGTTCTTCAGCGAGTACACGCTGGCCGTCGCCGTTTCGTCCGGAGGCGGGGCGGCGTTCAGTCGATCGACCAGCGCGCGGATCTCGGCATGGTCGCGCGGGCTGGCCCAGGCGACGAACTGGTTCGGCTCGACCCCGGCCGAGAACCGGGCCCGTGGAAAGGCCGTGGTCAACAGGCGCAAGGCGTACGTCATCGCAGCCTGCGCCTGGGGACCCATCAGTTTGTAAACCTCGACAGCCGCCCGTCCGCCTCCCTCGCCTTCGACGTCGATCTGGCTCAGAATCTGCTTGATCGTTTCCTGGTCCGCGCGTCGGGCGTTGGCCGTCAGCCGCTGGGGATCATCGGGATCGACGGTGAATGTCGCCTTGGGCACCGCGTCGCGCAACACTTCGGCCGCGGTCGTCGCGGTGATGAATTGCAGCGTATACAGCGTCACCATCGGTTTCTGGTCGGGCGGCAGGTCCGCGTTCATCTGGTCGACCAGCGACTTGATCGCCTCGTGATCTTTGGGCATGGCCCAAGCGACGAACTGGCCTGGATCGGCGCCGGGTGAAAACGTGGCCTTGGGGAACGCCGTGCGGAACACGGTCAACGTGTAGTACACCGAGCCGCTGGAGGCCTGGGTGTCGAGCTGATAGACCACGGCCGTCGCCCCGCCGGTCGGATCGCCCTCGACGTCGATCTTCGCGACAATGTCCTTGATCGTCGCCTGGTCGGTCGGATTGGCGAAAGCGTTCAGCCGTTGCGGATCGGCCGGATCGGCGGCGAACTGGGCCCGCGGAACGGCGGCCCGCAACAAGTTCAACGCCGTATCGGCCGTGACGTGCTGCAGCGAGTAGACCGCGGCTTCGGGTTTCTGTTCGGGCGGCGGGCCGGCGTTCAGCCGATCGACCAGCGCTTGGATGCCCTTGTGATCCTTGGCCGAGGCCCAGGCGATGAACTGGCCCAGATCGGCGCCCGGCAAGACGCGGGCGCGGGGAAATGCCTGGCTCAGCAGATTCGTGGCGTAGCTCATCCCGGCCATCGTGGTCTGGCGTTCGAGCTGGTACACGACCACCGACGGTTCGTCCTCTGGCTGGCCCTCGACATCGATCTTGGCCAGGATCTTTTTGATCGTCTCGTGGTCGGCCGCGCGGGCGTTGGCCGTCAGCCGTTGGGCGTTGGCCGGATCGACGGTAAAGGTCGCCTTGGGGACGGCGGTTCGCAGAACCTCGGCGGCGCTGGACGCCGGGATCTCGCGCAGCACGTAGACCTCGACTTGCGGCGCCCGCTCGGGCGGCAGTGCGGCGTTCATCTGGTCGACCAGCGACTTGATCGCCTCGTGATCTTTGGGCATGGCCCAAGCGACGAACTGGCCCGGCTCGGCGCCGGGTGAAAACGTGGCCTTGGGGAACGCTGTGCGGAACGCCGTCAGCGTATAGGACAGTTGCGTCGCGGCAGCCGGACCTTCCAACTGATAGATGACGGCCGCGGCGCGGCCGCCGCCCGCGCCCTCGACGTCCACCTCGGTCAGCACTTCGGCGATCGCTTTGTGATCGGCGGGAACTGCGCGGACGGCCAGCCGCTGCGGATCATCGGCATCGGGAGTGAACGTGGCGCGAGGTACGGCGGTCTGCAGGATTCCCGTGGCCGTGGCTGCCGAGATCCACTGCAGCGTGTACAGCACGACCTTTGGCGCCTCGTCTTCCGGCGGCACAGCGTTCAACTGTGCGACCAACGCTGCGATCCGCGTGTGGTCTTGGGGAACGGCCCAGGCGATGAACTGGCCCGGTTCAACGCCCGGCGAGAACGTCGCTTTGGGGAACGCGGCGCGAAACACACTCAAGCTGGCGGCGAGTTCGGCGGCGGTCCCGAGTCCGTCCAATCGATAGACGCTCGTCGCGCCCTCGGTGTCCGGATCGGTCTCGACGTCGATCGTCGCCAGAACCTTCTTGATCGCCTCGTGGCCGGCAGCGCGGGCGTTGGCGGTCAGCCGCTGGGGATTGCCCGCGTCCACCGTGAACGTGGCCTTGGGAACCGCCGTGCGAAGCACTTCGGCGGCAGTGGCGGCGGTAATCCACTTGGTCGTGTAGAGGGCGACCGTCGTCGCTTCGTCGGGCGGAGGCTCGGCGTTCATCTGCTGGACCAGTGCTTTGATGCCTTCATGATCCTTGGGCGTCGCCCAGGCGACGAACTGGCCCGGATCCGAGCCGCTCGAAAACGTGGCCTTGGGAAATGCCTCGCGGAAGACGGCCAGCCGATAGTACACCGACGAACCGGCGGGCACGCCTTCGAGCCGATAGACGCCCACGGTCGCGTCGCCGGCCGAATCGCCCTCGACGTCGATCTTGTCCAGGATCGCCTTGATCGCCGTCTGGTCTGTGGGGGTGGCGTAGACCGTCAGACGCCGCGGATTCTCGGTGTCCGTACTGAGCTTGGCTTGAGGAACCGCCGTGCTCAGTAGACTTGTGGCGGTCGCGGCCGTGATGTGCTGCAGCGAATAGACCGCGGCCTCCGGCGTTTTGTCCGGCGGCGGCGCGGCGTTCAACCGGTCGACCAGCGACTTGATCCCCTCGTGTTCTTTGGGTGTGGCCCAGGCAATAAATTGAGTTGGATCCGTGCCCGGGGAAAACGTCGCTTTGGGGAACGCGGCGCGGAACGCGGTCAGCGAATACGACAGCGTCGAAGCTGCGCTGGGGCCTTCGAGCCGATAGACGGCGGCGCTCGCTTCGCCGGCCGGATCGCTTTCGATGTCGACCTTGTCCAGGATCCCCTTGATCGTCGCCTGGTCGGCGGGGTTGGCGTAGACGGTCAGGCGGCGCGGATTTTCGGTGTCCGCGCTGAGCTTGGCGTGGGGAACGGCCGTGCTCAGCAGACTCGTCGCGGTCGCCGCCGTGATGTGCTTCAGCGAGTAGACCGTCGCTTCGGGCGTTTCCTCCGGAGGCGGCGCGGCGTTCAGTTGATCGACCAGCGTCTTGATACCCTCGTGCTCCTTGGGCGTGGCCCAGGCGACGAACTGGCCCGGATCCGAGCCTACCGAGAACGTGGCCTTGGGAAAGGCCGTGCGGAACACGGTCAGCGTATAGTACAACGACGAACCGACGCTCTCGCCTCGGAGCCGATACACGGCCACGGTTGCGTCGCCGGCCGGATCGCCTTCGACGTCGATCTTGGCCAGAATGGCCTTGATCGTCGCCTGGTCGGCGGGGCTGGCAAAGGCCGTCAAGCGGCGGGGATTCTCGGTGTCCGAGGTCAGCTTGGCCTTGGGCGCCGCCGTGCTCAACAGGCTCATGGCCGTCGCCGCCGTGATGTGCTGCAAGGCGTAGACCGTGGCCTCGGGCGCCTCGTCAGCCGGCGGCCCGGCGTTCAACTGGTCGACCAGGGCCCGGATGCCTGCGTGGTCTTTGGCCGAGGCCCAGGCCACGAACTGGCCAGGCTCCGGCCCGGACAGCAGGCGTGCACGGGGAAAGGCTTGAGTCAGCAGGCTGATCGCATAGCTCATCGTCGTCGCGGCCGCCGGGTGGTCGAGTCGGTAGACGGTCACCGACGGTTCGCTGCCCGGCTCGCCCTCGACGTCGATCGCGGTCAAGATCGACTTGATCTGCTCGTGTTCGGCCGGTCGGCCCAACGCGGTCAGCCGTTGGGCGTTGGCAGGATCGACGGTAAACGTGGCGTTCGGGACGGCTGCCTGCAGCACGGGGACGGCGCTGGTCGCCGAAATCGATTTCAGCGAATACAGGGCGACCACGGGCCTGTTTTCCGGCGCAGGCTCGGCATTCAACTGGTCGACCAGCGTCTTGATCCCTGCGTGGTCCTTGGCGTTCGCCCAGGCGACGAACTCGCCGACGTCGGCGCCCAGCGTAAAGTTGGCCCGGGGAAAGGCCGAACGAAACACGTTCAACGCATACAGGACAGCGGTGCTCGATGTCTTGTGCTCGAGACGGTAGATCGCCACGGACGACTTGCTCGCGGCCGCGCTGTCCGTATCGAGCTCGTCCAGAATCGCCTGGATCATCTGTTGGTCGGTCGGCGGCGCGACCGCGACCAGTTGTGTTTCATCCGCGCCCGCGGACAGCCTGGCCGTGGGAACCGCCGAACTCAGCACGCGGAGCGCCGCTTCGGCGGTCACGTTTTTCAGCGCATAGACCTTCGAGGCGGGTTTTGCGGCGACGACTTCGGCCTTGGACATTTCGTCGATCGTCGAGCGGATCGTCTGGTGGTCCTCGGGCGTGGCCCAGGCGGCCAATCCGCCGGTCTGGGCATCTACGCTGACCCGGGCCTGGGGGACCAGCGCGGTCAGCATCTGGACGATGGCCTGCGGATCGGCGTTGGGGCGCGGATACACGACCAGCCGCGGCTTGTGCGGATCGTCGGGCGCGGACTGCAACTGGTCGATCGCCTCCGCGATCTGCTCGTGGTCCGCTTTGTCCGCCCAGACCAGAATTCGGCCGGACTTGGCGTCGGCCAGAATCCGGGCGGTAGGAATGTTTTGCTGCAACAGCGGGACGACGGTCTCCGGCGCGATCTTCGACAGCGGATAGGCCTGGAAATGCTGTTGAAAATCGTCCGGCTTGCCGCCTGCGCCCAACTGCTCTAACCCCAGCTTGATCCGTTCATGGTCTGCGGGGCGGGCCCAGATCATGATCCGCCGGGTCTTGGCGTCGACCACGAACTTGGCGTCGGGGAACAACTTGCCGATGAACTCGGTGATCGTTGTCGGGTCGGCGGCGGCACACACATAGGTTGCCAACTGCATTTGCTCGTCTGGCGCCGCGTCGTGGGCCAATTGTTTGACCAGTTCGGCGATCTTGATCTGTTCCGTCGGACGCGCCCAGATCGTCATCGCTGCCGCGTCATCGTCGGCCAGGATTTGAAGGCCGGGCATTTCCGTCTGCAACGTGGGCAGAATCGCCTCGAATCGCCGTCGCTGCGCAGCCGTGACTGGGTACACGGCCAGCTTGCGCGGCTGTTCCAACGGCGTGGACGACTCGAATTGTTCGATCACCCGTCGAATCGCCTCGTGGTCCGCCTCGGTCGCCACGGCCACCAACCGTTTGTTCTCGGTGTCGGCGGTCAATTGGGCCCCCGGCGTCATCTCCTTCAGCGCATTCATCAGGCTTTCGGATGGCGGTTGCACCAGGGCATGAAAACGAACGGTCAACTGGCCGTCGCCCGCGGTGGCCTGCAACTGTTGCAGCGTCGTGCGAATCAGCGACTGGTCGGCGGGCACGGCCAGGGCGACCAGCGTCCCGGTCTTGGCATCCAGCGTCAACTGGGCGTCCGGAACCAACTTCTGCAGCACGGCCAGCGCGCCTGTGGCGTCGGTGCGGGGCAGGCGATGCACCTCGAGCTGCAGCGTATTTTCCGCCGCCGGGCCTTGGCCCAGCCGCTCGAGCGCCTGGCGAACGATCGCCTGTTCCTTGTCGGTCGCCCACACGATCAGATTTTTGACCTTGCTGTCAATCGAAAAGCGCGCGCCGGGCGCCAAAGGTTGCAGCGTCGCGACCAGCGTGGCTGTCTCCGTCGAGGTCGTAAAGCCGTGCAGCGGGTAGGATTCGAACCGTGGCAAATGGTCGGCCGCCGGCTCGGCTTCGAGCTTCTGGATCGAGGCCGCCACCGACGCCTGTTCCTCGGGCGACGCCCAGACCAGCAGTCGTTTGGTGGGCGCGTCGGCCACGATCTGTACGTTGGGATACAACGTCTTGAGCAGCTCGAGCAGGCTGGTCGGATCGGATCCCTGGATCGGATAGGTAGCCAACACCCGCCGGCCTTGGGTTGGCGCCGCCTGCTGATACTGTTGGAAAGCGGCCTCGATCGCCGCTTGATCGGCCGCCGTGCCAACGACGGCCAGCCGATGGTTGTCCTTGTCGACCGTGACTTTGGCCTGCGGAGCCACCTTGGTAAACAGATCGAGCACCTCGCTGGGCGGCTCGCTCTCGAACGGATGGAACCGGAGCTGGGCGGTCTGGGCATCGGCGGGCGCGGTGCGCAGCTTTTCGAGCGTCGCTTTGATTCGCTCGTGATCGGCGGGCGCGGCGAGCGCCATCAGGCGTTGTTGCGCGACGTCCGGCGTGAACTCGGCGGACGGCGCCAGTTGTTGCAGCAGATTCACCGTCGCCGTGGGGTCCGCGGTCGTCAGCGCATATACCTCGACGACGCGCGGCTCGTCGGTCGGCTTTTCCAGCCCCAATTTTTCGAGCGCGGCCTTGATCGCCTGCTGTTGGCCGGGGGTCGCATACACGATCAGCCGACGGTTCGGTGCGTCGACGTTGATTTTCGCCTCGGGAGCGGCGTTCTGCAGTTGGGTCACCAGCGGATCGGCAGCCGTCAACGGACCGGTCATCTTGATTCCGTAGGCCTCGAAAACCGGCTCGTGCTCGGGCGTCGGGGTGGTTTTTAGTTGTTCGAGCGAGGCCCGAATCGTCTGGTGATCGGCCGGCTTGGCCAGGGCAACTAGGCTTCGCGAGCGTCCGTCGTAGCTCAACGTGGCGTTGGGCACCAGTTTTTGCAGCACCTCGACCAGCTTCGTCGGCTCGGCTTGCTCGAGCCGATAGACTTCGACTTGCGGCAATTTCTGCGAGCCCTCGGCGGCCCCGCCGCTCAGTTTGCTCAAGGCGGCGCCGATCGCTTCGTGCTCGGCGGGCGCCGCCCAGGCGATCAGGTTGGAATCGTTCTCGTTCCACGTGAACGTCGCCTTGGGCGCGATGGCCTGCAGCGTCTCGATGACCTTCGCCGCCGTCTCGTCGCCGAGTCCGGGAAGCGAATAGACGTCGACTCGCCGCTCGCGCTCGCCTGTCGCAGTCGATGTGAGCTGGTCGATGACGGCCTGGATCGTGACATGCTGCGCCTCGGTTCCGTAGACGTTAAGCTGGTTCAGCTTGTCGTCGAAAACCAGTTGCACGCCGCTGAGCAGCTTTTCCAGAATGGACATCAGGGCCACCGGATCCGCCCGGTCGATCGGATAGACCTTCAGCTCGCGCGGCGGGCCCGGGGCCGCCGGCGGGGGCAATTTCGGCTCGGCGACGGATTCGATGACCTTGTGAACGTCGTTCATAATGCCCGCCCGGTCGGTGACGAACAACTGTTTGGTCGGCGCCACGGGCAACAGTTTGTGATACGGGCCCAACAGAGGCGTGACCGCGGCCGTCACCGCGTCCAGATCGCGACGTCCCAGCGGGAACTCGACCGTCACCAGTTCGTGTTTGCCGCGGCTGGCCGCCTCGGTCGGCGTGACCCGCGGAATCAAGCCCTCGGGAAAATCTCCGGACAGGTCGATCAGGGTCAACATGCGGTCGCGGCGAATCAGCGTATAGCCCTTGGTCAGCAGCACGCTGTTCAGCAGGTCGAGCGCCTCGGTCACCGAATAGTCGCGCGTGTCGGAATAGTTGAAGCTGCCCGGCGGCGGAGCGTCGATCACGAGCGACAGATCGGCCTGCTCGGCAAACCATTCCAGAACGTCCATCCAGCGCTGATAACGAAACGTAAATCGCAGACGCCTTTCGGCGGGCGTTGCGCCGGGCGCCGATTTCGATGCGTCGGCGGCCGGCGCCGCTGGTTCAGGCTTTGCGGCCTCGGGCGCTGGCGCGGGCGGCTCGGCGGCCGGCTTGGGCGATTCGGCGGCCGGCGTCGCCGGTTCAGGCTTTGCGGCCTCGGGCGCTGGCGCTGGCGGTTCGGCGGCCGGCTTGGGCGATTCGGCGGCCGGTGTCGCCGGTTCAGGCTTTGCGGCTTCGGGCGCTGGCGCTGGCGGCTCGGCGGCCGGCTTGGGCGATTCGGCGGCCGGTGTCGCCGGTTCAGGCTTTGCAGCCTCGGGCGCTGGCGCGGGCGGTTCGGCGGCCGGCTTGGGCGGCTCGGCGGTCGGCGTCGCGGGTTCAGGCTTTGCGGCCTCGGGCGCGGGCGCTGGGGCGGTGGGCTCGGCGGTCGAGCCGACTTGCGTTATGGCAGCGGCGATCAACAGCAACCCAGCAAACACGCAGTGTCGGCCCGTGATTGCAGACAGGTTTACACGTGCCATGAGGATGCCCCTCCGAAGAAGTGCCGTCAGTGTCGTCATACAAGGCCGTCGCGGCCGGGTGTGGAAACACCGAGCCCGTCGGCAGACGCGCCGTGTGGGCGCGAAACATCAAGAGTCGCTCGGCGCACGTGGCCGAATGTCGCCTCGCGCGCTACTCACCAGCCTGTCGGGTGGGCGGGGCGAGGACACAACGTCGTCCCGTGCTGGTCCAGCGACACCAGCCGCGAGCCTGGCCTGGAGTTTCCGGTAGGATGTAAAATCGTTGCTCTTTACCTAGCATACCCGGACTCTCAGGCAGCGTAAACTCAAATTACGCGAAACTTGCTCGTACCCCAATGATTCGAGTATACTTATAGGGAAACGATTAGTTGTGTTTTTGTGCCTCGAATCGTTCCGTGAGCAGCCGGGGTTGTGCCGCTTGGTAATCCCCATGCCGCCGACCCGGGTGGCTGCTGCCGCAACGAACCGTATTTTCCGTTGTCGAGCCGATTCCAGCGGAAAACAAATCCCGCTGAGCCCGCCCCGCTGTGCCCGCGAAGATGGGGCGACTGCCTCGAGGATCCTGCCGGTGACGCGTTGTCTTGCCATATTGAGCCTCGCTTGGTGCATCTTCACCGCCGCCGACGCCTCGGCCCAGCTATTCGGTCAACGCAGCGTTGGCCAGCCGCTGAGCCAGCGAAACGCCACGTCGCAAAACGCCACGTCGCAAAACAGTAGATCGCAAAACGGCGGATCGCGAAACGCAACCTCGCGAACCGCTGCAACACGAAACAGCGGCACCAGCGCCACCGCCGCCAACCGCGCGCCGGGCGCGGTGGGCGGCAACGCAGGAGTTGGAGATGGCGCTGGCGTGATCAACGAAAATGCCCGCTTCATTCGCGGCAACCGCGATGCGGAAGATTTTGTCGGGGCGGCGCGGCGCGAGAGCCAGCAGTTTGTCGGTCGCCAAGAGTCAGGCATCGCCGCCGAAGACATCCAGTCGGCGGTCGACGAGCTGCGGGTCGAAACCGGACCGGATGCGAACCGCGCCGTCCAACCACGGATGCCTGCCCGTGTGCGGATGTATGCGCCCCGCTTGAAGATCGGATTCGACTCGTTGCCGGGGACGACAAACGGTCCGGCCACCGCGGGTCGAATCGCGGAAGATCGAATCGAAGACGGTCGAACCGCAGGTGGACAGGCCGCGACGGGCCACGTCGTAGACCTCGCGTTCAGCGCCCTGGTGACACGTCGCGTGCTGACGACTCTTCCGCTGTCGTCCCCCAACCAGATCGAGGTGTTGGTGGCAGGCCGTGCAGCCATTCTGCGTGGTGCGGTTGCCTCCGCACGAGAGCAGAAGCTGGCCGAGTTGCTGTTGCAGCTCGAGCCGGGGATCGAGCGAGTCGAGAATCAGTTGCAGATTCAGCCGGCCGGACCGACGCCGCTGCCGCCGCTGCCGCTGCAGAACCCGGGTTCGCCGGACTAGCCGGCGCGTTGCCGCCGATGGTCTGTTGGCTGATTGTCAGCGGCGCCCATGGCGTCGTCGACCCGCCGCGGATGTTGCCCGATTGCGTGTCGGAGCCGGACAACAACCGCCGGGCTTGTCCGGGCGCGACTTCGATCGCGGCCGTGGCGGATGATTGCCCAGCGCCCACGAGGGGGCTGCCGCTGAGCGCGGTCGGTGTCGCCGGCAGACCCGGGCTTACCGCGAGCGGGGTGGCGATCTGCCCATCTGCCGCGGGCGAGGGCGCTGAAAAGTAGCCCGCCTGCTGCACGTCCATCGGCCTGCCCAGGTTCGCCGTGATCGGCTGCGGCTGAGAGCTGGCGCTGACGTTGGCATGAAGCGCAGCGCCGGCGGGCGCAGCGGGCAGCGTCCCGGGCAGCGTGACCCGCGCCGTCTTCGATAGGACGAGCTTTCCGGTCTTGTCCTCGAATCGGGTCAGGAGGCTGATTCGCCGCTGAACGCCTCCCGCGTTGTCCCAGGGCAGCCACAGGCTATAGGACGGGCCGAGGCTCGATTCGCTCTGGTACAGGCCCAAGTTTTCGGCGGGGAACACGAACTTCTTTTCCGGCGCCGGCGATTGCTGGTCGCTGCGGTCGTCGTCGAATGCGTACACGCTGACGATGCCCTCGACGGGCACGGATTTCTTGTCGTTGCCTTCCGCGAAGAACATCACGCGCCCGCCAAAGCCGCGGACCGTCGACTTGCCGGGCTGGCTCAGCGTCGCGTCTGTCCACACTGCCAGCACCGTGTCGGGCGTCTGGGGTTTGGGCTCCGATTCCAGCCATGTCAGCGAGTCGCCGAGATTCCATTGAACACAGCCCGGGGCGGCCAGCAGCGCCAGCGACCACAACACAAGGCTGCCCAGGCCGCGTGAAACGCCGCGCGCCGAGTTGCCCCGCAGTGTCCGCGTTCCAGGCATCGAAGGCGTGGGGGTCGATCGGGTGTCCGCTTGGACTCGAGACGGCGGTCGGCGGTCGGTCTGAGTTCGCTTGGTTGTCATCGGGTGGCTCTCGTAACACAGGCGCTCTGCGGCTGATCCTGCCGCGAGGCGAGATCGGCTCAGGGCTGCGTCGACTCGCCGCCGCCGGTTGGCAGCGGCACGGTCTCGATTCGCGGCGAGAGGTTCAGTTGGTCCATCGGCACGGGGCGCGGCGTGAACTCGCCGGGACGCAAGCCCTCGGGATTGGTCAGCGGAAAGATCACTTCGCCTTCCTCGACCGCACAGCCGTTGCCAGGATCTTCGTACAAGCCCGTCGGGCCGTGAATCGCATGGACATCGGCCAGTGTCCAGTGCATCCGCGCGGCTTCGGTTCGCTTGATCCGCTCCATTTCCTCGCTGGTGCGAACCACGTGCGGGGTCAGAAAGATCAACAGCTCGGAACGGACATTTCGTGCGCTGTCGAAGCGGAACAGCAGCCCCAGAATGGGGATGTCCGATAGGTACGGGACGCGCCGATTGATCGTGCTGCTCTCCTTGCTGATCAATCCGCCCAGGACGATCGTTTCGCCGTCGGTGGCGCTGACGGTCGTCTGAGCCGTCGTGACCGAAATCGTGGGCGAACGGATGGTCTGGCCTCCCACGACAGAGACGGGGATGCCCTCGGCGACTGGGTTGACCTTCGATTTCTCGGCGTCGATCTCCATCACGACCATGCCCTCGGGGCTGATCCGCGGCGTGACGCCCAGGATCAGGCCCGTGTTTTCCAGATCGATCTGATTGGTCTGCGCCACCGCGTCGAACCGCGACCCGATGACCCGCGGCACGCGCTCGCCCACCTGGATGAACGCCGATTGGTTGTCCAGGGTCATGATCTGCGGACGTCCCAGAACCTCGATCCGTTTCCGCTGCTGCAGGGCGCGGATCAGGACACTGACGCTGTCGCTCGACGCGCCCAGCACCAAGCCGCCGTAATCCAGATCCGAGCTGACGCGACCGAGATTGAAGCTGGACAAGCCCTGGCCGCCGACACGGCCCGAGTTGGCCAACACCCCGGGCGTGCCCGAGTTGCCGAACGGCTGATTGTTGAAGTCGAAACCCGGCGTGTTCTCGGCCGACATGATGACCGGTTGCGTCACGGTCACGATGCCCGACGGCGTCGACACGACCTGGGTTTGGGTCAACGTCGTGAGAGCTCCTAGGACGCTGCGATCGAACAGCACCGAATCCTGCAGGCCAAGCTCGACGCCCAACTCGTCGGCATTGTCCAACTGCACTTCGGCGATCAGCACCTGGATCATCACTTGCGCCGGCTGGGCGTCGAGCTTCTCGACGAGCTTCTGAATCTCGTCATAGAACCGCGACGTGGCGCTGATGATCAGCGAGTTGCTGACCGGCTCGGGCACGACAACGATTTCGCTCTCGATCTGCTGAAACGGGTTGACCACGCCGGGAACCGCTTGCTGGACGACCCGCTCGCTGCGGATGAACTCGTTGATCGCCATGGCGACATCGACGGCCGGGGCGTTCTTCAGCCGGTACACATTGTTCATCCGCTGCTCGACATTCTCCTGGTCCAGTCGCAACAGCAGCGCCTCGATGATCGCCAGGTCTTCCCGCGACCCGGTGGCGATGATGCTGTTGGTCCGGACGTCGACCGAAAAGCGGACGGGCACGAGCGTCGATGCGCCCTCGGCGCCCGCCAACTGGGGACCGGCCACCGTGGCCTCGGCTGGCAGCAGGATCCGCAGCATTTCGATCAGGCTGTTGGCGTCGCCGCGGACGATCTTGAAGACCTTGATCTGCGCCACGCCGGTGGGCTTGTCCAGTTGCTCGATCAAGGCGGCGATCAGGTCCATGCTGTCGACCGGCGCGGTTACGATCAGCGAATTGGTCTGGGGATTGGCCGTGATGATCACGTCTCGCAGCAAACCGGATTTGATCAAACGCTGACCCGCCGCGTCGGCCGTCAACAGCTCGAGCACCGCGGAACGCTGGTCGCCGACGCCGCCGGCCGCCGCGAGAATCGCGTTTTGCAACGTGCTCGCCAAGTCGGCCGCGAGCGTGTTCTGCAGCTTGAAGATCCGCGCCTGGTTGACGGCCGCGCTCGCGTCGCGATCCAGGCGGCGGATCAGCAGATCGACCTCGGCCAAATCGGCCGGCGCTGCGCGCACGATGACGGCGTTGGTGCGGGCGTCGACCGTGGTCTGAACCCGCGCTGCCATGCCTTGCGGTGTGGGAAAGGTCTGTCCGATCGTCTGCTGGACGCTCGACGCCGGCGCGTGCCGCAATGGATAGACGCGGATCTGAGACTGAGGCGATACGGGTTGGTCGAGCTTGGCGACCAGCTCGCGCATGGCGGCGACCGCTTCGCCCCAGCCGAGCAGCAGCACGGCGTTCGGTTTGACCAGCGGCGTAATGCGGATCTTGCCTTGACGCCCACCGATGAAATCCTGGGCCACCAGGTCGATGATCTGCACCAGACTCAGGCAATGCACGTGGCGCAGGCGGTACACTTCGAGCTGCGGGACGGTCTCCGCGCTGAGCCGTTCGATCTCGGCGATGATCCGCGCGACCTCGTCCACGTCCGGATCGCGTCCGCGTAAAATGATCACGTCCAAGTCGGGCAGCATCTGGATGTCGACATTGCCGCCCAACTGGCGCAGCCGCTGTTCCTGCCGCTGCCGTTCGCCGTCCTGATCCGCCAGTGTCTGCGGCGCCGCGCCCATGGCGTCGGGCGCGGCGGCGCCGCCGTCCGGCTGCGCGCCCGGGTCGCCGCCGACGGCCTCGGTATGCTGAACCAGTTGGATCAAGCCCTGCGACGGCCCCTGCCAACGGGCGTCGCCCGGCGGCAACGTCTGGGTCGCGGGCGCCGCATCGAGCCCCTGGCGAAGAACATCGACGGCATGATGAACCTGGACCGGATCCGCGCGTTGCAGCGGGATCACTCGCGTCGCCTGCTGGTTCGCCGCCGCATCGCCCGTCGCGAGATCCAGCGCCGACAGCAGTTGGGCCAGTTGGGCGACCAGCAACGGATCGCCGACCAGTTGGACTGTGTTTCGCGACCGCTCGAAGACCAGTTCGACGCGCCGCGGCCCTTTGGCCAACGTATAGTCCGGCCCTCCGGCCTGCGCCGGCAGATGCGGCTGCAAACGGCCGCCGAGCATCTGCGTGATCCGCGCCTCGACTTGAGCTAGCGGCGCGCGTGCCAATTGGACCTCGCGGGCCGCCGGCGGCTGTGCCGTCGCTGCCGATCCGGCGATCGAGGCGTTGGCCGGCGACAGCTCGGCACGCGGCCCCGATGGACTCGGTTTCTCCGCCCTCGGTCCCAGTTCAGCCGCGATCATGGCTTGAAGCTCGGGCGTGGCCAGGACGATGATCTGCGACGTAGCGGCATCGGTTGTGAACCGCGCTTCGGGATGCTCGCGGAGTCGGGCTTCGATTCGGTGAGCCAATTCCGTCAGTCGCTCGCGCGGGACCGGATAGCCCTGGACAACCGCAGCCGAGCCGTGACTCGATGAACGAGCCGCATCCACGGCCGGTGTCGCAGGGCGATCGACCGAGGCCAGGAACTGGCGCACAATCTGCTGGGCCTGGTCGGATCCGCGGAGCAGGATCTGGTTGTTCTGCGGATCGGCGATGAGATGAGGCGGCGGCGAGACGCTGCGCAGCAAGGGCGTCAACAGCGGCTCGACCTCAGCCGCGTTTTTGTGCCGCAGCGTGAACGCTTGATAGGACCCGCCCTCTGCGCCGCTGCTGATCCAGCCCCAGAGCGCCAGCACGACCAGCAACAACGTGCCGAACGAACCATACCGCAAGGTCGCGGACATCCTCAGTCGCTTGATCAGGCGTTGAATTCGTGCCACGATGTCTTCCCGCCAAAAGTCAAAGCGGACAGCTAACAGCGAGCCGCGCAAGCTAGCACGATAGCCAGAACCTGCCGACGAGCGCGGCGGATGTTAGGCGTTCTGCCCGGCCACGACAAGACCAATTGACGCTGGACGCGCCGGCGCGCCGTGGCGCCTAGAGCTGACTGACGGATCGGCAGGGGCGGCAGAGGCGGCCTGGCGCGGTCAATTTCTTAAACTGCTACCGCTTCACCTGTTGCGCGTTGGAGCGCAGATAGCCGCTGATTCTGTTTGGCCGAAGGCCTTCGATCACCGTAGCCTGGGGCAACGCCCCAGGACTGGCGCCGCGTGCGTGCCTCTGTTGGCCGAAGGCCATATTCATACGGACGGAGGTGACACGTTGAGGATGGCCTTCGGCCAACACGATTGCTGTCGTCTGTGCTGCGCAACAGTCATGCAATACCAATTCCTGTCTAACCCCCACAGTTACCGACTTTTTTGACCGCGTCAGGGGCGGCCAACCCGCGCGGCGGCGCGCAGGTTCGGCCACTGGCGAGGCAGACAGACGCGTTCCGCGCCTACGGCAGTCGGGCTTCCGCCGACCAGCTATCGCAGTGCCTCAGAGACACTTTGCCTCCGAGCGCGGTCGCGACGGGCCGACCATCAGCGTCCTGCTCGGAGTTCATCGGCCCGAGCACACGCCTTGGCCGCCGCCTCGGCACAGTAGCGGGTTAGAAACGCGCGCGCGGCCGCCGGATCCTGCTGCCACTTGGCGGCGGCTTCGGCTTCGATCGCTGTTTGCCGCTCGAACAGGCCCGCCTCCATCGCCGACCAGGCCGTTTGGACAGCCGGAGCGCGCGAGGCGTAATCGCGATCGACGTGGCGCACGAGGTTTTTGAACGTCCACCAGGCGCGATCCGGCGCTGGCGTAAACGTGCCCGGCTCGGGCTGAAAGTGATGGTCCAGCGACAGCAGCGTGTCCGCCGCGGCCGCGCGGCCGTAGTTCGCCGGCGTCGTGTCGACCGCGACGTACCACGGGGTCAGCACGCTCAGATCCGGGCGCCCCGTCGTCCGCCAGTAGACGCAGGCGATCTCGCGAGGCAGATGGTCGCGCAGTTGAAACACAGCCGCCTCTTGCGTGGTCTGATTGAACATCCCCACCAAGCGATCTTTGTTCCGGAGCAGCGCCGCCACGTCAGCGACGTCCAATTTCTTGTGCGGCCGGACCGCGAAGGGCAGCGGTTTGGCGGGCGGCCACGCGTTTTGACGCCCGGTCGCGATCTCCTGGCCCCGGAGCTGACGCGCGTCGGGCGCCGTCCGCGCGGGCGTCTGGTAGACCTCGCGAAAACTGAACGGTCGGCCCCCGTCCGGATCGAACCAGCCGCGCGCGACGGCATAGCTCACCAGATCGGGCGACGCGCGAAAGTTCTCGCGGTCGTCCAGATCCACCTCGCCGATGATGTGCCGCGCCGGAAGCACGACCACCTGGTCGTCGGGCGCCCGCTGCGCCACCCAACGCCGCCCACGGACCACTTCGACCACCCACGCTTCGCGCGGATCGGCCACGGCGTACGTCCGGCCGGAATCGGCATAGCCGAATCGTTCGACCAGCGCGCCCATCAGTTCCATGCCCTCGCGGGCCGATTTTGCCCGCAGGGCGACCAGACGCCGCAGCATATAGCCGATCCCGCCGTCGCGGATCTCGCCGCGGGCGACCAACGCATCGTAACTGTCCTCGCGCGTCAAGCACTGAATGCTGGCAATGGCCACGCCCCACTCGTTCATGTATCCGTCGCTGAACGACAACCCTGGGTTCTCGCTCCACAGAAACGCCCAGGTCTCGGGAATCTGTTCGAGTTGCCCGCCTCGGGCCAGACGCTCGGACGTTCCTGGCGCGTGCTGTTGCCGAGGGATTTTGTGGAATTCCAAGACCCGGTCCAACGCATTTTCCTCGTTGTGCCCCAACAGCACCGCGCCGTCGGCGCTCGCGGCTCGCCCGACGATGATCCCATCGCAGGCCCGCGCAATGATCGCGAGTCCGCCCGCCATCAGGAACGCCGCACCCAAACGCGTCGCCGTTTTCAACATGAGAACTGCCTTTGCTTGAACAGCCGTGGATTGCCAAATCCGCCGATCGATCGGCCGGCCCGCTAGGCCGGGTTCCCGAACAACAGGCCCGCATAGCCCACCACCCGATTCGCGTCGCCCGAGACGCGCGCGCTGGTGTCGTAGCCGACACGGACGCAAGCGCCCAGCAGCCCGAGTTGCCGCAGTGTCTCCATCACCACGATCGCCGGGCGCACGCCGCACATGCTGATGTTGTGGCGGACAACCACCGTGTCGTACACGGCGGCCGGATCGAGCGACTCGAGCGCCTGCAATGCGATTTCATCCAGGCGTCGATTCTCGTGGTCCGTGGCATAGTGATTCATGTCGCTGGAGATCAGCAACAACGGCCTCGGCCGAAGCTGACGCAGCACGTTCGCCAGATTCGTGGCCAGACGACGGCAGCGGTCCAGATCGCCGCCCCCCAACGAAATCCCCACGACTCGCGTGCGCGGAGCCAACCGCGCCAGGATCGGCAACTGGACTTCGATCGCATGCTCTTGTTGATGCGCCGCGGCGTCCAGTTGCAGTTCCGGAATCTCGGCCGCCAGACGACGCGCCAACTCGGGATCGGACGCCACATCGCCGCCCGGCAGCGACCACGTGTCGTGCGGCGCGATGGCGTAATCGACGCCCTGGCGGGTATGTTTGGGGCCTAGGACGAGCACGGTCTCGGGGATCCGCACGCGGCGCAGGGTCTGCGCGGCGAGACGGCCCGAGTAGACCCAGCCGGCATGCGGCACCAGCGCGGCGGGCCAGTCGCCCGGCTCGACCGGTTCGCCGGCCAGCATGTCGTCGAGCATCGTGGCCAACTGGCCCGGATCGCGCGGATAGAACGTCCCGGCGACGGCGGGTGGCCGCGTCTGCGGCCCGGCGTGCGCCCGCGGAACGTTGTAGACCGAGACGGCTTGTTGCGTCGATTGGGCCGCCAGCGAATAGACAGCAGCCGTTGCCGAACCGCCCGTGTGTGCGGCCTGCGCGGCGATCTGCAACAACTCGGCGGCCGACCGACCGGGATCAAAAACCCAGGCGTTGCGGTTTTGCTCGGCCACCAACAGCGCCCGTCGTCCGGGATCCAGGCCCGCCAGATCGGCGTCGGCTGCCGTGCCATGCATGGCCGGGTCGTACAACACGGTCAGGCCGACCCGCATCCGGTTCCAGTCCGCCGCCCCGCCGCGAGCAAGCATCTTGGCGGCCGTGTCGCACAGCCCGAACAGGCTCGCTTGCAGCGGTACGCCGGGCCGCAGCGACAACTGGGAAAACGTCGAAGGCTCGGCCTGTCCGTCGAACCACACCGACAGCGCCAACCCTTCGACCGTTCCGTCAGGACAGCCCGGCAGGTAATAGTTCGGCGTCGCGCCGCGCACCAAGGCCAACACGTTCCGCCGACATTCATCGGCCAGCCGCTGGATGTCGGCCGCGGCAAAGCGAGGCGGCGGGGCATTGTCGGCCGGAGACAGAACATCGGGCGCGAAACCGCCCGGGATCATGCGTCCCTCGAAACGCACCAGACGAGCCTGGTCGTCTTGCCAGGCCGTCGTCGGCAAGCCGGCCTTGCGGCACACGTGGTCCAGAAACTGCTCGGCATCCCAGCCGTTCTCGACGGCCACCACGGGCAGCAGCAACCCGCTGGACGTTCCCCGCGAGATCTGCAGGCCGTGACGGCCGACCTTGACGTGCCGCGCACGTTCCGAACCGCGGGCGTCGATGGGCTGAAACCCGTACAGCAGGGTCACGTCCAACTCGAAATGCGCCAGTTCGGTGGGCGAGATCGTCGGAAAGCGAGCATCCTCGGTCGCCGTCCGCCGAGCCGCGTGCTGGACGGCTTGGCCGATCGGCATTGGGCGTCCCAAGACGCCGCAACACGCCCGGAGACGCCCGCGACGCGTGAGCGTGACGAACGCGCCCATCACCAGTTGGTCGGCACAACCCTGAAGTGTGGCGTCGGACAAGCGGACCGCCTGGTTTCGAACGCCGGCGGCGACCGTTTCGCATGCGGCGCGATGGACAGCCGCTTCTTGCGCGGCGCTCAATTGCGGACAGATCGGAACCTGACCCGGCCCAACGGCCGCGGTCGCCTGCGATTGTGGCCCCAGCGCGGGCTGTGACGTCATCGTTTTCTCCTCTGTGTCCGTCGCCTCGCAGACGCCCGCCGGCGCCCGCGCTTCGGCGGTGTTGGCGCGTGCGGCGTCGACGTGTGCAGCAGACACTCGCGTCGGGCGCGCTGTGGCGCCGGCCGCAGAGGCGTCTGTTGAACGCGCCGCGTCGGCGAATCGGGCCATCTGCACCGGCAGCCGTTTGCGTCCCCAGTCGCCCGGACCGGCGCCAAAACGCCCGGCGATCTTGCCGCCACAGTGCCCGCAGCAATCGCCGCGCAGGTGGTAGGCGCCCAGATCGTACCAATTTCGTTCGATCAGCACTTGGCCGCAATGCGGACAATAGGTGTTCTGGTGGCGGGCGTCGTCCACGTTGCCCACATAGACGTAACGAATTCCCTGCCGCCGCGCAAGGGCGTACGCCGCCAGCAATGTCTCGTGCGGCGTTCGCGCACGATCTTGCAGCCGAAAGTCCGGATGGAATGCGCTGAAGTGCACCGGCACGTCGTCGCCGACGTTGGCCAGGATCCAGTCGCACATCCGCCGCAGTTCGTCCGGGGAATCGTTTTCGCCGGGGATCACCAAGTTCGTGATCTCGAACCACACGTCCGTCTCGTGCTTCAGCCAACGCAGCGTATCCAAAACCGGCTGGAGATGCGAATAGGTCAGTCTGAAATAGAACTGTTCTGAGAACGCTTTCAAATCGACGTTCGCGGCGTCCATCTCGCCAAAGAACGGCTCGCGGGCGGCGGGCATGATATAGCCGGCCGTCACGGCCACCGAGCGGACGCCGACGGCCCGGCAGGCCCGCGCCGTGTCGATCGCGTACTCGGCCCAGATCACCGGGTCGTTGTAGGTGTAGGCGACACTGTGGCACTTCAGTTGTCGCGCGGCCTCGGCGATCATCTCGGGCGTTGCCCGCTCGCTGGCGCGATCGACTTCGCGACTCTTCGAGATGTCCCAGTTCTGGCAGAACTTGCAACCCAGGTTGCAGCCTGCCGTGCCGAACGACAAAACGGCGGTCCCGGGGAAGAAGTGGTTCAGCGGCTTCTTCTCGATCGGGTCGACGCAGAATCCCGTGCTGCGGCCGTACGTGTTCAGCACGATCTGGCCGTCGCGGTTCTCGCGGACGAAACAGAAACCGCGGTCACCCGGCTTCAGGCGACAGGCCCGCGGACACAGATCGCAGATCAAGTGCTGACCGTCGGTGTCGACATGCCACCAGCCGCCAGGCTGGGCCCCGTCCGGCAAGCGCTCGGATTGCGGTGGTCGAATTACCGTATGCGGCGTCATAGGTCATGGGGCGCCGGGTTGCGCGTCCGGCGGCGGGTTCTGCCGCGGGTGCTGTTCGCGCTGCTGCTGTTGTTGTTGGACTCGCTGCTGAAACTGTTGGAACGTGCCCTGCAGCGATTGCAACAGGCGCGACACCTGCGGTACGGACATGAAGACCCGCGCGGACACGGCCGACGTGGGAAAAAGATTGGTTAGAAAGTCGAACTTGAACTCGGACGGGGTGTGCCCGATCATCACTCCGTTGGCATACGCGCCCGGCAGCAGGTCGTCGGCCAGTTTCAGCTCGTCGTAGATCTCCTGCGCGGTCGGCTGTCGCGCCGGCGTCGGAGCGGGGGGCAGGCTCGGCGGCTCGCCAAACCGCTGGCGATAGATGTCCAGGTTTTTTCGCAAGGCCTCGATGAACTGGGGCAACGTCGCGTGCGGCATCACGATGCGGGCCGTTACCGAAGGCGGCGTGCTCAGGTTCTGGACAAAGTCCAAAATGAACTCGGTAGCGCCCGTCATGACGATGGCGCCCGTACTGAATGCGCCGCGACTGACACGCTCGGGAACCCGTGCGCTGAGGTGCTGGACGCGAACCTGTTCGCCGGGCGGTCCGCCGCTTTCGCCGGATCCTCCGGTCGGGTTGACCGTTTCGCTCATGGCCGTTGATGTCCCTTCGGATTTGCTTAACTGATCATCGCTCGACGCGCGGACAAGCTGGATTGGCGATGCGCGAACGCAGCCGTTGCACAGCGCGGGGCGTCCCCGCTACAAATCAATGTACCACCTTTACCAAAACTCGGTAGCCGATCAATGTGGGTTTTGCCGAAAGTCCCGCGGAAATGACGACGCCCAATCCAACGACGCCCAATCCAACGACGCCCAATCCAACGACGCCCAATCCAACGACGCCCAGCCCAACGACGCCCAGCCCAACGACGCCGATTCCAACAACAACGGCCGATCGCCCCGCGCGTCGATGCCGCGCGTCGGCGAGTCCGGTCGAACGGCGAACCCAAATCGCCGTGCCGCGGCGCTCTCTTTCGGTCGCGGCGCGAGTCGCTATACTGAGGGCCGCGCACCACGGCGCAAACGCGGCTCGCGGCTGCCGCGCCGGCGCGAGCCAGGCCGCGCCGGACTGGCATCCGCCATGCGATCGATGCCGCTGCGTCAAGATCGCCCCCGCTTTCCCCGGATCACGGTCAGCGAACCCCCGTTCGCGTTCCGCGGGCCGACGATCGGGAACCGCGCCGGGGATCCTCAGCGGATTTCGCGCGCGGCATCCCGGCGTCGAAATTCTCACCTCTCTTGCCTGTATGGAGGCCGCTATGGTTGAAGGTTATTTGAAAAACTTGTTTGGGCTCGAAGGTCAGACCGCCGTGGTGATCGGCGGCGCCGGAGTCCTCGGCGGGGCCCTCTGTCGCGGACTCGCCGGCGCTGGCGCGCACATCGTGGTGGCCGATTTGACAGACGAACATTGTCGGACGCGGGTCGCCGAACTTCAGCAGTCCGGCGGCAGCGCCAGCCACGTGGTTGTGGACGTCACGCGTCGCGAGTCGATCGAAAACCTCTTGAGCGCGGCAGTCCAACAGCGAGGGCGGGTGCAGATCCTCGTGAACTGTGCGGGCGTCAACGTCGGCAACGACTTTTTGGACGCCACCGACGCCGATTGGGACCGTATCTTGGCGATCAACCTACGGGCGGTGTTTCAGGCCTGCCAGGTTTTCGGACGGCACATGGTCGACGCCGGGGGCGGCGCAATCGTCAATATCGGCAGCGTCACCTCGCACCTGCCGCTGTCCCGCGTCTTCGCCTATTCGGCGTCCAAGGCAGGCGTGTTGAATCTGACTCGCAACGTGGCGCAAGAGCTGGCGACCAAGGGCGTCCGCGTAAATTGCATCTGTCCGGGCTTCTTTCCGGCCGAACAGAATCGACGCGTGCTGACGCCCGAACGGATCGATTCGATCATGCGTGGAACGCCGATGAAACGGTTTGGCGAGGCGGACGAGTTGATTGGCGCCTTGTTGCTGCTCGTTTCCTCCGTCGGCGGCCAGTTCATCACCGGGACCCATATCAACGTCGATGGCGGCTTCACCGCAGCGTGGTTTTAGAGTCTTAGTTCGTATCATGCGCGCACCGTGCGCGCATCTTGTACAGTGGTGTGTACAGTACACTTGTGGGTTAGTGGCACTGGAATGGGTTAGGTGGGATTGGGGTGGGATGACTGTTGCGCGCCACAGACGACAGGGGGCGTGTTGGCCGAAGGCCATCACCACCGTAGCCTGGGG
>JAVYAJ010000288.1:0-15325 GCA_032229885.1 Candidatus Anammoximicrobium sp. | reverse complement strand
GCGCTAGAGTCTTAGTTCGTATCATGCGCGCACGATGCGCGCATCTTGTACAGTGGTGTGTACAGTACACTTGTGGGTGAGTGTCACGTGACTGGGTTAGGGGAGGTTGGGGTGGGATGACTGTTGCGCGCCACAGACGACAGGGGGCGTGTTGGCCGAAGGCCATCGCCAACGTAGCCTGGGGCAACGCCCCAGGAGTCAGAGATGATAGCAACCGTGTGGCCGAAGGCCAACATCAACGTGTCGCTGCGGCCCGGATGAATATGGCCTTCGGCCAACAGAGGCACACACGCGGCGTCAGCCCTGGGGCGTTGCCCCAGGCTACGGTGATCGGAGGCCTTCGGCCAAACAGATTCTTGGGTTGCGGGCACTGGCCCGAGTTAGGGGAGAATTGAGCTCGAACCACAACATATTGTGGAGACGGATCATTAGCTACACAACCTGTTGTGGTATTTTCGAATACTCAGACAGGCTCCTAGGGCATTAACCTAGGCCACGACCGCCGGACGCCGGGCGATCGAACAGGAAATCCCAAGACCAAACGTGGTCTCTGAACTGGGCCCGCGGGAAAGGACAGGCTTGGGCATTGGCGCCGAGCCACAGGCTTTGCGGGTGAGTAGGTAGACGTGCGCAAGCACGCGCAGACGAGTCGATCTGAACGCAATCAAATAGAGCGGGCGAAGGGACTCGAACCCTCGACATCCAGCTTGGGAAGCTAGCACTCTGCCAACTGAGTTACGCCCGCATCGAACGAAGAACATCGAATGGAAAACGACGTTCGGATCACCGTTGAGTTTAGCAAATTGCAGTGGGTACGCAATCCGAGCGACGTTTTATGTTTGAAAATGGAGGATCGTTCCGCACATTTCGCCGCTTTGGAAAGATGTCGGCACGCCGGCGAACGTTGGTCGAAACCCCGTGATGGCACGCATTCGGCGGCCTGGTTTGTGCGCGTGTGTGTCGCGCGTCTGGGACACGCACACTGCCGGCCCGAGTCCAATCGGCCCGTGCTCGATCGGCGCTTGGCGCGTCGGATCCGCGCCTGGCGTGTCTCGCCGCATCGACCGGCATCACAGCAGATCGACCTTGCGTTTGGTGCGCCGTTTGGCTTGCAGGCAGCTTTCGCACGTGCCGTACACAATCAGCCGATGTCCGGATACGCGAAAACGATGCCGGTCAGCGACGCGATCCCGCAACTCGATCAATTCGTCGCTCTGAAACTCGAGCAGTTTATGGCATTGCTGGCAGTACAGATGATCGTGCGCGGGATAGCCATAGTCGTGCTCGTAGACCGCGCGGCCATTCAGCTCGAACTTGCGAAGCAGGCCCGCGTCTACAAACTCGCCTAGCGTGCGGTACACGGTAGGACGGCTGACATAGCCTGTTTTCCCCTTGGCGGGCAACTGGGCGATCAATTGGTCCGCATCGAAGTGTTCGTGTTGGCTGAAGATGTGTTCCAGCAACACCCGTCGTTGCTCGGTGTTCCGCATGCCCCGGCTCTGCAAGTACTCCTCAAACCGGGCTTGCGGACTGAGCGACACCTGGACTTCGCTGAGGCTGTACTGTTCTGGCATGTCTGGCGTTGCCGAGTTGCAGGAACGGAGACATCTGTTTGGGATCGACCGTGTGATCGGTTCGCCACTGACTTGCTGGGCAGCTCTCGTTCGCCGAGCGGCGGTTCGCAGCGAGATTCTCAGCCCCTGAGGCCGAGCTCGCATCCTGCTCACACTTGATTAGGCGCGCAAACGGCGATGTCGTCGAGCAGGCCGCAGACTCGCATCGCAGCCGTCGGTTCCCGGCCTCCGGCCGGGTCCTATGAAATCTCAAGTATCTGGCCACGCGTCTCGACTTGACACACATTCCTTCGTACACGGCCTTTTCCAGACAGCCGTCGCGTGCTGGCCGCACGCCCATTCTTACTGGTCGCAAGCACGGTTGCAAGATCCTCGCTGCGGCGGGCATGTTTTCACGGCTGCCGAGCTGCCTCGTGTCTAGCGTCCCGCCCAAAAACCGGGCTCTACTCGCAACCGATTGCGCAGGCTTTAGCAACCCAGCCTGTTGTAGTATGTTCGAATATTGGAGCAGCTTCCTACCCGACCAATTCATCCAGCAGCCGCCCCAGGGCGACGTCCAACTTGCCGGCAGACTCGTAGGCGCCGCTGGCGATTTGCGCGCGAAGCTCGCTCACGCGATCCGTGCGCACGTCGGGCAAGTCCCGGACTCGACTGACCAGTTCGGCCTCTGGCGAGATGTCCAATTGATCCACGCCCAACCATGAATCGGTGCGGGCGGCCGCTGTCGCCGCGTGCGTGCGATGCGGGCCGCTGATCGGTTGCGCGTCGTGAAGATGCGAGAGACCGTTGATCTGCATAGCTTATTCCTTGGACAAGTGGCGGCGGGCGAACGTCCGCTAGCGTCTGTCGTCGAACGGTCGGCCTGCTTCCGGCTCGTGGCCATTATACCAAGTCTGGCCTCGGTGTCGCATGTTTCTACCGCCGCTCCTGTCAAAAAATGCCGCGAATCGGCCGCGCGCCCCCCACTCTGAGTTCAACGCCGAGAACACACTGGCTTATCGACCATGCCTACGCACGGCTTGATTGCCAGATTCCCCGGACATCTTTGTACGGGCTACAACCGCCTCGTCTAGGTATGACGACTGTGACCCATCACGCCTGCCGGCGCGCCGCCCGGGTGTTTTCTTCCCGCGGCGGCCCGCCAGGAATCGACTGGTATTGCCCTCTGGCGCCGGCCAGTGTTTGGCGAGCCTCAGACAACCGGGGACGACGTACAGCCAACTCGGCCGACGCGCAGTCAACGGGCTCGGCCGTGCGGGCGGTCCCGCCGCGCGCCTCGGATCGTCGATTTTCGGATTCTCCTTTTGACACCCGTCGGGAAATTGAACCGCAGTCTATAGAGATAGACCAAAATAGGCAAGAGCGAATCACAAATCACCGAATCACGGGACGTCTGTCCATCGACGTCGGCCACGTCAATGAAGATCGGGATTTAGGAAATCGCCCTTTTCTTCGGGTGCTCAATATTCGATACTGGCTGGATGTATGCTGCTCTCGCACAATTCGTGACCCGGCACTGGCTGGGCGTGATCATCGGCTGGGTGCTCGTCGTCGTCCTGTTGCGCTGGATCGCCCCGAACTGGGACGACGTGACGCGCGACGGCGATCTGGCGTATCTGCCGCCGCAGATGCCCAGCGTACGCGGCGAACAATTGCTGGCCAACGCGTTTCCGCACGACCGGGCTCGCAGCGAGATTGCGGTGTTCGTCGGGCGCGACGACGGGCCGCTGACGGGCGACGAGGTGGCGGTGGCGTACGACCTGGGACGCCAGTTCAAGAACCTGCACGGCGTCGCCGCCTGGGTTCGCGCGGATCGGCACGCGGCCGAGGCCCAGCGCTTGCAGCAAGCCGGCCGAGCCAGCGACGCGGCGGGCGCGGCGACGCGCGCCGACGAGGCGCTCAGCGAGGCAGAAGCCGCGTTCGACGAAGCCATTCGTTTGGACGAACTGCTGGCCGGCTATTGGCGAAAGAAAGACGCCGCCGCGGCCAAGAAAACGTTGCCGCCCGATGGCGTGCGGCGCGCCCCGCGACTGGCCTCGGCCTTCCACAATCGCGCGCTGGTTTATCGCCGGCAGGGCAAGTTGGACGAAGCCGCCGACGATGCGCGGGTGGCCCTGGAATTGGATCCCGCCCTGCGCGACGCGGGTGACCAGCCGCTGCCCGCGCACGCCGGGTTGCTGCCGTTGCTGGACGTCTGGACGTGGCAGGACGAGGTGTTCGGGGAAAAGCTGAGTAAGCCCGAGGTGCGAGTCGTTCTGCTCCGGCTGTCCAACGAGTTCATGGCCGTGGACAACATCGAGGTCTTGGACGACCTGGAGGTCATCCTGAATGCTGCGCGGGGCACGCTGCTGGGCGAGTCCGCCGAGCGTGTGCAGATCGGTTTTTCCGGTTCGGCCGCCGTGGGCGGCGACTTGTTGCGCGCTTCGCGAGACAGCATCGCGAACACGGAACTGCTGACCATCGTGCTGGTTGTGCTGATTCTGAGCGTCGTCTACCGTTCGCCGTTGTTGGTCGTGATGCCGCTGGTGACGATCGTCTGCTCGGTGTCCGTCGCCACGGCCCTGGTGGCGATGCTGACGCAGGTCGACCAGTTGTCCGGCTTTGAATGGTGGAATTTTAAGGTTTTCACGACGACGAAAGTGTTCATCGTGGTGATCTTGTACGGCGCGGGCACCGACTTTTTCTTGTTTCTGGTCGCCCGCTATCGCGAGGAACTCGAGGCCGGTCACGCCGCCGCCGATGCGTTGGCGCGGTCGCTGGGCGCCGTGGGCGGGGCTCTGGCGGCCAGCGCCGGTACGACGATCCTCGGGCTGGGCACGATGTTCTTCGCGGAATTTGGCAAGTTTCGCAACAGCGGGCCGGCGATCGGCCTCTGTCTGAGCGTAACGCTCGTCGCCTGCATGACACTCGCGCCCGCCATGTTGCGGGCTTTTGGCCGCTGGGCCTTCTGGCCGTTCGGAATGCCTCGTCCGGACGGCCTGCCGACGCCGGGCAACGCGGGGGCGCCGAGCGGGCACGAGTCGCGGGTATGGGCGGGTGTGGCCTCGGCGATCCTTGCCCGCCCCGGGTTGATTCTGATGTTCAGCCTGCTGGTGCTGATGATCCCGGCCCAGTACGGAGTGCGCGAGGGCGGCCGCATCACGTATGATTTTCTAAGCCAGTTGCCGCGCGAACGCCCCAGCCGGCAGGGGGCGGCGTTTTTCGAGCGGCACTTTGGCGTCGGCGAGGCGGGCCCGTTGAGCGTGATCGTGTTCGAGCCGCATGCCGGCTTCGACACCAGAGAGGGGCGCGAGCGGATTGCCGAACTGACGCGCAGCCTGTACATCGAAGGCGTGTCCGCGGTGCGCAGCATCGCGGATCCGCTGGGCAAGTTTCCGCCCGGCCGGCGAATCGGGCTGTTCGGTCGCGATTCGTGGACCAAACTGGTCGCCAGTCCCCATCCGCAGACGCGCAAATACTATGTGGCGACGGACGGCGACTTTGCGGGCGACGTGACGCGGCTGGACTTGATCCTCGACCACGACCCGTTTTCCGCCGAAGCCGAGCAGGTGTTTCAAGGGGTGGAACGGAAGCTGCGGGCGATCCAGGACGAGGCGGGGTCGAAATGGCAAAAGGCGACTTTTGTGTACTCGGGGATGAGCGCCGATCTGCGCGACCTCAAACGGGTCACGCAATCGGATAATCGCCGCATCCAGATCCTGGTCGTCCTCGCGGTGTGGGCCGTGTTGTTGCTGATGCTTCGCCGACCGCTCGTGTGTCTGTACATGATCGCCACGGTGTTGTTCAGCTATTACGTCACGATCGGCGTCACCGTGTGGTTCTTCTCGTGGGCGTACGGACCCGAGTTCCTAGGGCTGGACTGGAAAGTGCCCTTGTTCTTGTTCGTTATCCTGGTTGCCGTGGGGCAGGACTATAACATCTATTTGGTGACGCGAGTCTATGAAGAGCAGGAACGCCATGGCGCGTTGCCCGGCCTCCGGCTGGCTGTGATTCGCACGGGTGGAATCATCACCAGTTGCGGGGTGATCATGGCCGGGACCTTCGTGTCGATGACCGGCGGAACTTGGGGGCCCATCGCGACCGCCTGGTTTCCGCCCGCCGCAGCCTGGTTGGGAACGGGCGCCAACGCCTTGGCGGCGATCGTCCAATTGGGATTTTCGCTGTCGTTCGGCATCCTGCTCGACACGTTCATCGTGCGAACCGTCTTGCTGCCGGCGTTCTTGGCTCTGCTGCACCGACGCACGGAACCACGCGTTCCCCCGACAGCCGGTCTGCCCGCTCCGCACTGTCGCCCCGCCAGCGTCGGCGCGTCCGAAACGGTGGCGCCGGAGACCGTGGTGTCGTCGTTGGACCCCGCGCACGGGCGAGGCTGACGCGGCGTACCACCCGACGCTACGGCCTCTGACCGTGGACCCCGCGCACGGGCGAGGCTGACGCCCTGCACGCCAAAGCGGGCGTCGTGCGGACCGACAACGGAAACCCGGGCCAAGCTGGCTGAGCTTTACGAGTCTGCGGCCGTGTGGCGAAGCGCGGCAAGATCCTGGGGGCTCAGGCAGCCATCGTACAGGGCGGCGCCCAGCAGGACGGCGTCACAGCCGCTGGCAGCCAGTTGTCGCAGATCGGCGACGCCGCGGACTCCGCCGCCGCTGAGCAATTCCAGTTCGGGGTACGCGGCTCGCAGCTCGCGACACAGGGCCATCGTCGTAGGCCCGCGCCCAGCGCCGATGGCCTCGAGGTCCAAGGCCAGCAGCGAGCGAAATCCGGCGGCCCAGGCGGTCGCGGCGATCTGGCGGGGCGAGGTGGATCCCCACTCGGAACCGGCCAGGGCAAGCCCGCCGCGCATGTCCAGGCTGAATACCGGCGCGTACGGGCTCAAGGTCGCACGGATCGCCGACAACAGCGCAGGGGCGGCGACGGATTCGAGCCCCACGATCGGTCGAATCGAGGCCGCGGCCGACGCCGACCAGCGCGCCACGGATGCGGCTCGCTCGACGTCGCCAATTCCGGCGTCTAGCCACAGGCGAAGGCCTGCCGCGGCCACTTGTTCATGCGCTGGCCAGTTTGGCACGGCCCCGGCGATCGCGTCCAGATCCGCCAGGTACGCTTCGCGGGCGTCCAATTGGCGCACCAATCCGGCCGCGACGTTGCGCGGGCTCGAGTCAGCCGCCAGAACGCTGACAAGCGGACGATAGTGCGCGCGTTGGCCTCCGACCCCGCGCACCACTTGGCCGTCTTTCAAGTCGATGACAGGGATGACGCGCACGTCAAGGCGAGCCCAGCAGCCGGCGGATCGCCGCCTGCAACACGGATTCGGATTCGGGAACCACCGCCGAGGCGGACGGTTCGTAACCGCCTTCGGCGAATGCGCGCTGAGGACAAATATAGCCCGGCGTGCCCAGACCGTAGCCCGCGACGGCCAGAAAACGATCGGGTTGCAAACCGCAGGCGAAATGTTGAAACGCGATCAATGGCTCGCCCGGCAAGTGCAGCACGCGCGCCGGCCCCAGCTCCAACAGGCTCAACACGATCGGCTCGCGCAGCCGTGTCTGGCACGCCAATCGGCTGGCGGCTTGAATGCGTTCGGCCGTCTTGGCGTTCGGGTCCGCCACGATATGGCGGTTTTGTTCGGGGTCTCGGGCGCCGTCGCTGCGCGGCGCCAGCGTGACCGGCTCGGTCCGCCAGGCGATCCGCGCGACCGGGCTGGTCTGCGTGGCGGTGATCGAGGCTTTCATCCCGGCGAACAGCCGTTCGGCCAGCGCGGCGCGATCCTCGGGCGTTCCCGCGTTGTACTTGCCGACCGTGACATCGCCCGCGCAGCCGGTAAAGTACATCTGAAAGACGCCTTCTTCCTGTTCGAGCCGCTCGCGAGCCATGCCGGGAAAGTCGTAGCTCGCGCGGCCGTTCAGATAGTATGTCTGCGGATGCGTGGCATAGTAGTGCATCCGCACCAGCGGCTTGTCGCCGGCCAACAAGCTGATCGTCCGCAGCAGGGGATCGATGTCTCCTTCGGGCATCGCCCGCAGCGCGGGATCGCGACACGAGCTCCAGCGCGTCAGCACGCGGCCCTCGGCCGTCAACACGCGGCGGGTCGCCGCCACACGATCGACCTTCGCCTGGCCGATTCCGACTGTATCGAACGGCTGCAGCCGATCCAGCGCCTGTCGGACCGCCGCGGCGAGGCGGTCGGTGATCTCGTCCAGCGACTTCAGATTGCGATACGTCAGCGGATCGGCTTGCTGCCGCAGCAACTGCTCGGCGCTGGCGTCGAACGTCGGCGCCGTATGCTGATGAACGCACTGGACGGCGACCGATTCGGGCGACGTGGCGGCCGCGGCCGCGATCTTGGTTTGGAACTGGACGTGGGTCGCGTTCCGCATCGTGCACCAATCCACGACGCACAAGACATACCGCCGTTGGCCGTCGTCCAACACGACGCCCTTAGCCAGCAACGGGTGTTCGATGGTCTTCAGCGTTTCCGAATACAGGACGTCGCCCAAAGGCAGTGTCGCGTCGCTGACAAAAGTGGCCATTCTCAGCGGCGAATCAGCGGCTGCCCCGACGGCGGGTGTCGAAACCCCTCCGATCAACAGAACCAGACCGGCAATGGCGGAGATCACTCGCGACATGATAGATGCCTCTTGGATGGTGGAGATGGTCGAGGGATGGCCGGAGGTCGTGGGACGGCGAACAGACCGGGCCGCCCGTGGCGCGACATGCGGCCGGTCGGTCTTGGTCTGCCCACACGGTTTTCCAAGCGAGACTCGAAGCCGCGCCGTTCGCCTGCGCCGCGCGAGCCAAGCTCGAACCGAGCCATGATACTGCGCCATTTATCCGATTTGCAATCGTGCAGGAGAATCCCGCCGCGTCAGAGACCGGCGGCGGAGCGCGCGGCGACGAATCTCACGGGTCGTAAGATCCGTGGCAGCCCGTCCTGGAGGGACGCGCTCCGTCGCGTCCGCCGCTTGGCATTCGCCTGTGTCGTCCAACTCCCGACGGCCACGACGCAGGGCGGGCCTTCGCGGACCTCACGCACTCGCAGAGGCTCGCGAGCAACCCTGCGAACCGCACGTCGTCGTGTCGGCTCTCTTGACGCGGTCTTCGGACCAGGCACTTGGTTGCAGTCGCGCGGCGGCGCTCGGTCATGCACCCCACTTGTCAAATCCGGGCTCAAAGGGTCTAACAAGTCGCTGTTTGTACCGAGCTCGGAAATGGGTTGTAACCTGCGTCAGCGGGCCGTGCGGCGTCGTCCGAGTACGCGGCAGGCGCCGTGCGCCCGACAGTTGCCACCCGAGTTGTCGGCGCTTGGCCGAGCGATCTGAAACCGAGAGAACGCGTGGGAGGGGCAGAGAAGACCTCGGGGCAATCCGGGCGGCCATGTTCGACGCGCACCGAATTTCGCCGAGCCATCGACGCATCACGTTGCCCGGTGTGCGCCGCCACGCGCTGAAGCAGCCAATCACGAAAAGACGGAAATAATGACGGAGCTGTCAACGGGTCCGAAACGTGTGGCGGTCGTCGGGGGAGGGATCTCCGGGCTGACCGCGGCGCACCGCGTCCACGAGTTGTTGCCCACCACCGAGGTGCGGCTGTTCGAAGCGTCGTCGTCTTTGGGCGGCGTTCTGCAGACGGTTCGCCAGGACGGTTATTTGATCGAACGCGGCGCCGACAACTTCATTACGACGCCCACGTGGGGAATCGAGCTGTGTCGCCGCCTCGGATTGGGCGACCAGTTGCTCCAGACGAACCACCAGCATCGGCACGCCTTTGTCGTGTGTCGCGGCCGTCTTCGGCGGATACCCGAAGGGTTCGTGATCATGGCGCCCAGCCGCATCTGGCCCGTGGTCGTCACGCCGATCCTCAGCCCCTGGGGCAAGCTCCGGATGGCGTGCGAATACTTTATCCGCCAGCGAGACGATCCCGGGGACGAGAGCTTGGAATCGTTCGTTACGCGGCGGTTCGGCCGCGAAACCTACGATCGACTGGTCCAACCGCTGATCGGCGGAATTTACACCGGCGATCCAGAGAAACTGAGCGTCTGTTCCACGATGCCTCGTTTCCGGGACATGGAGCGCAACCACGGCAGCCTGATTCGCGCGGTGTGGAAGCAGTCCAGCCAACCGCGGTCGCAGATGCAGGGCGGCAGCGGCGCGCGCTACAGCATGTTCATGACCCTGCGCGACGGCATTTCCAGTCTGATCGATACGCTGGCCGCGCGGCTGCCCGCAGGGACGATCCGCACGGCTGCGGCGATCACCCGCGTGGCGCGTGATCCGGATGGCGGTTGGCAGGTGAGCGTCGGTGGAGCCTCGCCCGAGACGATGCGTTGCGACGCCGTAATCCTCGCCCCGAAAGCGACGGTCGCCGCGCCGCTGGTGGCCGACATCCATCCTACGCTGTCGGCCAACCTGGCGGCGATTCCACACGCCAGTTGTTCGGTGGTGGCGCTGGGCTATCGCCGCGACCAGATCGCCCATGCCATGGACGGCTTTGGTTTCGTCGTGCCGCGAATCGAGAACCGGCGGATCTTGTCGGGCAGTTTCTCGAGCGTCAAATACCCGGGGCGGGCCCCCGAGGGGTGCGCGCTGGTTCGCGCGTTTATTGGCGGCGAGTTGCAACCCGAGTTGGCTGCGCTGCCCGACGACGAATTGACGCGCATTGCGCGCCAAGAACTCGGCCAGTTGCTGGGTATCTCGGGCGAACCCAATTCCGTGCTGATCAGCCGGTTCGATCACGCCATGCCGCAGTACCACGTGGGGCACAACGGGCGCATCGAGCAGATCGAAGCCTCGCTGGGCGAGCTGCCGGGGCTGTTTTTCACGGGCAACGCGTTCGGCGGCGTCGGGATGCCGTTCTGTATCCACAAGAGCGAGAAGACCGCCGAGGCGGCCGTAGATTATCTGCGCGGGACGGCGGCGGCTGAGGCTGGCTCCGCGACGTAGGACTGGCCCCACGACGTAGGACTGGCCCCACGCTGAAGGACTGGCCCCGCGCCGAGCGATTACGGGGTCGGAACGGGGATGCCCATCGCCTGCAGCAGCATCTTCATGTCGTCCCACGTATGACGCTTCATGCCGGGGCTGCGGAGCAGGTACGAGGGATGATACGTCACGACGACGCGGCTGCCGCGGTACTCGTGGAACTGGCCGCGCAGTTGGCCGACGGGCCGCGTGCTTCGCAACAGGGTCTGGGCCGCGACCGCGCCCAGGCAACAGATGAATTCGGGTTGCAGGATCTCGAGCTGCCGCTCGAAAAACGTCCGGCAATTGGCGATTTCTTCGGGCAACGGCGTGCGATTGCCAGGCGGGCGACACTTGAGGACGTTCAGGATGTAGACGTCTTCGCGGCGGAGCGTGCAGGCGGCGATGATCTTGTCCAACAGCTTGCCTGCCGCGCCGACGAACGGTTCGCCCTGCCGATCTTCGTCCGCGCCCGGCGCCTCGCCCAGGAAGCATAGTCGAGGACTCGGATTTCCGACGCCAAACACGGTTTGCGTGCGCGTCTCGGCCAGCTCCGGACAACGGCGGCAGATGGCCACTTCGGCGCGAAGCGCACGCAGAGCCACACTGCGCTGGTCGCTGGTCCGCGGCGCGGACGACGCACGGTCTGCGG
This sequence comes from Candidatus Anammoximicrobium sp., assembly GCA_032229885.1. GTDB lineage: Bacteria > Planctomycetota > Planctomycetia > Pirellulales > Pirellulaceae > Anammoximicrobium. The sequence continues at coordinate 4,142 of JAVYAJ010000288.1, read as the reverse complement.
CAGGTGTTGCCAGGCTGGCAGTCGATGGGCTGGCAGTCGATGGGATTCCGATCGGCGGGCTGGCGGCTTCGGCGTGTTGTCGCGGTTTTTCCGGTTCGGTCTGCCTTGCCGGGTGACGCCGCGATTGGCGCGAAGCGCTGGCAGGCAGGCTTGGCTCGGACATGGGCGTCGTCTCGTGCGGAGCTTCCGCAACAACCGAGACTTGCGGCACAAGCGAGAGAGCCGCCATCGTCGAGCGGCCGAGCTGTTGCACTCCGGCCTGCTCGAGGCTCTCGAGTTTCTGGCGCAGGACGAGCCGTGATCGTCGAGCGAGTTCGGATTGCGAGTCGGTATCCATCGCGATCTCAGACAGAGGCGAGCCTAGCGCCGTCGCAGTATAGCCGCGTTCGCGGGCACAGACAACGGACAGCACGAGATGTCCAGCCGCAAAATGGGCAGCGAGAACTGTTTAGGTTGACAGAGCGCCGCGCAGACGAAATGATTAAGGATAGCCCGTCGCGCGGACGCGCGAGTCGTATCTGGCTGCAGGCGGCCGATCGAGTCTGCGTCGTCCTGGGAACGCGGGCTTCCAATTCTCGGAGAAAACATGGTCCTGCGCACGATCTCGAGTTGGCCAATCCTGTCGATCGCAACCCTGGTCGTAGGCTCGTATTCGCTGCCTGTCGAGGCCGTGGCTGCCGATGCCGCCGCGCCGGCTGCCGCGGCCGAGGAAGCCGACGCAGACTATCAGATCATGCCGCTTCAACCCTGGATGTTGGGCGAGACGCCGCAGGAAAAGAAGCAGCAGCGGGATTTGGACATCCGCAAAGAGGGCATTTTGCGCGGCAGCGAGCCGTTCGACGCGCAGGCGACCCGAAATTTCCTGCAAACGTACTATTCGCGGTATTATTTCCCTCTGCTGACCCATCCCAAACATCTGGGCGATTGGCCCAAGGCACGTGTCAATCTAGCCCGCTCGCTGGCAACGCCCAATTTGCAGGAACCTCCGCTGTTGGCCGTGCATGACTTTCTGGTCGACCTCATCTACCAGACGATGGTGCCGCTGATTCGAGGCAATTACCATCCCGCGGCGCGCTGCAACGCCATGTTGCTGCTGGGCAGCCTCAATTCCCAGGACGCCGTGTTTGTGGGCGACAAGCGGCGACCGCCGATCCCGCTGATCCAGTCGCTCAAAGTCATGCTGGACGAGCTGGGAAACCCGAACCAAATCGACGGAGTCCGCGCGGCGGCTCTGGTCGGCATTTTGCGGCATGTCGAGATCGATCGCCAGTTGGCCGACGTGCCCGGAGGCCAACGTCGCTTGGCGGGAAACCAGGCCGAGAACATGATCATCGACACCATGCTGAACGTCGTCAATGCCAAGGATCCGCCGGATGGCCGCTCGACCGGGGGACACACCTGGATGCGACGTCGCGCCGTCGAAATCCTGGGTTATTTAGGCAGCCCCGGTCAGAACAACAGTGTATTGACCGCTTTGGACGCCGTGATGGCCGACAACAACGCGTCTGTCTCGCTGCGATGCACGGCCACGGAAGCGCTCGGCCGATTGCGTTTTCCGGCCAATGCCAAGCTCGCGGTGGCGGATCTCGCCAAAAAGGCGGCGACGGTGGCGGTGGTTGCCTGCCGCAAGGAGCTTCAGCGGGTGGAAGACCAGGAAGCTGCCGAAGCCCAAACAGCACCGATGCAACCCGGCGGCTCGTATGGCATGGACTACGGCGGGGGCAGCATGACGCCAGCGCCCGGCGGGATGCCGTATGACATGCCGTCGCCCGCGTATGGAGCCGACGGTGGGATGCCCGCGTACGGAATGCCCGACTATGGAATGCCGGGCATGGGGCCGGGCATGGGGCCGGGCGGGATGGCGCCGGCTGCGAAATTCAATCCACTTGGCTACCAAATCCTGCTCACCCGCCGCCGCGTCGCGCATCAATTGGTCTTGACCAAACGCGGCTTGTTGGGGCCAGACGCGTCCATGAAGCCGGCGTCCAAGGCCAAGGCCGGCCCCGGGGCGGACCAGCCGCCGGGCAGCGGCGGTCTGTCGGCGCTCGCCCGCTCGGACGCCGAGCGAACCGCGGTCGATACGGCTGTCAGCAACATCGACGCAATCCTCCGCGAGGTGGAAAAGAGCACATTCAACGAGATGAAAGCGCTGGTGACCGAGCTTCGCGCCAAGGTGCAGCAGTTGGAAGACAAGTGCGGAATCGTCGTCGAATTGCCGGCACAGCAGGCGGCCGGCGCCGCTGCGCAGGGCTTGTTGGCCAATCCGCTGGATGTGCCGACCGAGATCCCAGGACTGGACGTGCCAGCGGTACCCGACGCGGCGCCGGACGCCAAGGGTCAACCGGCTGCGCCGGCGCCGGCCGCTGGGCCCGCCGCTGCGTCGCCTGCTGGCGAGCCACCCGCGACGCCGGCCGAGCCTGCACCGCCGGCCGCTGCGCCGCAGGAAACTGCGCCTCCGGCAGCCGCACCTCCGGCGGCCGCAGTGCCGCCAGACGCAGTACCGTCGCCGGCGAACGCGCCTGCCGCACCGCAACCACCCGCTCCCTAACGCCACGGCCGCGCCGTCGGATCGATCCAGCCGCACAGAGTGACGTCGGCGGCCAATTCGTCAGACGGCGGGGTATGAACCAGCGATGCAAGCCGAAATCATTGCGCTCGGCGACGAACTGACCAGCGGCCAACGTCTGGACACCAATAGCCAATGGCTCAGCCAACAGTTGGCCGCGTGCGGCGTGCGCGTGTTGTTTCACACCACGGCGGGCGATGATTTGACCGCCGGCTGCGAAGTGTTCCGGCGAGCAATCGAGCGTTCGGACGTGATCATCAGCACCGGCGGTCTGGGGCCGACGGCCGACGATTTAACGCGCCAGTGTATCGCGATGGCCTGTGGCGTGGATCTGGTGCAGGATGCGCAAATGCTCGCCCACATCCGCCGCCTCTTCGCCCGCCGCGGCCGCCAGATGCCGGAGCGCAATGCGGTCCAAGCGATGTTCCCGCGCGGTAGCCGTCCCATACCCAATCCGCATGGAACCGCGCCGGGGATCGACATGATCGCGCCACGGGTCGGCCACGCCGGGGTGCGGATCTTCGCGCTGCCCGGCGTGCCTGCCGAAATGCGCGAGATGTGGGACGCGTCGGTTCGCCCCGCCTTGGTCGCGACCAGCGGCCCAGCGTGCCACTTGATCCGCCACCGGGCGATCCACTGCTATGGCGCCGGCGAGAGCGCGATCGAAGCCATGTTGCCGGGTTTGATCCAGCGCGGCCACGTCCCGACGGTTGGGATCACCGCCAGCCAGGCGACGATCACGCTGCGGATCACGGCCGAAGCCGCGGATCTCGAGACCTGCTGCGCCGCCATGCAGCCGACGGCGGATCTGATCTATCGCTGCCTGGGCAACCTGGTTTTCGGCGAGGACGAGGACACGCTGCAAGATGTCGTCATCCGCCTGCTGGCCCAGCGTGGACAGACGCTGGCGACCGTCGAAGGCGGTTCCGGCGGCACGCTGGCCCAGTGGCTCAGCGCCGCGGATCCGGACGGTCGCGTCTATCGAGGTGGATGGGTGCTGCGAGATCCGGTCCTCAACGCAAATTCTGTCGCGGACCAGGCTCTGGCACGGGGCGACGACGTTCCCGATTCGCGGCCGGCGGGGCGAGCGGCTGTCCACATCGACGAACGTCCGGCGACCGAATCGCCTTCGCCGGCCGCTCGCCGTGTGCGCGCGCTGGCCAGCGGATGCCGGGCGAGTTTTCAGACGGATTATGCCTTGACGATCGGCCCGTTTCCGGCGCACATCGAAACCGACTCGGGCTCGCTGCCCGTGCACATGGCCTTGGCGGGCCCGGACGCCGTGTGGGATCGGTCGACGCTTTATGTCGGCCACCCCGAGATCCTGCTCCCTCGCACCGTCAAAGAGGCGTTGAATTTTTTGCGCCTAACACTCGTCAGCTCGCCGCGTCCCGGGCTGTGACGCCAGCGCGAGACCCAAAATGCGCGGGTTCCAAGCGGTTCAGCGTCGGACCGCTCGGCCGGCGCGCGTTTTCGCGTGTGAGCGCTCATCAGTGCCATGCTTGACGGCTTCCTTAAGCTGAGGGGTTGGCAAATCCATTCCCCTTTGGCTGGAGGCAGATTGATGGCGAGAACG
>JAVYAJ010000287.1:0-26638 GCA_032229885.1 Candidatus Anammoximicrobium sp. | reverse complement strand
GTGTCGGGCAACACGATCACGATCGACTTGAACGTAGTAGTGGGCTTCCACACGCGGGCCCAGCTGGTGGCCGACGCGGTCAACCAGCACGCCGTCGCCCGCACGCTCGTGCGGGCTCGCGTCCGATCCGGCCACCTGCTGTCCGACGTCGCCGCGCCGGACATCGATTACTCGCCGCTGGCGTTATCCGGCGGCGACGACGGCAACGGCTTTCTCACGCCGCTGGCCCCGCTGCATTTGGAGGGCGCCGGGCGCGCCGAGACGACATCCAGCTTTGGCGTGCCGGGGCTCGAGGTCCTGATCCGGGCGACGTCGCCCGGACTGGCGGGCGACGGGATTCAGGTCAACGTGCTGTCCGCCAACCTGGGCGTCAACAAGGCGCCGACGGTGGCGGTCCGCCAGAACAAGATCACGGTCACGCTGAACACCAATCCAACCACGCCCCGCAACACGGCGTCGGACCTGGTCAACGCGATCAACAGCTCGCCCGCGGCCGCCGCGCTGGTGCGCGCGTCGGTCGCCCTGGGCAACCCGGCCAGCGTCATCTCGGCCGCGGCGCCGACGACGCTCGAGACGAGCGGCGCGGACGAGGTGATTGTGCCGGGCTATGTCGGCTTGGGCGAGACCAGCAGCGAGATCATCGTGCGGTTCGCGGAAACGCTGCCGGACGACACCTATCGCGTCGAGCTGTTCGCCAAGGACTACACCAACCTGAGCATCCATGCGCTGCGGAACACGGCGGGGACGCCGTTGCGGCCGGCCCGCGCGGGCGACGACCGCGAGACGATCGACTTTACGTTGAACCTGGCGCCGCAGGTCATCTCGGTCGTTCCCCAGCCGGTGACGCGGCGGATCCAGGTGCGGATGATGAACACGCCGAACGACGGCGACTTCCAGTTGATCTTCCGCGGCGAGCGGACGGCGAACCTGCCGGTCGCGACGATCAACGCACAGGCGATCCAGACCGCGCTCGAAGCCCTGCCTTCGATCGAGCCGGGCGAAGTCCGCGTCACGGGGCCGAACCTCGGGCCGTGGGAGATCTCGTTCCTGGGCCGCTATGTCAACCTGCCGTTGGCGGACCTGCGCAGCGACGAGCCGGTGATCGACATCCGATATCTGGCGAAATTGACGCAGGCCGAGGACCAGGTCCTGGTCTACTTCAACGACGACGATCTATCGCCCACGGCGGCCGTGGATCGGCAGTTCTACCGGCTGATCGCGACGGGGGCGACCGGCTCGATCGGCGACGACTTGATCCTCACACCGCACAGCGTGTTCTACGATGCGGATCTCGACCTGGCGGTGCTGCGATTCGACGACGACGGCGATCTCGCCACCCCGTACCGATTGCCGCATGGAACCTATCGTCTGGAGGTCGGTCGCACGGAGGAAGCCAACGACGCCCGCGCGACGGCGACGATCGTGGGCGCCTTATACACGGACAATCCGTATCGGCACGTCGCGACGCTCGAGGGCGGGGACGTCGACGTGTACCAGATCAGCCTGCCGGACAACGGCGACCTGCACGTGACGGTCACCCCGGACGCCGAGCTGACGCCGCGCGGATTCCTGGACACGGCCATCGTTCTGACGGACGCCGCGGGGCTGCCGCTCGACGCGTCGAACGAGTTCCAGCGTCTATCCTATGGCGGGGCGCCGACGGCCGGCACGACGTTCACGCTCGGCTTCGGCGTCACCGCGCCCACGACGACGGTCCCGCTGAGCTACGACGCCGACGCGACGACCATCCAGGCGGCGCTCGAAGCGTTGGGCGACATCTACCCCGGCGACGTGGCGGTCACGGGCGGCCCGTTGAACGTGGCGCCGATCGACATCGAGTTCACCGGCGGCTTGGCGGGCGCCAGCGTCGACAAACTGTTGATTACAGACAACACCGGCGGCAGGCTACGTGTTCAGCGGACCGATCGGGTGGGGGGAACCGGGCTGGCGGCGGGCATATACTACGTCGAGGTATCCCGTGTCGACGGCGCCGGGTCGTACCTGGTCGAGGTCACGTCGTCGGTCGCGCTGAACGTCGACGACGACAACTCGAGCTTTGCCACGGCCACGCAACTGGGCCTGTTGGGCGTGGGCGGCCAGGTGGTGTTCTCGCAGATCGAGCCGCAGGCGACGTGGCTGCCGCAGTATCCGGGCGCCGAAGACGAGCCCGGGCATCGGCGGATTCAGGCCGAGCAGCATATTTCTTTCCTGTTTCCGGCATACGATCTGGGTGTCGATCCGCTTCCCTCGTTCGGGGCCGGACTCCGACCTTACAACTTTCAGGATGTGATCGGCGAGGTTCCGCCGGGCAGCGGCAACCTGCTGTACAACTTGATTACGGAGAAAGAAAAGCAACTGGCGCGCGAGATCCTGGCGATCTACAGTTCGCAGTTGGGGATTCAGTTCGTCGAGACGCCGGATCTCGGCACGACCATCGCCAAGGGCGACCTGCGGGCTGCCGATCCGACGATCACCAGCGGCGTCGGCGGCGTGGCCGGATTGGGCGGTCCGGGTTTGGTCGTCGTCGACGGATTGGAAGGTTGGACCAGCAGCGAATTCGGCGGCGATTTCTTCAGGGTGTTGTTCCACGAGATCGGGCACTCGCTCGGCCTGGGCCACGCCTACGACCTGCCGGCGTTGATGGGCGCGGGGGCGCCCAATGACGTGTATCCCGGCGACGACGACATCGTCCACGCGCAGCGTCTGTGGCGACCGGACGCGAACGACATCGACCTGTATCAATTCGAGGTCACGACATCCGGAACGTTCCAGGCCGAGACGGTGGCCCAGCGGGCCGTCCCATACAGTTTCTTGGACACGGTGCTGACGCTGTTCAGCCGCGACGGCCAGATCCTGGCTCGCAACGACGATTACTACGGCTTGGATTCGTTTCTGAAGCTCGAGTTGGCGCCGGGGACTTACTATGTCGGCGTTACTAGCCGCGGAAACACGGCCTACGATCCCAACGTGCCGGATTCCGGTTTTGGCGGCCTGACCGACGGCGACTACGAACTGAGGATGGGCTTCGAGCCGGACCAGACCGCGTCGCTGGTCGATGCGACCGGCGTGCCCCTGGACGGCGACCACGACGGCCGTCCGGGCGGCGTATTCGAGTTCTGGTTCCAGGCCAGCGACGACGTGATCTTTGTCGACAAGGCGCGCGACACGCTGCCCAGCGCGCCGGAGGGAACGGGGACTGCCGCGGATCCGTACGACAGCATCGCGACCGCGCTGGCCGACGCGCGAACGCGGATCGTCACGCCCGCGCGCGGTTCGTCGGTGATCCGCGACGGCGATTCGTTCGTGGTGTACATCGGCGCCACGCCGCGGACCTTCGAGTTCGACGTGTTGGGCGACGGCGTAACGGCCGGGCGCACGGCGGTGGCGGTCCCCGTGACCGAGATCCAGCGTCTGGCGTATGCGGGCGTGGCTACGTCCGGCACGTTCAGCTTGGCGTTCGGCGCCGCCGCGCCCCGGACGACGGGGCCGTTGTCGTACAACGCCACCGCGCCGGATGTCCAGGCGGCGCTGGAAAGTCTGGGCGACATCCGTCCGGGCGAGGTCCGCGTTACGGGCGGACCGTTGCACCTCGCGCCGATCGACGTCGAGTTCACCGGTCGGTTTGCCGGCGCGCATCCGACTTTGCTGACGGTCACGGACAACACCAACGGCGGCGCGGGAGCAGGGCTGCGGGCAACGCAAAAGCAAAGCTTGGCCGTGTCCATCCGCGACGCCATCAACTCGCTGGCGCCGCCCGCGGCGCCGATTGCGACGCTCACGCCGTCGGCCACGGCCGTGCGGCTGACCAGCGTGCCGCGAGTCGACGTGTCGGGCACGCCGGGCCTGCTGAGCGGGTCGAACATCGTCCGCGTGGTGGGCAACGCTGGCGCGGACAACGACCGGGACACGCTGGGCGACAACCGGCCCTATCTGATCGGGACCAGCAACACGAACGCGGTGCTGCCCGACGGCGACGGCCTGATCGTGCCGCAGGGCGTCACGCTGATGATCGACGAGGGCGCGTTGCTCAAGCTGCGCAAGGCCAACATCGACGTCGGCACATCGGCCGTGTCGGTCAATCGAGCGGCGGGAGCGGTGCAGGTGTTGGGCACGCCGAACGCGGCCGTCGTGTTCCGTTCGTACCGCGACGACACGGTGGGCGGCGACACGGATCCGACGGACGTACCCGCCGCCCCCGGCGACTGGGGCGGCATCGTCCTGCGCGACGACGCGGATCTGGAGGGCCAAGGAGTCTATCTGAACTGGATCAATCACGCCGACATGGCTTACGGCGGCGGCAAGGTCCGCGTGGACTCGGTGGAAAGCTCGTTTGCGCCGATCCATCTGATCAACGCGCGGCCGGCGATCGGGTTCAACACGATCACGCAGGCCACGGGCGCGGCGATGTCGGCCAGCCCGAACAGCTTTGAGGAGACGCCGGACCGCGTGGGGCCGGAGATCTACGGCAACCATCTTCGCGGCAACGCGATCAATGGCATCTTCATCCGCACCGAGACGGCGCTCGGCCAGCCCTTGGAGCGGTTGGATGCCCAAGTTCGCTTTGACGACGCGGACATCGTCCACGTGATCGCCGAGAATCTACAGATCGTCGGCAACGCGGGCGGACCGCTGTTGGCGCCGGACGGATCCCTGCAGTCGCGTCTGGGCGGGCGATTGGCGATCGATCCCGGAGTGGTCGTCAAGCTGAACCAATCGCGGATCGAGCTGGAACGCGGGTCGGCGAACCTGATCGCCGAGGGGCTGTCCGGCTATCCGATCGTGTTCACCTCGATCGCCGACGATCGCTACGGCGCGGGCGGAACCTTCGATACGAACAACGATGATCGGCTGGGCATCGGCGAGCTGGCGCCACGGCCCGGCGACTGGGGCGGGCTGATCGTGAACCACGTGTCGCACGCCAGTTTGGACCACGTGGTCGTGGCCTATGCCGGCGGCGAGACGCCGCTGGACGGCACACGAACGTCCTTCAACCCGATCGAGATCCACCAGGCGGACGTGCGGCTGACCAACAGCCTGCTCGAACACAACGCGTCCGGATTCGCCGCCGGAACGCGCAGCGGTCGGGGCGCGAACGAGCCGGCTGCGATCTACGTGCGCGGCGCGCAGCCCGTGATCGTCAACAACGTCATTCGGGACAACACCGGAGCGGCGATCAGCATCAACGCCAACGCCCTGAACGCGACCTTGCGCCCGGACGTGGGCACGTCGATCGGCACGTGGGACGCGTTTACGACGTATGACGCCAATCGAGGCCCGCTGGTCCGCGGCAACCGCTTGGGCGACAACGCGATCAACGGGATGGTGGTCCGGGCCGAAGAGCTGACGACGCAGAGCATCTGGGACGATACGGACATCGTGCACGTGGTGTTCGGCGAGATCACGGTCAACAACCATCACACCTACAGCGGCTTGCGATTGCAGAGCAGTTCCACGGAAAGCCTGGTGGTCAAATTGGAGGGCGCCGATGCCGGCTTCACGGCCAATGGGATTCCGCTGGAGATCGAAGACCGGATCGGTGGCACGATCCAGATTATCGGGACCGTGGGTCATCCGGTGGTGCTGACGGCGCTGACGGACGATTCCGTTGGCGCGGGCTTCGATCCGCGCGGCTATCCCCAGACCGACACGGACAACGCGCGCGCCACGCCCGTGCCCGGCCAGTGGCGGAGCGTCAAGCTGGACCGCTTCAGCAACGATCGCAACGTCGCGGTGGCGAACGAGGCCGAGGTCGCGCTGACTGGCGGCCGGGACGTGAACAGCACGCCGGACACGGCCGAGTGGCTGGGCCGGCTTGCGCCGAACGAGAAGAGCGGCGATGAAAATCGGCGGCTAGGGTTCGAGGTCCACGGCTTCGTCAGCCCGGACGCCCCGCAGGACGAGGACGTTTATAGCTTCAAGGCCGTGCCGGGAACTGAGGTTTGGATCGACCTGGACCGCACGGGTTCGACGCTGCGTGGCTCGTTGGAGCTGCTCGATCGCGACGGCCAGCCGCTGGCCCGCTCGACCGGCCCGGACGCGGCCGATCTGTCTGGCCTGGCGTATGGCGTGGCGGAGAATGGGCTGCTCGGCGGCGATTTCTACTCGCTGAATCCGCACGACCCGGGAATGAGGGTGCTGCTGCCCGCCGCGCAAGTCGACGAAGACGGGTTGGCGACGTATTTCGTTCGCGTCCGCGCGGCCGGCCCCGAGCTGATCAGCTCGCCTCTGACCGGCCTTCACTTCGAACATCATTCGTCCGGCCCCGACACGATCACGGTCAGCAGCATCGAGCCGGGGCAGGATTTCGTCTCGCAGGGCTTCCAGCCGGGCCAGCAACTGTTCGTCCGCGGGTCGGCGGCGGGCGCGGCGGACAACGACGGCATGTACACGATCGCGGCGGTGACCGCGACCACGCTGACGCTGGACGCGGGCAATCGGCTGGTCGACCAGTTCGCGCCCGTGGGAACCGTGCTGCGGGCCGCCTTGACGTCCGGCGAGTACCAGTTGCAGATCCGCCTGCGTCAGGTGGACGAACTGCCCGGATCGACGATCCGCTATGCCGATATCCGCTACGCCACCGACGGGATCGAGATCCTGGGCCTGCCCGCGCACTCGCCGCTGGTCGGCGAGACCGCCGAGGTCGGCGACGCCTCGAACGCGTTTGCCAGTGCGCAAGACTTGGGCAACCTGTTGACCACGGATCGGGCAACGATCAGCGTCGGCGGGCAGTTGTCCACGGCTTTGGATGTCGACTGGTATCGGTTCCGGGTGGATCACCAGATGATCCAAGCGATCCCCGGCGTTTCGGCGGACGGCAGTGTGGTCGGCGTGACGTTGGACATCGACTATGCGGATGGCGCGCCCGGTCCGGACACCACGGTGGCGATCTACGATTCGGCGGGACGGCTGATCTATGTGGGCCGCGAGTCGAACATCGAGGACGACCAGCCCAAGCCGCTGGCCGGCGAAGGGGCGGACCTGGACGACCTGGCCCGCGGCTCGCTGGGCCTGCTGGACCCGTTCCTGGGCACGATGAATCTAACCGAAGGCGCCAACCGCGAATACTATGTGGCGATCATGTCCAATCGCCAACTGCCGCTGGCGCTCGAAGGCGTCTTTTCGGCGAACGCATCGGACGCCCAAAAGCTGGTGCGTTTGGAACCGATGACGTCCGTGCGACGGATCGTCGAGGATCACCTCGGCTTCCAGGGATACACGACGGGCGAAGGGGGGCTGACCGTCGATCCGGTCGAGACCCGTGGAATCTTCGATATCTCGAACGAGATCGCGCTGGGGACGAACATCCGCCCGTTCAATCTGGGCGACGTGCCGCTGTTCGTCACCTCGAGCCAAGGCGATCGCCTGTACACGGTCAATGCTTTCCAGGGCGGTGCGCCGATCAGCATGCCGGATGCCGATTTGAACAACAACACCTCGAGCGATTGGATTCGGGATATCGTGATCCGTTCGGACGGCCAGATGTACGGCTACCAGCGGATCACCAACGGTGCGGGCCCGCCCAATCAAGGCCCGGCGGCGAACACGGCAGGCCGCCTGGTGCGGATCGATCCGGGCAACGGCGCGTTGAACACGATCGGCTCGGACAATATCCCCGGGGCCAGCGCCGGAACCACCGCACCGGTGTTGACGGCCCCTTACGTTTTCGGCGACTTGACCATCACCGACGACGCGGATGCGCTGACCTACGAGCGGATCGGATACGACACCGACGTCGAGGCGCCGACGTATGCCCTGTATTACGTCGTCCGCCAGACGGGGCGCGACGCATTCGGACAGGAAACCGTCACTTCCAAGCTGTATCGCGCCCACCCCGACACGGGATCGGCGACGCCGGACAATCCGCGAAATCTGTACGGATTCAAGGGCAACATTCAACCGGTGGGCGTGACGTTCGCGGGGTTCAATGTGACGTTCGACGACGGCACGGGGGCGACGGCGACCGTCCGCGTCCAGGCCAACGCGCCGGGCGCCGATGGCAACGGGATCCAACTGAACATCACGCGGGCGGATGCGACGACGCAGGTCACCAGCGTCTTCGGCAACACGATCAACATCACGCTGGACACGACGCCGCAGGCCACGGCCCAGCAATTCGTCGACGCGCTCAACAGCCATGCAGCCGCCAGTCGGCTGGTCACCGCCGCGGTAACGGCCGGCAGCGCGACCGAAGGCGCCAACAACATCGTCGCTGGCGTGCGGACAACCGCGGGCGGAAACGGCGTGCCGCTGAAGGGCTACGTGACTGGAATCGCCTTTGCCGATTTCTTCGGCGGAGCGTTCATGTACGGCGTGACCAGCGCCGGCGAATTCCTGCAGATCCTCAAGAGCAACGGCGCGGTCGTCAACGTGGTCGACGCGAGCGCCGCACTGCCGGACGCCAACCTCCAGGGCTTGACGCTCGGCCCGCAGAACGTCGCCGCGTTCGACGCGGACGGCATGGGGTCTCCGAGCTACTACAAGAACATGCTGTTTGCGGTCAGCGCCAACGGATACCTGGTCGCGTTCAATACGGACGGCGAACTGCAGACTGTGTTCGACAGCGATGGCGACGGCGTCGCCGATGCGACGAGCGCGCAGCTCAACGGCGTGAGTGGGATGACCGGGCTGGCTTTCTCGCCGCTGGACTTCAACCTCTGGCATCCGACGATGCGCCGCGGGGATCGGGACACGGTCGCCAACATCGGTTCGGGCGCTACGGTCGCGGATGTCCTGCAGCACGGGATCAACCAACCATTCGACAACAGCCGACGCCCCGGGGCGACCGAGAGCACACGAACGATCACCGTCCAGAGCGCCGATACCGGCGCGACGGTTTGGTCGCGAAACCAACGCGAAGAGGAGGGCGGCGTCAGCCTGTACTTTGGGCTGGAGAACTACGTCACGCCTACGAATCTCCGGGACTATCTCCGCTACTACTCGGTCGACCCCGTGACCGGCGCCCCGCTGACGTCGGGCCAGTACGGGGTCGCCAATTATCAGTACCAGCGCGACCTCACGTCGACCGGCGCGATCGGCAACAACTACAACCTGCCCGGCGGCGCCTTGGGAAGCTTGGTCAGCAACGGATTCAGCCTCGACGGCTATGCCGCGGGCGACAAGCCGACGCTGTATTTCAACTATTTCCTGGAGACCGAGCCGTTTGCGGGCGAACGGTTGGACGATGGTTCGATCGAAGACATGCGCGACAGCGCGCGGGTGTTCGTCTCGGCGGACGGCGGGCTGACGTGGGAGCTGGTGGCGACGAACAACGCCATGCTCAGCAGTCCCGACCGGTTGGACGCCGAACTGCCCAAGTTCCTTTCGCACTCGGCCACGGCCGGCCTGGCCAGCGACGATCCGACACCGATGGTGCGCCAGCAGGTCCAGCAGTTGTATGGCAACACGGGCGCCTGGCGTCAGGCCCGCGTGGATCTGTCGAGGTATGCGGGACAGAGCGAGTTGATGCTGCGGTTCGACTTCAGCACGGCCGGTTCGATGAACGATCCCAGCCTGGGATTTGTCGACCAGTTCGGCGAATGGTCGTACCTGGGGACGCAGCACTCGCCGTTGCGCAACATGCGCAACGATTACGAAGGCTTTTACATCGATGACATCATCATCGGCTTTGCCGAACGCGGCGAGCTGGTGACGCAGGCCCCGGCCAATGAAACGGGGGTCCGCGATCTAGCGGCCGCGGGAACACGGACCAACAACACGGATCCGCAGCGGCGCCCCGAGCAACTGAGCGGCTACTATCAGATGGAGGTCCGCCGCAGCGAGGAATACGCCGTGATGGTCGAGTCGTCGAACGCCGTGCGGCCGGCGATCGCGCCCTATCCGCCGTTGCTCGTCATGGATCTGATCGACACCAACGACCGTCTGGCGTCCGGGTACACGATCGTGGCCCCGGCGGGCAGCGCGGCGCGGGACGGAGATCTGTTCCGGATCGTCGGACGCTATGCGGCGACCTTCGAACTGGACAGCGATGGGACCGTCGATGTTGGGAATATCAGGGTTCCGTTCACGTCGGGCCAGCCGGCATCCGAGGTGGCCCGCACCATTCGCAATGTCGTCAACAATCTGCCGGGCTTCGGCGTCACGGCGATCACGGCCAACGCCACGACCGCGCGCGTCGATCTGATCTCGGCCAAGACGGTCGAAGCCTTGTCGCAGGACCGGAACGTGACGATCACGATCGCGGATCTGGGCATCTCCGAGGCCGGTGGCAGCACGGTGGCCACGGTCACGCGCGAGGGCGGCACGAGCCAGCCGCTAGTGGTCGATCTGGCGGCCGTTCACAACGCGGCCGCGGTGGCTTTCCAAGTCGGCGGCGCACCGGTGACCCAAGTCACGATTCCGGCCGGTTCGGCCTCGACGAGCTTTACGATTCTGGGCGTGGACGACCTGTTGGCCAGCGGGACGCGGACGGCCATCGTCCAGGCGATGGCGCCCGGCTTCACCCGTGTCGTGGCCGCCGTGGACGTGTGGGACGACGACACGGCGCGTCTGACCCTGGCGATCAATCCGGGCTCGATGGACGAGGGCGATCCGGCCGGGGCGGCGGTCGCCACCATCACCCGCAACTCGCCGACGGATCGAGACCTGATCGTGACGGTGGCCAGCCTGGACCCGAGCGAGGTGCTGCTGAGCGGCGCGTTGGTCGGCGGCGGGTGGGGCGAGGCAGACGTCGTGCAAGTCACGATTCCCGCCGGATCGACGTCCGCGACGGTCGATCTGATCCCGGTCCAAGATTTCCTGATCGACGGAGATCAAACCGCTCGCCTGGTCGCCTATGCGGGCGGTCATGCCAGCGGCGTCGGCTCGGTCACGGTGGTCGACTCGGGCGTCCGCCAGAGCTTGAGCTTCGACATCCCGACGCCCATCGTCGACGAAGGAGACGTGATCAGCGGGACGGTCGAGCGCACCGGAGACCTGTCGGTCGATTTGATCGTGCATCTGTTCAGCCACGACGATAGCGAGGCCAGCTTTACCGTTGCTTCAATACTCATTCCCGCCGGTCAGGCCATGGCGGCGTTCACGATCCAGGGGGTTGAAGACAACGTTGTCGATGGCAACCAGACGGTCGTCGTCTCGGGATATGCGTCGGGATATACGCCGGCTCGCGAGAACGTGACCGTGGTGGATTCCGGCAATTCGGGATTGCCCGGCCTGCCGGCCTTGTTGGAGACGGTGCGCGTCCAGGCGACGGCGCACGTGCTGAGCGAGGATGGTTTCCACGATGGCGTGACCCTGTTGCCCACGGCCACGACGGCGACCGTCAAGCTGTCCACGCCAAGCGCCAGTGCTCAGAACGTGTCGATCACGTTCGATCCAGCGGTGATCCGGATCAACGGAAACGCGACCGGCAGCGTCACGCTCACGGTTCCGGCCGGCAGTATCGAACCGGTCGCTGCCGCCGGCGTCTATCCGCTGAACATTGTGGCCGTAAACGACAACCTCATCGACGGCACCCAGAGCAGCCCGATCGTACCTTTTGCCGCGGGCTACAGCTCGGCCGGCGATCTCGTCGAAGTCCGCGACGCCAAGGCCGACATCCGCGCGAAGATCACCGCCACCGCGACGCCCGGCGCCATCGGCGAGTCCGGTTCAGCGACGATCCAGATCACGCGCAGCGACGCGATCGGCCTGGCGACGGCGACCGTCACCAGCAGCGATCCGGCGCAAGCTGTCCCCACACCATCCAGCGTCGTGCTGCCCAACGGCCAGACCACCGTAACGACGACGCTGAACGCCGTGAACGACGGCCTGCTGGACGGCGCCCACACCGTGGTGGTGCGACTTGCGCCCGGCGTCGGGCGGGCTTACGCCCCGGTCTACGATGCGGTCGACGTGCTGGACGGCGCCGCGTGGACATTGGCCGTGAAGATCGGCCCGCCGGGCGGCACGGGCACGGCGACGATTCGCGAGGACGCGGGGCGCGGCGCGATACGCGCCCGGGTCAGCATTCCCGGGCCGATGCTGGACAACTTGACGGTGTACTTGGTCAGCAGCGACGCCAGCGAAGCGCGCGTCCCGGCCAGCGTCGTCATTCCGGCGGGCCGGACCTGGGTCGAGTTCGACATCGATGCGGTCGACGAGCTGCGCAACGACCCGGCGCGCACCGTGACGATCACGGCCATGGCGGACCGCTTTGCCCGCGGCAGCGACGTGCTGATCGTCGAACCGGCGGACAATATGCTGGCCTATCACCGGCGAGGCGACGAGAATCGGCCGCGTGATCAGGGCCAGGTGGTGATCGATTCCAACGTGATCACCAACGTCTCTCAGGCCGGCATCCGCGTGGCGGCGGGCGAGCGCGAGGTACGGTTCAACGGCGCGGTCACCAGCGATCTGCCGCACCCGGGCGCGGTCATCGGTTTTCCCAATCGCAACACGCAGAACCTGGCGCCGGGCGTGGTGATCCAGAACAACGTGATCGCCGGCGCCGGCAGCGAGGGCATCAGCTTTTACGGCGACGCCGGCAGCGCCCCTCGAGGTCCGGTTCCCTACGGTCGGATCGTGAACAATACGATCTTCGGCGATCTTGTGCCGCACGGGACCGGGATCGAGGTCGGGCCGACCGCCAGTCCCACGATCCTGAACAACATCCTGGCGCACCTGCAGACCGGCATTCGAGTATCCACCGGCGTGGGGGTCCCCGCGACGGAGATCGGATACAACCTATTCCAAGGCAACACGACCGACGGCCCTACGGGCTCGTTCGCGTTCACCTCCAACAACCCGGATCCGGACTCGTTGTTCGTCGATGCCGCCGCGTACAACTTCTATCTGGTCTCCGGCGTGCTGGCGATCGACAGCTCGGTGAACCGGTTCGACGACCGCTCGTTCCTGGCGAACGTCGTCAAAGCGCCGTTGGGCATCCCGCCTTCGGCCATCGTCGCGCCCGAGCGGGACGTGTACGGACAGCTTCGGGCGGACGACCCGGCGACGGACCCCCTGGGCGGCGGTGCGCAGGTGTTCAAGGATCGCGGCGCTGTCGAGCGCGGCGATTTCGAGGCGCCGTTCGCCGAGCTGGTCGATCCGACCGATGGAGACCGCCTGGACCGCAGCCCGGCAACCACGATCGTCTATCGCACGGACGACCGGCTGTTCGACGACTTTACGCTGCAACTGTTCGACGGCCCGGGCGTGCCGCTGCCGATCGAAGGCACGGGCGTCGATCCGGCGACCGTCTCGCCTCAGACCGTGTCGATCACGCGCGATGGCGTGCTGCTGGTGGAAACCAGCCAGGTCCGGCCCGACGATCCGTCGGACCCCGACAACGATTTCTACCCCCGAGCGTCCGACTTTGTGTTGGGCTACGACGCGGGCAACCAAGTCTTGCGGCTGACGCCCGATTCGCGCGTGTGGGAGATCGACCGGACCTACGTGATCACGTTGAACAACCGCGATCGGTATGTTTTGACGGCGCCGGACGCGGTGAACGTCGCCGACGGCGACCAGTTCGCGATTCGCGACCAGGCCGGAAACGTGGTCACGTTCGAGTACGAGAGCGGTTACCGACTATGGGCGCCCCAATCGCTGGTCATCCAGGCCGTCGACGCGGGCCAGATCCGCGACGGCGACACGTTCTCGATCTCGGCCGCGCTGCCCGACCCGCATTCGCCGGATCCGACCGCCACGATCGTCGTGACTCGCGTCTTCGAGTTCGACGACAACGGCACGTTCAACCCCAGCAACACGACGATTCCGTTCCAGGCCAACGACACGGCCGAGACGATCGCCCAGCGGATTTACGTGGCGCTGGCCGCCGACCGCACGCTGGGGCTGGCGCCTCAGAACCTGGGCGACCGCGTGCTGATCGGCAGCCGCGACTTCCATACCTTGAACGTGACCGCCAACAGCAGCCTGCTGCAGTCGGGTTACGCGGAGAGCGTGGCCGATGGCGATCTGTTCAGCATCGACTACACCATCGGCGGACTAACCCAGACGATGACGTGGGAGTTCGACTCGGACGGGGTGGCCGCGGACCCGGACGCCGATCATATCTTGATTCCGTTCCACGCCGGGTTGACCAACGAGCAGATCGCCGAGCGAATCGCCGACGCGATCCGCACCGGCCTGCCCCAGTTGGGCCGGACGACCACGCTGGGCGACGGGTTTGTCTATCTGCGCGAGGCGCCGGATTCGGACCTGGAAAGCTATGTGCTGGACGCCTCGGCCAGCCGTCTGTGGCAGGCGGGTCGCCCGGGCGTCGCCAGCGCCCTGCGGCTGCAGTTGCCCGACGACGTGTTCGAGCTGCAGGTGCCGGACGGGGGGACGGCGGATATCCTGGACAATGAAACCTTCGTCATCGACGACGGCGTCACCTCGGTCACGTTCCAGTTCGACCTGGACCGCAGCGGACCGACGCGCAGCCGATATCACTCGATCCTGCCGACGGGAACCGAGAACCAGGACGAGCTGGCGCGGCTGATCCAGGACGCCATCATCGCCGCGTTTCCGACGTTCCCAGTGACCTATCTGGGCAACGGGCTGGTGCGGTTCACCGTCCCGCCGGGAGGCGCGCTGGACACCAGCGGAACGGCCGAACTGTCCGGCACGGTGCGCAGCGGCGTGACCGACGGCCAGCGTTTTCGGATCACCCGCGCCGGCGGACCGGCGGTGAACTTCGAGTTCGACAGCAACTCGAGCTTTGGACCAGGCACGACTCAGGTCGGATTCAGCCCGACCAGCAGCGGAGACGCGGTCGCCAACGCGATGGTGACGGCGATCCGTGGGACCTCGCTGGGCCTGACGCCCGTCTATCTGGGGCGGGGCGTGATCCAATTGAACGAGACGCCTCAGTACCGGTTCGAGCGGCTGTCGAGCAGCCTGGAGGTCAGCGGCGTGCCGGGCGGCGCGGTGGCGATCGCGTATCTTCCCGACGCGTCGTTCACGGCGGAAAACATGGCCGGCGCGATCATCAGCGCCATCAATCGCACGGGCTTCGCCGGGTTCGCAGCCACGGCCAAACTGCGCGGCGGCAGGACGATTTTCCTGGACGGCGCTGCGCTCAACCGAGCGAATCCCGATCCGGCGGACGCGGTTCAAGACGTGACGCCGGGCGCGATTCGTGTCGAGTTCGCGCCAGGGATTCGGGATCGCGCTGGCAACTTCCTAAAGGCCAACCAGCCGGACGGCGAGACGCGATTCACGATCATCCTGGGCGCCGCGAGCTTCGATTTTGGCGACCTGCCGGACGATCCGGCCATCGCCGACGATTTCCCGACGCTGTGGGCCAGCGACGGGGCGCGGCACATCCAGTTGAAGGACGCCTCGCTGCGGCTGGGCAGCCGGCTGGACACCGAGCAGGACGGCCAGCCCAGCGTAGGGGCCGACGGCGACGACGCCGGCGGCACGGTGGACCTGTCGGGCTCGTTGCCGGTGAGCCTGGCGCCGTTGCCGATGGCCGTGTTGCGCGTGCCGGACGGCTGGCACATCGTCGACAACGGCACGTTCGAGATCAGCGACGGCGTGCAGACGGCGACGTTCACGATGGACACCAGCGGTTCGCTGCCGCCCGCGTTCCATCCGGTGGTTTACGCGGTCGGCGACAGCCCCGAACAGATCGCCCACAGCGTCGCCGCGGCGATCGCGACGGCGGTTGCGGGCGGCGATCTGACGGGCGTCACGGCGGTCGTGCTGAAGGATGGATTGTTGGGCGTGAGCGGCGCAGCCGCCATCAGCATCGGCGCCGGCCTGTCGCTCGACGGCAACGCGCCGCTCAGTTTCCGCGTGCCCGGCAATCCGTTGGCGGGCGACGAGGCTCAGATCAGCAACTTGGGAAGCTTCACGCTGGCAACGAGCGCGACCAGCCTCCCGTTCACGTTCAACCTGGCGGGCGGCAGCGTCGTAGCGCCGCCGGCCGTTTCGCTGGTGTATTATCCGGGCGAGACGCCCGAGATCGTGGCGCGGCGGATTGTCGACGCCATCCGTGAACAAGCGGCGCTGGGCACGCTGGCCGGGGTCGTCGCGACGCACGTGGGCAACGGCGTCGTCCAGGTCACCGGCGCCGACAACATCACGTTGGGCGGTGGTTTGCAGCCAGACCAGCGGCTGCCCGTGCGGATCGACGCCTCGGCGTACGCGCTGTTGATCGACGGCGACACGTTCCGCATGTCGGACGGCGCCGGGCGCAGCGTGGTCTTCGAGTTCGACAACGATTCCGTGTTGACCAACACCACCCATCGCCGCGTGGCGCTGGGCGGCGACGCCGCAACCACGGCGGCCAACATCGCGACGGCGATCGCCGCCGCCGTCGCCGACGGCGTGTTGCGGGGCCTGACGGCCAGCAGTTCCGGCTCGCTGGTCTCGCTCGTGCCCCATGCCGATTTGCACGGCTTGACCAGCGACGAGGACGGCGTGCGGTTCGAGAGCGTGTTCGTCAAAGGCCTGGGGACGCCGATCACGGTGACCGCGTCGGGCAACGGCCTGCTGGACGCCTGGGTGGACTGGAACGGCAACGGCCAGTTCGACGCGGGCGAGCAGGTGTTCGTCAACCAACCGGTATTTGCGGGCGAGAATCGGCTGACGATCACCACCCCCGAAAGCGTCGACGACGCGCAGATCCCGTTCTACACCTACGCGCGATTTCGGCTGAGCCCGAGCGGCGGCCTGACGCCGTCGGGCTTGGGCGTCGGCGGCGAAGTCGAGGATTACCGAATCCGGATCATCACCAACTCGCCGCCGACCTTGGTGTCGCCGCAAGCGGACTTTTCCGTCCTAGAGGATGCGCTGCCCACGGTCCTGAATCTCCAGGGCATGTTTGCCGACGTCGACATCAACAACGGCAACGGCGACAAGCTGGTCTACTCGGCGACCGTGTTGGGGTTTGCGACCGCCGTCACCGACTTGGGAACCGACGGCGCGGTTCACGTCCGGGTGGAAGCCAACCAGCCCGGCCCCGCGGGCAACGCTCTGCGACTGGTGGTCGAGGCCAGCAATCATGGCGACGCCAGCGGCCCGTCCGTGACCGTTTCCGGCAGCGTGGTCAGCGTAGACATCAACACCAATCCCGCGAATCCGACGACAGCCCAGCAATTGATCGACGCGATCAACGCCGATCCGCTCGCCGCCGCGCTGCTGAGCGCCACAATTCTGCGCGGCGATCCGGCGACGGATCTGACGGCGACGGACCCGGGCGCGTATTCGCCGGTTCGCCTGGCCACGGTTGTGCCGTTGACGCACGATCTGAACGGTTCGGAACTGACGCTCGACTATCTGCCGGACCAGAACGGGCGGGTGGTCTTGATCCTGACGGCAACGGACCAGACGCTGACCAGCGTCAGCGATACGGTTACCGTCACGGTGGCCCCGGTCAACGACGCGCCGATTTTCACGGCCGGCGGCGATCTCGTCGTCGACGAGGACGGCGGCCAGGAATCCGCGGTCGCGTGGGCGACGGGCATGGCGCCGGGGCCGGCGACGGCGACCGACGAACACATCCAGTCGCTCCAGTTCATCGCGACCGTGTTGAACACGGGCACGCTGACGGCCGCGGATTTTGCGATCCTTCCGACGCTCGATCCGACGACGGGAACCCTGACCTTCCAGCTCGCCGCCAACGCCAACGGCGAAGCGCACGTCGAGGTGGTCTTGCGCGACGACGGCGGCACGGCCAATGGCGGCCAGGACACGTCCGTGGCGCATACGCTGACGATCACCGTGCGGCCGATCAACGACCCACCGGTCCTGACCGTTCCGTCGTCGGCGCAAGCGACCGACGAAGACGTCGCGCTGACGTTCTCGTCCAGCGGCGGCAACGGGATCACCGTCTTCGATCCGGACGCGGCCGAGGCCGTTGTGGAATCCCTGAGGGTGACGATGTCCGTGCTGCAGGGCGGCTTGACGCTCGGCACGCTCGCCGGGCTGACGAACGTCAGCGGCGACGGCACGCAGACGGTGGCGTTCGAAGGCAGCCAGGCTGCCATCAACGGCGCACTGAATGGGCTGAAATATCTGCCCGAGCCGAACTACAACGGGTCGGATCGCCTGGTGATCACCGTCAACGACTTGGGGAACCACGGTTGGGACCCGAGCAACCCCACGGTGTGGAGCAGCGGCGTGGACGTCAGGCGGACGATCAACCTGACCGTGCGGCCCGTGAACGATCCGCCGACGGTGAGCGTTCCAGGTGCTTTTTATACCGTGTACGAAGACACGAATTTGGCGTTGCCGGGAATCGTTGTCGGCGACGCCGCCGATGCGATGTACGCACCCGTAACGCTGCGTGTCACCCTAACGGCGCTGCACGGGACGATCACGGTCAATACCAACGTCACCGGCGGCGTGACATTTGGCGGGATCACGAACAATGGGACCAGCTCGGTCTCGTTGACGGGGACTCCGCAGGCGATCAACACGACGCTGGGCAACGCCACGGGCATCGTGTACCGCGGGCTGCCGAACTTCAACGATTACAGCGTGGCCGGTCCGCCGGGCCCGAAAGAGCGCTTGGTGGTCAACGTCAACGACTTGGGGAACGTCGGTTCTGGCGGGCCGAAGCAAGCCGAGGCGACGATGACGATCTCGGTCCTGCAGGTCAACGATCCGCCGGCGATCGGCTCGCCCGGGCCTCAGACGCTGAACGAGGACGACCCGCACTTTTACATCCCGCTGATCGTGACCGACGTCGATGCGGACGAAACGCCGGTCGATCCCAAACAGGCGGTGACGGTCGTGCTGCGGTTGACCGACAACAACGGAGCGCCGTTGGCGACGGCCGGCACGTTGACGGTGCGGACCGACGTTTCCGGCGGCCTGGATCCCACGCCCGTCACGGGCAACGGCACGCTGACGGGCAACGGCACGGCCCAGCTCACGCTGACCGGCTCGCCGGCCAAGATCACCACCACGTTGATCGACGCCACGGGCTTGCACTTCCTGCCGGCCACGGACTGGAACGGAACGCTGCGGTTGGTCGCTTCGGTGCAGGACCACGGCAACAGCGGGGGCGGGCCGAGTCTGTCGCACACCGTGACGATTCCGATCACCGTGGCGGCCGTCAACGATCCGCCCGTGGTCACGGTCCCCGTCGGGCCGCACGTGCTGGACGAAGGGCCGGGTCAGAGCCTGCCGATTTACGGCATCGGGGTGACCGACGTCGACGCGGCCGCCTCGCCTCCGGGCCATGTCGTCGTGACGCTGTCCATCCCGTCCGGACAGGGCTCGCTGAACGTCCTGGCCGGT
This sequence comes from Candidatus Anammoximicrobium sp., assembly GCA_032229885.1. Lineage (GTDB taxonomy): Bacteria > Planctomycetota > Planctomycetia > Pirellulales > Pirellulaceae > Anammoximicrobium. The sequence continues at coordinate 7,447 of JAVYAJ010000287.1, read as the reverse complement.
GTTGTCGGGGGCGTTCCCGGCAATCGGATCAGCGGCAACGGCACGCGCGCGGTGACCTTGACCGGCACGCCTAGCGAGATCAACGAAACCCTGCGACTGCCGCGCGGCGTCACATACACCGTCCCGGACGGGAATTTCAACAACAACCGGGCCGGCGGCGATGTCATCTTGACTGTCCACGCCGACGACCAGGGGCGAACCGGCAGCGGGCTGGTCACCTCGGACACCGAGACCGTCGCGATCACCGTGCGGCCGGTGAACGACCTACCGGTGATCACGGTTCCCGGCCTGCAGACGTTGAACGAAGGTCCGGGCGCCTCGCGAGCGATCACGGGAATCAGCGTCCAAGACGTCGATTTCGAGGAGTTGGGACCCGCCGATCTAACGGTCACGCTCTCGATTCCGGCCGGCCGGGGCACGCTGACCGTCGTCCCGAACGTGCCGGGCGGCGTGACCAATATCACGGGCAACGGCACGCACAGCATCGCGCTGGTCGGCCGCATTGCCCAAATCAATGCCACGTTGGCGGCCGCGACCGGGGTGACATACACCGTTCCCAACGGGGACTTCAACAGCCTGAACAACGGCGGCCCCGTGAACTTGACGGTGCACACCAACGACGGCGGCCGCACCGGCGCGGCGAGCGGCGTCGACGTATCGCAGACCGTGGCGATCATCGTGAATCCGATCAACGACGATCCGGTCATCACGGCGCCCGCGGCGACGCAGGCCACGGAGATCGTCGTCGACGAGGACATGCCCGTGGTCTTCTCGGTCGCCAACAACACGCGGATCGCCGTCACCGACGTGGATGTGGCTGAATCCGTCGACAATTCGCTGAACGTCACGCTCGTGGCCAACAACGGCTCGTTCACGCTGGCGACGACGGCGGGCCTGGTCAGCCACAGCGGCAACGGCACGGGGAACGTCGCGCTGCGGGGCAGCGAGGCCGCCGTGAACGCGGCCCTCGAAGGCGCCGTCTTCACGCCGCGACAGGACTTCAACGGGCGCACTACGCTCGTGATCACGGTCAACGACCGAGGCAACACGGGCGGCGGTCCCAGCGCGGGGGGCGTGAACGTGGTGCGCGTCGTCAATCTGCGGTTCCGCGCGATCAACGACCCGCCCCAGATCATGTTTACGCCCGATACGCTGACCGCCGTCGATACGACCGAAGGCGTGGTCGGCGGGCTGAATATCCGCGAGGTCCGAATCCTGGATCCGGACGTGGTCGAGACGCCGGGCGGCGAATTGTTGGTGACCTTGCGCGTGAGCCACGGCACGCTGACCGTGCGCGACAACTTGGGGCTGACGTATCTGAAACCGGCCGACATCTCGGGCAACGGGACGGCGACGGTGATCCTGTCGGCGACGCCGGACGAGATCAACCGAACCTTGACGGCCGCCGGCGGACTGGTCTACCAGCCCAACCCGCAGTTCTTCGGACAGGATCTGTTGCGGATCGACGCCAACGACCAAGGCCTGACCGGCGCCGGCGGCGTCGGCCTGGCGCAACGCACCTTGACCATCAACGTCGCCTCGGTGAACGACCCGCCGGTATTGACCGTGCCCACGACGCGCACCATGCCGGAGGATGGGACGCTGGATATTCGCGGGATTTCGGTGGCCGACCCCGACGCGGGAACGAACGTCATCCAGGTGACGCTCGGCGCCACCTTGGGAACGCTGTCCGTCTCGCCGAGCGTGCCCGGTGGTCTATCCGCGGCTCAAATCCAGGATAACGGCACTGGATCGGTCACCTTGCTGGCGCCCATGGCGGCGATCAACGCCACGCTGGCCGACCCCAACGGGCTGCGGTACACGCCCTTTGCCGACCGGAACGGCGCCGAGTCGCTTGTGGTTGTGGCCAATGATCTGGGGCACTCGGGCGGCAACAACGATCCGCAGACGGACACCAAGACCATCCAGATCAACATCGCGGCGGTCAACGATCCGCCGGTGGTCACGGTTCCCGCGGTTCAGCCGGTCCAGGTCGATGAAGACCAGGGCCTGAGCGGGCTGGGGATCACGGTCACGGATGTCGACGCCTTGGAGGGCACGGGGCAGGTCCGCGTGACGCTGACCGCGCTGCATGGGACGCTGACCGTCAGCACCCAGGTGACGGGCGGCGTGCCGGCCGGACAGATTTTGAGCAACGGCACGGCCGCGTTGACCATGACGGGCACGCCCGACCAATTGAACGCCACGCTCGCCGGCGACGGGGTCCGACCGGGCTTGACTTACCGCGGCTTGCAGGACTACTTCGGCCCAGACCAGTTGGTGGTGCTGGCCAACGACCAGGGCAATTTTGGCGCCGGTGGGCCGTTGGAGACGACGGGCACGGTGGCCATCGAGGTGCGCCCGGTGAACGATCCGCCGCTCGCGCGGCCCGATGCGCTGACCATGGTGGAACGGCATCCGACGGACCCGGCGCGGCCCGCGTTGACGGTCGCCGCCAGCGTGCTGATGGCCAACGATGCGCCCGGACCGGCCAACGAGTCGAGTCAGACGATCAGCATCGTGCCCGATGGGTTCGGCGTGCCTTCGCACGGCAGCGTGGCCTTCGACGGGACGAACGTGATCTACACGCCGCCGGCGTTTTTCAACGGCACGGCGACGTTCACTTACACGATCATCGACGATGGCGCGCCGGCGAAAACCGGCGTTGGCGTCGTCACCGTCACGATCACGCCCGTGAACGACCCACCGGCGCCGCAGCCGGATTCGGGCGTCACCAACGAAGACACGGCGCGGACGTTCACGGCGGCACAGTTGTTGGCCAACGACGCGCCCGGGCCGACAGCGCCGGCCGGGACGATGGACGACGAGCGGGGGCAGACGCTGACGCTGGCGGGCGTCGGTCCGTCCAGCGCAGCGGGCGGCGTCGTGACGCTCAGCAGCGGCATTGTGACGTACACGCCGCCGGCGAACTTCAACGGAATCGATACGTTCACGTATCGCGTCCGGGACAATGGCCTGACCAACGGCGTGGCGGATCCTCGCGAGGCGACGGGCACCGTCACCGTGACGGTGGTGGCCGTCAACGACGGCCCGCAGATCGCCGCCCCGACCAGCGTCTCGGTGAACGAGGACGAACCGGGCGATATTCGCGGCATTGTGGTCAGCGACATCGACGTCGATGAAACACCGCTGCCGGGTGGGCGGCTGGACATGACCCTGCAGGTCGCCCATGGGGCGCTGACCGTAGCGACGAACATCGGCGGCGGACTGACGGCGGCCGACATTGCCGGCAACGGAACGGCCGTGGTGAGCCTGTCGGGAACGCCCGCTCAGATCAACGCGACGTTCGCCGCGACGCACGGCCTGAGCTATCTGTCGGCGTCGAACTTCAACGGCGCCGACTCGTTGGTGGCCACCGTCAGCGATGGCGGGCAGACGGGGATCGCTGATCCGCTGAGCCCGTCGACGATCTCGCGGACGGTGAACCTCACCGTCGTGGCGATGAACGATCCCCCGGCGGTCGTCCTGCCTGTGGGGCTTGCGCTGGACGAGGATACGTCGGCCTATGTCGGTCCGATCGCGGTCAGCGACATCGACGCGAACGAGACGCCCGGCGCGACGTTGCAGGTGACGCTGAGCGTGCAACATGGGGTGTTGCGGGTCAACGCAGGCATCACCGGCGGTCTAGGCTTGGGCAACATCGTGGGCAACGAGACCGCGAACGTGGTGCTCACCGGAACGCTCGGCGCGCTGAACGCGACCTTGAACAATCCGGCGGGCGTGCTGTATCTGCCGGCTCCGGATTATTTCGGCCCGGATACGGTCTCGGTCGCCGTCAACGACCGGGGCAACACGGGGCTGCCCGGTCCCCAAGGCGCGAACGGGTCGTTCCAGATCACCGTCAATCCGGTCAACGACGCTCCCGTGGCGATGAACGATCCCGGCGTCGGGGATCCGCCGTTGATCGTCGACGAGAACACGGTGCTGCGGGTCGCCGGCCGAGGCGTTCTGGCGAACGATGTGGATGTCGACGGCGATGTTCTATCGGTCGTTATCGACAATGCCACGCCGGATGGGGACGGCCAGTACCACCTCGTCAGCACCCGCGGCGCGCCGGTCGTCATCGACGCGGCGCAGGGCTCGTTCGTCTTCGATCCGACCGGAGTGCCTGCCTTCCAGCAGTTGACCGATGGACAATCGCTGACCGACACCTTTACCTATCGGGCCTGGGACGGTCAGTTGGCGTCGAATCTGGCGACCGTGACCATCATCGTGACGGGAGTCAACGATCCTCCGGTGGTCAGCACCGTCCCCTACACGACGCCGGACAACGCGATCTTGAGCGGCGGGCCAGGCTCGGCCGTCCCCGGCCTGCTGAGCAATGCGTCCGATCCGGAGGGCCAGCCGATCCAAGTGCTGGTGAGCAATTCGGACACGGTTAGCCAGTTGGGCGCCACGCTGACGATCAACGCCGACGGCCGGTTCGTCTACGACCCGCGCTTCTCGCCGATGCTGGCCCCGATGCGGCCCGGCGACCCGCCCATGAAGGACACGTTTGCGTTCGTCGTGGCGGATAGCTCGGGGCTGTGGACCAAAGCTACGGCCACTGTGACCGTGACCGGGGCAAACTCGCCGCCGGTGGCCGGGTCCGATCAATATGCGACGCTGGCGACGGAAGTCCTGACCGTGCCGGCCGCCGGCGCGCTGGCCAACGACGTGGATCCGGACGGCGACGATGCCGCCTTGCGCGCGGTGGCCGGAGCGATCACCAGCCAGCGCGGCGCGGCGGTTCAGATGAATGCCGATGGAGGGTTTGCCTACGATCCGACGACGTCGCCAACGCTGCGAGCCTTGGCGACGGGGCAGACACTGACCGATAGCTTTACCTACACGGTGCGCGACGAAGGCGGTGCAACGTCTGTCGGGACGGTATCCGTGGTGGTCAGCGGAATCTCTGGCCCTGAATACCAAAACCCGGCTGACTGGCATGATGTCAACGGAGACGGGAAGATCTCGCCGATCGACGCCCTGATTCTGGTCAACTATCTGAACGCGAACGGCGCAGGCCCGCTTTCCCCGGGCCGCGCGAAACCACCGTACCTGGATCCGACCGGCGACGGCAGGATCACGCCCGAGGATGTGTTGGCGGTCGTGAACCGCTTGAACTCGCTCGGCGCAGGCGGTGGCGAAGGCGAGAGCGCTTCCGGTGCCGCGTCGATTCAATTTGCTCACGCGGCGCTTGCCACCAGCCACAGTGCGCCGGCGCCTGCGGAAACGCCGTTCGGTGTTTGGACCGCGACGGCGATTGCCGACGCTGGCGCGGCGTCCGGCGGCGTCTTGGCCGACCGAGCCGACGCGCTGGCCGACGCAGGTCGGGCGAGCGCCGCCGAACCGGCGCCCGCGCCGCCGGGCGACGCGTTCGCGGGCTGGGACGCGGTGGACGACGATTTGGAGTCTGCGCTGCGAGCGATGACCAAGCGGCGCGGCGACGAGTCGGAACGCGCCGCGGCAACCGACGCGCTGCTGGGGGCGTTGTTCGGATGAGCCGGCGGGTCGCAGTGGCGATGGGCTGACCTGTGCCAGCAATCAGACTTGATCGGACATGAAACGGGAAGTCGTCCCAGATTGCCAGATGAACGATCTGGACACGACATGATGGCAAACGCGATGGCGGGGCGGGGCCACGGAAAAGAACGCCGCCCTGGAGGGACGCGCTCCGTCGCGTCCGTCGCGCTGCGTCGCATCCACACGGGGGCGGCTACACGGGGGCGGCCACGACGGAGCGTGGCCCTCCAGTATCCCCATCCAGCGTGGTATTGATTTGCATCGACTGAGCGCGTCTGAGATTCGGGCGTTGGTTTCGAGCCGCGTCCTCTCGGACGTATGAATCCGCGGCTCAGCCGAACTGGACGGCCAGATCGCGGATGTATTCCAAGGCCTGTTCCAACTCGGACGCTTCGACCCCCGGCTGGCGGCCGCGACGGTCACAGCGGGCGAGCAACAACAGCTCGTCGTAGCTGTCATGGGCTTGCAGGCGTCGACGGGCGCGGGCGCCAAGCGTGCCGTCGAGCAACTGCTGCGCGATCATGTGGTGTTCGATCAACCACGCCGTTCGCTCCGTGATCAGATCGGTCAAGGCTTCGAGCGCGGCTGCGGTGTGATTCGCGGGATCGATGGCTTTGCCGACATCGTGCAGCAGTGCGGCCAGCAGAAATTCCTCGTCATAAGGCAGTTCATCGCAGGCCAGATCGAAGACCTGCAAGCTGTGGTACAACGCGTCGCCTTCGGGGTGGTAGCGGAGATCCTGCTTGACGTTCTCCAACGGCAACAGCAGCGCCTCGTACACCTGAAAACGGTCGACCTGTTCGGCGATCGCCCGCACCGCCTCGGCCAGATCCAAGTCCGGGTACTCGCGTCGTAGAAACTGTTCGAGCTCGGTCACGCTGGCCCGCTCGATCGGCTTGCCCGTGACCGAGCTTTTGAAGACGTAATGCGCCAGCCCCGAGGCGTAGACGGTCAGCTCGAAGGGAAAGCGATCGCGGATGTGAATGTGCGTGAAAACCCGCTCGTCGCCGTGCTTGCGGACCAGCTTGCGTTCGACGTCGTACACCATGCCTTCCTCGTCCAACGTCAGTTCGACGGCTTCGACACTGTCGGAGAAGACGTGCAGGTCGATATCGGACCCTTGCCGAATGTGGCCGGTCAGCACGCTGCCGATCAGCCGTGGGCGGAATCGTCCCAGCAGTCGCATCATCCGCAGCGCTTCGAGCCGCATGGCCTTCAGATTTTCGCCGCGTCGTTCGCCTTCGTACAGCCGGGCCATGGCTTGAATCTCGTCGCGGATCTCGGCGTTGCTCGGCAGATCCGCCGGCTTGACCCAGCCCTGACCGATTCGGCGCGACGCTTTTTGTTTGGCTCGGTAGTATTCAGACTCTTGGCGGCTGTACATCAGGCGAGCCGCTTCGTAGGCGATGTGGCGGCGAAGCCGAGAAGCGGATGCCTGTGCGTCGTCGTGACGCGATCGGCGGGAGTCTCTGTTTCCATCTGGCATGGTCGGTGTGTCGTGCGACACGGCGGCATACGGGGCACGGGGCCGGCAGTCTTTGCATACATAGACAATGCCGTTTCGCCGGACATCAAACGGCGCATGTATTATACGCCGCAGGTGCGACCCGGCGTGCATCGCCAGCGTTCGTGGCGTCCGGATTCGGGATGGCGTCGGCCTGGCAGGTTCCGGCAGACGCGGTCAATTTCTTAACCTACGACCGCTTCGACTGTTGCGCGTTTGAGCGCCGATAGGCGCCGATTCTGTTTGGCCGAAGGCCTCCGATCACCGTAGCCTGGGGCAACGCCCCAGGGCTGGCGCCGCGCGCGTGCCTCTTTTGGCCGCAGGCCATATTCATCTGGGCCACGGTGACACGTTGATGTTGGCCTTCGGCCAACACGGTTGCGATCATCTCTGACTCCTGGGGCGTTGCCCCAGGCT